>NZ_JAIUIQ010000069.1:0-25667 GCF_020165735.1 Mesorhizobium sp. B283B1A
GCGCAGACGAGGGCGTCGGGCTTGCCGTTGGCGGCAAGCCCGGCTTCCGTCACCGACAGGGCCTCGGCGCGGGCGAAGTTGGCGGTCTGCTCGAAGACGATCTGGTACTTGTCCTTCAGCGGATCGAGGATGTTGTGCACGCCCTTGTTGCGGTCGATCGCCGGGCCGGCACCTGGCTGGCCCTGCAGATGGAACAGCTTGGCGCCATTCGGGAACGCCGCCACCATGGCGCTGGCTTCCGCCTCGCCACCCTTGACGTTGTCGGCCCCGACATGGGCGAGGATGCCCTCGACACCGTCGACGCGGCGGTCGATCGTCACCACGGGAACGCCGGCCTTGACGGCTTCCTCGATCGCCGGCGCCAGCGCGTTGACGTCGAGCGGCGAGATGACGATGGCGTTGACCTTCTGCACCAGTGCCGCCTCGATGTCGGCGGTCTGCTTGGTGGCCGAGTTCTGGCCGTCGCTCTCGGTCAGGTTGACGCCTTGCGTGGCGGCTTCCGCCTTGATCTCGTTCAGCATGTGCACGAAGAACGGAAAGCCGAGACTGGGCACCGAGCCGAGGATGGTCAGCTTGTCCTCGGCGAACACCGAGGGCGCCGCCACCATCATGGCGCCGAAAGCCGCGGATGACAGCAGGAATTCACGTCTGTTCATGATTGATCCTCCTCCACAAGAACGCACGGCCCCGGAAACCGGGCCGGTTTCAGGAAGGATCATGCGTCGGTTCAAAGTGTTGGAGCATCCTCCTTGCGCCCGAGAACGCATGCCGCTCCAGCTGATCGCCGTTGCAAAAACTGCCTCCCATCGGCATCAGCATCGGGATGCTAACCCAGGGTCAACCATTTGTGCAACATCGATATAACAGAGTTGGCTGAGCTATTATCGGAATTGTCGGAATTTTGGATTGTCGGCATCCTGCTCCTTGGTGGCTCGAGCCGGGGGAGCGAGAGCGCGGTTTCACATCCTTTGTTGAAAGATGGCCTTTCAATGTGTATAAATACACATGAACAGCGCCGACATTATCCGACTTTTGGAAGCTGACGGCTGGTTCGAGGTTTCCCGAAAGGGCAGCCATGCGCAATTCAAACACCGCGGCAAGCCAGGACGGGTCACCGTGCCTCACCCCCGGCGCGATATCCCGATAGGCACTCTGCGCAGCATCGAAAAGCAATCTGGACTGAAACTGAGGTGACGGACATGAAGCAGTATATCGGACTTATCCATAAGGATGCCGGCAGCGACTTCGGTGTGTCTTTCCCTGATTTCCCCGGCGTGATCACCGCCGGCAAGGATTTGGATGACGCGCGATCCATGGCTGAAGAGGCGCTGACCCTGCATATCGAAGGGTTGGTCGAGGATGGTGATGCCATTCCGGAGCCTTCCAGTTTGGAGGCTGTGATGGCGGACGCCGATAACCGTGACGGTGTTGCAATCCTGGTCGCGGTGAAGACCGAGGCCAGGAAAACAGTGCGTATCAACGTGACGCTGCCGGACGACGTTCTGCAACGGATCGATGCCTTTGCCGAAGCCCACGGCTATACTCGATCCGGGTTTCTCGCAAAGGCGGCTGAAAAGGTGATGGAGCTTGAAATGGCCTGATGCATTCCCAAAACGACGGCGTTTGGGGGAACGACATGCACAACAACAAGGTCTGAACATTCAAAGTCCATCTCCGGAGAACCGCATGAAGCCGCAAATCATCTGCCATATGCTGGCGTCGCTCGACGGCGGCCTCCATCCGAGCCGCTACACCACCAGCCCCGATGGCACCCGTGCCGAGTGGTCGAGCCTCTACGAGCACATCCACAACGACATGGCGGGCGACGCCTGGATCGTCGGCCGCATCACGATGGCCGAGATGAGCAAGGCCGCCGCGCACCCGCCGGCTAATGCCGGCCAGGTCGACCGGCCCTATCATTTCGCGCAAGGCCACGCGGCTACCTATGCCGTGGCGCTCGATGCTTCCGGCAAGCTGCACTTTGCCAAGCCCGACATCAGCGGCGACCATGTCGTGGTGCTGCTCGGGCGCGACGTCGCCGACAGCCATCTCGCCGAACTCGCCGCCGATGGCGTGTCCTACATCGTGTCGGAAACGCCCGACGTCGATCTTGCAGTCATGCTTGAGGTTCTCGGCCGCGAACTCGGCATCCGCCGGTTATTGCTGGAAGGCGGCGCCGGCATCAACGGTTCCTTCCTCGCGGCCGGGCTTGTCGATGAGCTCAGCCTTCTCGTTGCCCCTGCCATTGACGGGCGGGCGGCAAACCAGGGGTTTGTCGAGTTCGGCGAAGGCGGCCTGGCGGGCAAGTTGCAATTGTCGCTCACAAGCTGCGAAGCGCTGGTGCACGGGCTCGTCCACCTGCGCTACGCCGTCAGGCCTGGCTGAAGCCGCTTCCTCAGTATTGCATCGCGTCGAGATCGGCGATCAGCGTCGGGCCGATCGGGTGCCAGCCGAGCCGTGCCTGGGTGAGCGCGCTGGAGGCCGGCAGGTCCATGGGGGCGAACATCGCCATCCAGCCGAAATGCTCCGCCGCCTTTTCCGGCGCGATCGACACAACAGGCAGGTTGAGGCCCCGGCCAAGCGCCTCGGCGATCGCGCGCACCTCGACACCTTCCTCGCCGACCGCGTGATAGCGCGCGCCGGGCTGGCGCTTTTCAACGGCGAGCCGGTAAAGGCGCGCGGCGTCGAGCAGATGGCCGGCGGAGAAGCGATTGCGGCCCTCGCCGACATAGGCCGAGACGCCCTTCTGACGCGCCATCTCGATGAGCGGCGAGATCAGCCCCTGCTTGACCGGGTTGTGGACCTGCGGCAGGCGCATCACCGACACGTTGACGCCGGCCTCCAGCAAGGCATTGCCGGCGAGTTCGGAGGCGATGCGGGGATTGGGATGGCTCGGATTGAAGACGTCCTCGACCGCCAGTTGGCCATGTCCGGGGCTGCCCACGCCGACCCCTGAGGTGATCACCAGCGGCCGGTCGGATCCGGCAAGGGCCTGGCCTAGGGCCGCGATGACGCGCCTGTCCTTTTCGCAATTCTCGACAAACCGCGAGAAATCATGGTCGAACGCGGTGTGGATCACGGCGTCCGCCTTCGCCGCGCCGTCGCGCAGCCCCTCGGGCCCCTCGAGGGTTCCGCGATGCACTTCGGCGCCAGCGGCGGCCAGCGCCTCGGCACCGGCGTCGGAGCGGGTGACGCCGACCACCTGATGGCCCGCGCCGATGAGTTCGGGAACCAGCGCCGAACCGATGAAGCCGGTCGCGCCGGTCAAAAAGATACGCATGCAAAATCTCCTGCACAGTTGCCCGCGCAGTATCGCCGGTCTATTATTCCATTAAAGTAGTGACTTTATCCTATTATAATTGCTAACAGGATCGACCATGCCCATCAATTCCGCCGGCACGCTCGCAGCCTTCCTGAAGGACCGGCGCACCCGGCTCGACCCGGCGTCGTTCGGGTTTTCCGGGCGCCGGCGCACGCCCGGGCTGCGCCGCGAAGAAGTTGCCCAGCGCGCCAACATCAGCCCGACCTGGTACACATGGCTGGAACAGGGTCGCGGCGGCGCGCCTTCGGCCGATGTGCTGAATCGCATCGCCAAGGGGCTAATGCTGACCGAGGCCGAGCGCGAGCATCTTTTCATGCTCGGGCTGGGGCGTCCGCCCGAGGTCCGCTATAACGGCGTCGAGGGCGTCAGCCCGCGCCTGCAGCGCCTCATCGACACGCTCGATGCAAGCCCGGCCCTGATCAAGACCGCCACGTGGGACGTCGTTGCCTGGAACCGCGCCGCGCGGATCGTGCTGACTGACTACAGCGCCCTGCCCGCCGGCCAGCGCAACATCCTGCGCTTCATGTTCCGCAGCCCTGCCATCCGCGAAAAGCAGCACGACTGGGAAAACCTCGCCCGTTTCGTGGTCGGATCGTTCCGGGCCGATGCGGCACGCGCCGGCGCGGTGTCCGAGGTGCGCGAACTCGTCGACGAACTTTGCAGCACCAGCCCGGAGTTTGCCGCCCTGTGGCGGGAAAACGACGTGCTCAGCCATGGCGACGGGACAAAGCGCCTGAAGCACCCGGTACTGGGCGACATCGAACTGGAATATTCGGGGTTCGCGGTCGACGGCCGGCCGGATCTGAGCCTGACCGTCTACAACCCGATCGACAGCAAGGTCGCCGACCGCATCCGCGACCTGGCGAGGCGCCTCCCGGCGCAAGGGCCGGGCGATCCCCCGCCGCGATGACGCGGCGGAAGGCTCACGCTTTGCGCTGGGAACCGGTCGAGCGTGGCTGGCTGAGATGCGGGCGCCAGCCATGCACCCGGTCCCGTCCCGCGGCCTTGACGCCATAGAGCGCCTCGTCGGCGCGCCTGACAAGATCGGCGATCTCGATCGAAGCACTGCCCGCGTTGAAGGTGCCGACCCCGATGCTGACGGTAACGATGCCCTTTTCGCTGCCGGCATGCACCAGCCCGAGATCGCGCACCTTGGTCCTGAGGTTCTCGGCGATGACGAAGGCGCCCCGCGCGTCGGTCTCGGGCAGGATGAGTGCGAACTCCTCGCCACCATAGCGAGCCGCAGCGTCGGCCGGCCGCCGCGCCGCCGCTTCGATGCAGCGGCTGACGGCGCGCAGGCAATCATCACCGGCCGGATGGCCATAATGGTCGTTGAACCGCTTGAACCGGTCGACGTCGACGAGAAGGAGGCTGAGCGGCGTCGCGTTGCGCCTGCAGCGTGCGAACTCGCGCGCCAGCGCCTCGTCGAAGGCGCGCCGCGTCATGAGTTCGGTCAGGCCGTCGCGATGCGCCAGCAGGTTCAGCTTCTCGTTGGCCGACAGCAACGCGGCTTCGACCTGCTTGGCCTCGGTGATGTCGGAAAACACGCTGAGGCTTCCGCCATCGCCGGTCGGCCGGGTCCGCACATCGAGCCAGCGCCCGTCGGCGAGCCGGATCTGGCGGTGGCTGTCGAGTTTCTGCGAGGCCATGATGGCGGCGACCCATTCCTCGACCGCGTCCGGCGGCGTGATCGCCTCGCCGCGCGCCGCCGAGGCGCGCAAAATATCGCGGTAGTCGGCACCAGGCACCCGTATGTCGGCCGTCTTCGGAAACATGGAGCGGTAGCGGGCGTTGCAAAGCAGCAGCCTGCCATCCGGGTCGAACATCACCAGGCCATCGGCCATGTGCGTCAGGGCGTCTCCGAGCCTCGCCTGGCTCGCCGCCAGTTCGTTCTCGAGCTGCTTGCGCGCGGTGATGTCGCGGTTGTGCGTGATCAGGCCGACGATCGCTCCAGCCTTGTCGCGAAACGGCGCTTTCAAGGTCGCCAGCCAGCCATCGGTGCCGTCCTCATGGTGAAGGCGCTGTTCGATCGTGGACGAGACGCCCGCGGCCAGGACGGCAAGCTCGTCCTCGCGGAATCCCTGCGCGGTCTCGCGCGGGTAGAAGTCGAAATCGGTCTTGCCGATCAGCGCCTTGGCGTCCGTCGCATGCATCAGTTCGGCCGTTGCCGGATTGGCGACGATGAACCGTCCGTCGAGATCCTTCACATTGAGGCAATCGGGCAGTGTCTCGACCACGGCCTTGAAGATGCGCCGGGATTGCAGCGCTTCGATGCGACGCCGCTCCTGGTAGAGCGTAAGCCCCGACAACCCCACCGAGACGAAGATGAGAAGGGTCGAGGGGAAAACCACCTTCGGCAGGACCGCCTGTATGACGGACTGCGGCAGCATGCTGAGGCCAAGCAGCGATCCGCACGCGGCCGCCGCACCCAGGATCATGATATCGACCATGCCGGGCGAACGCCCCTTCAGGGCAAGGTTGCCGGCAACGCCGATCAGCATGGTGGCCGCGATCCCCACCGCGCCGGCAAAGGCGCCGATGCCACCCTCGAAGGTCCGGAAGGCACCGGCCATGACGCCGGCGACGATGCCGGCTATAGGACCGCCGAAAAAGCCGGCAACGGCAATCATCGTCGCCCTGAGATCGACCAGGATGCCGGGCTGCAACTGCATGGGGGTCAGCATCAGGATGATGGCGCCAGTGCCCATCAAGAGGCCGAAAGCCGCGGCCTTCGCCGCGGCCGGCCTGCGGTCCAGCCACACATGCGTGTGGATCCAGACCGAAACGAACATCGCAACGACCGCGAGATTGGCCAGCAATTCGGACCAGGGCGAACCCATTGTGCGCCTTTCCTCTCACCGGGCTTTCGCCGTATCGCCTCTTCGATAGGCTCTCAATGACAACAAAGTGTTACGGTGGGCATTGGACCTGTGGTCTGCGAACAAATCGTCGCTTTCGATTTTACGCCGACATCAAGCTGCGCTGTTTTCTCATCCATCAACCGATCGGCCGAGACGGAGATTCCACTGTGGTGCGGCGCAGGATGGCTTCAGCCGCGAGGGCTTGCTCCTCCACGTGGCAAGCGAGGTGCGGGTTTCGGAGAGCTGGGTGACGGCCTGCTCGACCCTTTGTGTCTTGCCGCGCTCGGGCATAACATAATCTGCCATCAATACTGTCCGCTAAGATTGAACGTACTGAGGATAGCCAAATCCGCTTCCGATAGAAGGGATGCGTCGCAATCAGGGATCAGCCCCTTCGACGCATCCCTGAATCGATATCGCGGGACGAAGGCTTCGCTTTTTTCCGATGTGGCCGTCCAGGTGGCGGGGGCGGCGTGCACACACGCCTGGAAAGCAATCATGCGCGCCCATTTCTGGGCCATGTCGTCGCCCGCATACCCTTTCAAGACAAAGAACCCGTCGCATGTCGTCTTGAGGCAATACAGAAGTCTATCGAAATACCCGGTGAAGTATCTCTGGACAAAATCACGAGCGTCCACCTGCCGGCTGACGCTGAGTTTTTCGAGAATCGCTATCATTTCCCGGTGTATTTCAAGACAATGGGTCCGATCGTCCCCCAGGTCGTATTCTGGGCACTTCTTTACATATGCGCCTATCCCGCCTTGATCTAAAAGAAGATACGAAATGTGATCGATGGTTACCGCGCCCGCGGTCGAAGCAAGATCTTCGGCCGCCGCGGCCCCGGGCAGGACAACACCGCTCATCCCACCGACCAGCACATAGACCGCGAAGATAGCCGCATATGATTTCATTCGCTGGCCCGTGGCTGATCCTGCACGCCATGCCTTTCGACCGCCATGCCAAATCCGAGTTCCGGCGCAAACCGCGCACAACACTAATTTAGACTAAGATAATTGCCTGAACTACGAATTGTATTTTCATACTGGACAGAAAAAATGGAGATTACAAGATAGAATCCGCTCAAGACACTTGATGCGTTCAGAACAGTCGGCATTTCTATTAATTTTATGCAATGTGTCAGCGATGCCCACCGGTTCGACCAATATGCACCTGAGCGCGCCTCGGCCGGTGTCACTTAGCCTCTGGGCGTCATCCCCAGATCACCCCCACCGCATCGTTCCGACAAAGTCGATGAACGCCCGCAGCGGCGCCGGCGTCAGGCGGCGGCCGGGATAGTAGAGGAACGGGCCGGAAAATTCCTGCCACCAGGGCTCCAGCACCGGCTCCAGCCGGCCGTCGTCGAAATAGGGCCGCAGCCAGTCCTCGAACAGCGAGACGATGCCGCCGCCGGCGACCGCCACCTCGAGCGCAAGGGCCATTGCCGTGCCGGTGCTGACCAAAAGCGGGCCGGTCGGTTCGACGCTCACCAGCTCGCCGTCGCGTTCGAACTCCCAGGCCGGCGTCAGGCCGCTGGAGAAGCGGCCGCGCAGGCAGGCGTGGGCGAGCAGGTCGCGCGGATGGCCGGGCCGGCCGCGCCGGTCGAGATAGGTCGAAGCGGCGCCGGTGGCGAAGCGCTGCCGGCGCGGGCCGATCGGCACGGCGATCATGTCCTGCTCCAGCCGCTCGTCATAGCGGATGCCGGCATCGCAGCCGCTGGCCAGTATGTCGACGAAACTGTCCTCGGCGGTCACTTCCATGCGGATGTCGGGATAGGCGGCGAGGAAGGGCGGCAACAGGCGCGGCAGCACCAGTTTCGCCGCGACGACCGGCACGTTGAGCCGGAGCGTGCCGGCCGGGCGGCCGCGAAACCCGTTGACCACGTCGAGCGCCGCCTCGACTTCGCCCAGCGCCGGGCCTAGCCGCTCCAGCAGGCGCGCTCCGGCCTCGGTGGGAGCGACGCTGCGCGTGGTGCGGTTGAGGAGCCGGACGCCAAGCCCGGTCTCCAGCCGCCGCACCGTCTCGGAGAGGCTGGAAGCACTGACGCCGCCAACCCTGGCCGCCTCGCGAAAACCGCCGGCGCGCGCCACCGCCATGAACGCCTGGAGGTCTCCCAGATCCGCCGCCATTGTTCGCTTCTCCGTACAGGCTGTGCCGATTGCACCATATTATCGTGCAGGTGCGCTCTGTCTACATTGGGCCGATCCAAAGGAGATGAGACCATGACCGATATCAGCAAGGCCGGAACCTTCAAGCTCGGCGACCGCACCGTGAAGCGCCTCGGCTACGGTGCCATGCAACTGGCCGGACCCGGCGTCTTCGGCCCGCCGAAGGACCGCGATGCGGCAGTCGCCGTGCTGCGCGAGGCGATCGCCAGCGGCGTCGACCATATCGACACATCGGATTTCTACGGCCCGCACGTCACCAACCAGATTATCCGCGAGGCGCTGCATCCCTACCCGGCCAACCTCACCATCGTCACCAAGGTCAGTGCCCGGCGCGGCGCCGATGCATCGTGGATCCCCGCAATGTCACCGCAGGAGTTGACGCAGGCCGTGCACGACAATCTGCGCAATCTCGGGCTGGAAATTCTCGATGTCGTGAACCTGCGCTCCATGCATGGCATTCACGGACCGGCGGAAGGGTCGCTCGAACCCCAGCTGAACACACTCGCCGAACTGCAGCATCAAGGCTTGATATGCCATATCGGCATGAGCAACGTCACATCGGCCCAGATCGCACAGGGACGCAGCATGATCGACATCGTCTGCGTGCAGAACCAGTACAACATCGCGCACCGCGAGGATGACGCGCTGATCGATGAGCTTGCCGTGGCAGGCATCGCCTATGTGCCGTTCTTCCCGCTCGGCGGCTTCACCCCGCTGCAGTCGGACACGCTGGCCAATGTCGCCAAGAAACTTGGCGCGACGCCCATGCAGGTAGCGCTCGCCTGGCTGCTGCGCCGCGCGCCCAACATCCTGCTCATCCCCGGCACCTCATCGGTCGGCCATCTCAGGGAAAACCTGGCGGCGGCCGAGTTGAAGCTGCCGGCCGACGCAATCGAGGTGCTGAACGGCATCGCCGGCGAGAAGGCAGCCGCCTGAGGCGGTTCGACCCGCGCCACCTTGCGAAGCCGCCGCTGCCCGTGGCATCTGTCCGTCACAACGGACCGATCCACACCAGCATGGCTTCACGACGACCACCACAGCCCGCCAGCCCGGGCAAGCTGCCCAAACCGCCCACCGGTAAACCGTTGGGCGTCAGTCTCAACCGTGCGCTTTCAAAACTCGGCCTGTGCTCGCGCACGCAGGCCGAGCTGCTGATTACGGAGGGCCGCGTGCGCGTCGGCGGCAAGGTGGTGCGCGATCCGGCTCTGCGCGTTGATCTGAATCGCGATAGCATCGTCGTGGACGGTGAAAAGGTGATCGCCGAGCGTAAGGTCTACATCATGCTCAACAAGCCGCGCGGCTTGGTCACCACCCGTGACGACCCGCAACAGCGCGACACGGTCTATGCTTGCCTGGAAGCGCTCGACCTGCCCTTCATCTCGCCGGTCGGCCGCCTCGACAAGGCGAGCGAGGGCCTGTTGTTGATGACCAACGATACCCGCTTCGCCAACCGGCTGATGGACCCGGCCTCGCATCTGCCCAAGACCTATCATGTGCAGGTCGCGGCAGTGCCCGACGCGGCGATGCTGGAGACGTTGCGCGCCGGCGTCACCGTCGACGGCGAAATCCTGACCGCCAATTCGATCGACCTTCTGCGCAGCGGCGGCCGCACCGCCTGGTTGGAGGTCGTGCTCGACGAAGGCCGCAACCGCCACATCCGCCGCCTGCTCGCCGCCCACGGCATCGAGGTCAAGCGCCTCATCCGCATCGCCATCGGCGGCTTGAGCTTGGGTGACCTTGCCAAGGGGACCGCGCGGCATTTGACGGCGGAGGAGTTGGCGTTGCTGGGTGGGTGAGCGAACGGGCCGGAGGTAACGTCCTGTGGCGCCCCCCTCTGTCCTGCCGGACATCTCCCCCGCTTGGGGGGAGATCGGCAGCTCGATCGCCGGCTCTCCTCCTGCAACGTCGAAGATTAGCGAAGGCCCCGATGACATCAATCTCCCCCCTCGTGGGGGAGATGTCCGGCAGGACAGAGGGGGGGGCGCCACAGAACTCAACGCCGCGTACCGGGTGCTCACAAAAAAATTGTCGTCCCCACCGATGATTCCCACCCCTCCGCGCTGTCTTCACCTACAGGCGCCGGAATCCTCCGGGCCGGAAGAAGCGAGGTGATCCATGGGATCGTTGAAAGGTCAAAATGTCGTCGTGGTCGGAGGCAGCAGGGGTGTCGGCCGCTCGATCGTGGAAGCTGCTCTCGGCGAGGGAGCGATGGTGCTCGCCGTCGCCCGCGGGCTGGCCGCCCTGAAGGAACTCTCCTGGGAAGCGTCGGGCGTGAAGACGCTTGCCGCCGACGCCACGCAGGACACCGCGCCCGACGCGGTGTTCGCCGCCATGCAGCCGGACGTGCTGGTGATCTCAGCCGGTGCCTTCGCTGCGTCGGCACCCATCCAGGACCAGAGCTGGAGTGACTTCTCGGCGAATTGGGAGACGGACGTCAAGGCTTCGTTCCTGTTCTGCAGGGCAGCCCTGCGCGGCGGGCTGAAGCCGGGCAGCCGCGTCGTGCTGATCTCCAGCGGCGCGGCATTCAGCGGCGGCCCGCCGAACTCGGGCGGCTATTCCGGCGCCAAGTGCATGCAGATGTTCCTGGCCGCCCACAGCCAGAAGGAAGCGGATCGGCTCGGTCTTGGCCTGCGCTTCATGGCGCTGGCGCCGATGCGCATCATGGCCGGCACCGGCGTCGGCGAGCGCGGAATATCCAGCATCTCGGCCTATCTCGGCATCAGCCCGGCGGATTTCCTGGCCAGCCTGAGCGATATGCAGACACCGGCCGACGTCGGACGCGCCGTGGTTGCGCTCGCCGGCGGCAAGCGGCAAGGCACTGCCTTCACGGTGAGCGGCAGCGGCCTTGCTGACGCGGCATGAGACGCGCAGGATGCCAACCGAAATCAGCATGGCCGAATTCCGCACCGCAGGCTCGACATGACAGACGCTCCCGGCGTTTCTGAACCATCCGCCCGGCCGGTCCTCGATCGGCCGGCCTTCGAGCATCTGACGATGGTCCACCGCCGCGAGCTGAAGCTGCATTGCTACCGGATGATGGGCTCGCTGCACGAGGCCGACGACCTCGTCCAGGAGACGTTCCTCAACGCATGGCGCGGCCGCGCTCAATTCGACGGGCGCGGCTCGCCGCGCGGCTGGCTCTATACGATCGCGACCAACGCCTGCCTCAATGCCATCAAGACGCGGGTCACGAGGCATCGAATTCTCGAGCAGCCCGACCGGCCGCCGACCGAAGGCCGCGCCGCTGCCGGGCCAGCCGCCGAGCTTTCTTGGCTGGAGCCCTACCCCGACGTCGAGCTGCCCGACCTTGTGGACGGCGAGCCCGGCCCGGAGGCGCGCTACGAGACAAGCGAAGCCATCCGGCTCGCCTTCGTCGCCGCCATCCAACTGCTGCCGCCAAGGCAACGCGCATCGCTTCTGCTGTGCGACGTGCTCGGCTGGTCGGCGGCCGAGACCGCGCAGTTGCTGGGCGGCTCGACCGCCTCGATCAACAGCGCCCTGCAGCGAGCGCGCGCGACGCTGGCGCGGCATTATCCCGCCGGGCGTCCCTTGCAGCGATCGCAGCCCAACCCCGAAGAGGGCTTGCTGCTCGAACGTTATATCAGCGCCTGGCGGGCCGCCAATCTCGACGGCTTCATCGAACTGCTGCGCGACGACGCCACCTATCACATGCCGCCATGGCACGACTGGTACCAGGGACGCCCCGCGATCCACGATTTCTTCAGGACTGTGTGGGGCAATTTCGCCGGCTACCTCCCGGTGGCGACAAGGGCCAACGGTCAGCCCGCGGTTGCGATCTACGCGCGGCGCCATCAGGAGCCGGAATGGCGTGCGCAATCGCTGCATGTCATCGAGCCGGCCGATGGCGGGATCGCATCGCTGACGGTCTATGTCGGCCCGCTTGGCCCCGACCTGTTCGCCGCCTTCGGCCTGCCGCCGGTCTGGCCTGAACCGGAAGCATAGCCACCGCAAACTTCTCCTGACAGAAAGCTGGCAGGAGGCCTGGTCTACAGATCGCTTGGGAGCCCCGTCGCGGCTTCAGCGATCAAGGAGCCAAGCCATGAATTTCGTCTCTGTCCGCATCATCACGTCCGATGTCCAGCGCCTCGTACGCTTCTATGGTGAGATCACCGGCATGCCGGTGACGGTGTACACGGAAGACTTCGCCGAATTGGCGACGCCGGCCTGCACGCTGGCGATCGGCAGCACGCGCACCTTGATGCTGTTCGGCGGCGACATCGCCCGTCCCGCCGACAACCACACCGCCATCATCGAATTTCGGGTTGGCGACGTCGATGCCGAATTCGCCAGGCTGTCGGACACCATCAAGCGCACGATGGTGCGGGAGCCGACCACCATGCCCTGGGGCAACCGCTCGCTGCTGTTTCGCGATCCCGACGGTAATCTGGTGAACTTCTTCACGCCGGTGACCGCCGAGGCGATCCGCAAGTTCGATAGGTAGAAGCGTTAGGGACAGGCTAGAGTTTGGGAATCGCCGAAGCCTCCGCGCGTTCGTCATCCACGGGCGGAGCAGCCGCGAAAGCGGCGTCGCGGAGACCCGAGGATCCATGCCGCGACCTTAGCCTTGGAGTGCAACGGAGCAGAGTTCTTCATCGTAGCAACGCTTTGAAGTCGCGGCATGGATCCTCGGGTCTGCGCCGCGTCGCTACGCTCCTTGCTCCGCCCGTGGATGACGAAGCGACGGCGCGTCCGCGCCGAGCCGGGACCGTTCTCCGCTCTACCTCTGATTCCACTTCCGAATAACCGGCTCGCTGAGATCATGCTCGTAGCCGAGCACGCTGATGCTGGCCGTGTCGAGCACGAACAGCGCGCCACCCTCCGGCGGCAGGCCGAGCCAGCGGGCGGCGAGCACGCGCAGGAAATGCGCGCTGGAGAAGATCAGGATCGAGCCGCCAGCTTCGCGAAGCTGTCTGATGATCCTGTCGGCGCGGGCGCCGACATCGGCCGCCATTTCGCCTTGCGGGCAACCGTCGCGAAAGACGGTCCAGCCTGGCCGCTCGGCCAGGATCTCCCTGGTGGTTCGCCCCTCATAGGCGCCATAGTCCCACTCCTGCAGATCGTCCATCTTGAGGCTCTCTGCGCCAAAGCCGGCAAGCACGCTGGTGTTGTAGGCACGCTGCGACGGGCTCGACCACACCGCCGAGAACGACAAGCCTTTCAGCCGCTCCGCCACGCCCCGCGCGGCAGCCTCGCCGGTCGGCGTCAGCGGCATGTCGGTGCGGCCGGTGTGCTGCCCCGAAAGGCTCCACGCCGTCTCGCCATGCCGGACCAGATGGATCTGCGGAAACGCACTGCTCATGGGATGCCCCTCAATGTCGACGGCACCTTAGAGGACGCTGTGGCAAAGGGGAATCCGGGGGACGCCGAAAGCGCGGGTGCGGGGAAATGCCTGGAAGGGCAACGGGAGACGCGCCGGGATCGACGATTGGTCCAATCTCAGCTGTCCTTGATCCACGTGACACTGGCCCTGTGAGTTGCCCGGTGGCGCAACTATATCAAGTTGAGCTTCCAAAGCTCCCGCCATCCCAAGGGTAATGGCCCTTGCACAAACAGGTCAGATCATCATGTACAAACATCTGCTCATCGCCAGCGACGGATCGGAACTGGCCGACAAGGGTGTCGCCCATGGCCTCACGCTCGCCAAGGGCATCGGCGCCAGCGTCACCTTCGTCACCGTCTCGGAACAATTCCCTATGCTGGCCTGGGGCGGCGCCATGGCCGGCTATGCAGCGGGGGATGAAATGGCTGTCTACCAAGAGGAATCGCACAAGTATGGCAAGCAGGTTCTCGACAAATGCAAGGCATCGGCCGATGCGGCCGGCGTCTCCGCCGAGGTCGTCCATGTCGAGGATAAAAGGCCCGCCGAAGCGATCCTGGAACTGTCGCAGGCGCTGGGCTGCGACCTGATCGTGATGGCCTCGCATGGCCGCCGCGGGCTGGGTAAGCTGCTTCTCGGCAGCCAGACGGCGGAAGTGCTGTCCTACACCGCAATCCCGGTGCTGGTGGTGCGGTAGGACTGCCAAGGATCACGGGCTCCATCGGCCATCGCAGTAGCATAGTGTAATGACAATATCGTTACGCTTTGCTAGATTCGTGCAGGAAGGAGCTGTCGATGTCAGCCTCACAACATTCATTGCCGAAGAGCGTTCCACTCAACATCCGCGTCAAGCCGGAAGTCCGCAATCTGATTGACCGGGCAGCGCAACTGCTCGGCAAGAATCGCACGGACTTCATGCTGGAGGCGTCGCAACGCGCCGCCGAGGACGCGCTGCTCAACCGTCTCGTGTTTACTGCCGAGCCGGATGCCTACGCTGCGTTTCTGGCGCGTCTCGACATGTCGCCGCATCCGAACGACCGGTTGCGGCGTACGATGGCAACAAAGGCTCCGTGGGACGCTGCGTGAGCCTGTCGGCCCCGGTTCCGCTCGCCGACCATCACGACCTCAATGATTTTTCATCGGGCATACCCTCACTCGACGACTGGTTGAAAAAACGGGCGCGCGCCAACCAGGCGGGCGGTGCATCCCGGACCTATGTGACCTGCATCGGCAACCGTGTCGTTGGCTACTACGCTATTGCAAGCGGCGGAGTGCGGATGGTCGAAACTCCCGGCCGCTTCCGGCGCAACATGCCCGACCCGATCCCGGTTGTGGTGCTCGGCAGGTTGGCGGTCGACCAGAGCCATCACGGCCAGGGCATCGGCCGTGCGCTGGTAAGGGATGCCGGTCTGCGGATACTTCAGGCCGCTGAAATACTGGGAATCAGGGGGATACTGGTGCATGCGATATCCGACGATGCCCGAGCCTTCTATATGGCTGTCGGATTCGAGCCTTCACCAGTCGAGCCGCTGACGCTCATGGCCACGCTCGCCGACCTCGGCGCGAGTCTCGGTTGACGGCCTTCCTGTCTTGGGAAGGCCAGGCTAGAGCGCGGTCTCCACGACGAGATACGCCCCCAGCGCCAGCAGCCCGGCGAAGAACACCGTGCGAAACGTCTCGACGCTCATCGCCTGGCGCAGCGCCTGGCCGGCGAACATGCCGGCGAGCGCCGGCGCAAGCGCCAGGACCGATCCCGCCAGTTGCACTGTCGGGGATGCGAGCGCACCTGCCTTGAACAACCCAAGGGCAAGAGCCGCCGTCGACACGGTGAAGGACAGGCCGAGCGCCTGGATGAGGTCTTCCCGGCCCAGCCGCAGCGATCGCAGATAGGGCACGGCCGGAATGACGAAAACGCCGGTGGCGCCGGTGACCAGCCCGGTCGCCACACCGACCAGCGGTGATACCAACGCCTCGTGGCGCGCTGGCGCGGTGAAGCCAAGCTTGAGCAGGCCGAGAATGGCGTAAAGCACCAGCGCCGCACCGAGCCCGGCCGAGGCAACGCCAGAGTGTGTGCCGGTGAGCAGGCCGGCCCCGGCGACGGTGCCAAGCACTACGCCGGCCATCATCGCCCACAGCCGCTTGCACAGCCCGCCGAAGGACGGGCCGGTGAACAACTGCCAAAGATTGGTGACCAGCGACGGGATCAAGAGCAGCGCAGCCGCCTGCGCCGGCGGCATCGTTACCGCCAGCAGCCCCATCGCCACGGTCGGCAACCCCATGCCGACGACACCCTTGACGAAACCCGCAGCAAGGAAGACGGCGCCGATCCAGGCGATGACGCCGACGCTCAACATGAATGGACCTTCGGGGCGCCGGTTCGATCAGTCATGCAACAGCATGTCCGCAGCATCATCATCGGATGCGGGTTTTGCAGGCGTCGCTTCATGGTGGACGGGTCAGCCATCGCCGCGCAACCGCGCTGGCCGGGCTCCGCTCGCGCCATGGCAAGCGAGGCCACCGCGATCGCAAGCACGATCGCCGCGCTTTCAAGTATGCCAGGCCCTTGCCGGCCTGTCGCCTTTTCGCTCATCGCGCATCTCCATCGCAAAAGATTTGACTGACATGCCGGCCGCCCACAATGTGGAAGTTGCGCAGTCAGCCTTCGCCTGTACCGAAGGCTGACACCCCTGTAGGAGAAAAAAGATGCGCTTCGATCTTACCGATCTCCGGCTGTTCCTGCTGGTCGCCGAGCGCGGCAGCATCACCCATGGTGCCGAATTTGCGGGGCTGGCGCTCGCCTCCGCCAGCGCCCGCATCAAGGGCATGGAGGAAAGCCTCGGCGCGCCGCTTTTGGAGCGGCGGCGGCGCGGCGTGGTGACGACGGCCGCCGGACAGGCGCTGCTGCACCATGCGCGGGCGGTGCAGAACCAGATCGAGGCGATGGCCGGCGACCTCGGCGCCTATGCCACGGGCTTGCGCGCCCGCGTGCGGCTGATGGCCAACACGGCCGCCACCAGCGAGCTCCTGCGCGACATGCTGCCGGCTTTCCTCGTTGCGCATCCCGGCATCGACATCGACCTCGACGAGCGCCCCAGCCACGAGATCGCCGAGGCGGTGGCAAGTGGTGCCGCCGATCTCGGCATCGCCGCGACCTGGGCCGGTCTTTCGCATCTGGAGCAGAAGCCGTTCTTCATCGACAGGCTCGTGGTGATCGCCGCGCGAGACTGGCCCGGCCTCGAGGGCAATACGGCCAGCCTCGGTGACCTGCTCGGCGAAGCCTTTGTCGGCCTGAGCGCCGGCCATCCCTTGCAGGAGCACATCACCCGCCAGGCCGCCCGCCTTGGCGGCCACCTGCATTTCCGCATCCGCGTGCCCGGCCTCGACAGTGTCTGCCGGCTGGTCGCGCAAGGCGCCGGCATCGCCGTCGTTCCGGAAAGTGCCGCGCGCCGCTCGGCACGCACGCTGCGCAGCCTGCGGTTGACCGACGACTGGGCAAGACGCCAACTCAATCTCTGCGCCCGCGGCTTCGACGAGCTGACGCCGCAGGCAAAACTGCTCGCCGCAGCCTTGGTCTGAACCCGACAACGGAACGCCGGCGGTGGCAATCGCGCGCAAAGCGGTGCGCTGTTGCCGTCCACGCTAAACAACACCTTGCTTTTCAAAAGTCTGTGACGTAGATTATTTGCATATAGGCAAAATAATTGCCGATTTTCTTTCTGTTTATGAAAGACGGGGGCTTTGCGGGAACATCTCGATCTGACCGATCGGCGGCTGGTCAAGCAGCTGTCGCAGGATGCGCAGCCGGGCATCAACCGCCTCGCCGAGATGTTGGCGATTTCGGTGCCGACGGTGCGCTCGCGGCTGCGCAACCTGCTCGACCGCAACCTGCTGAAGGTCGTCGGGCTCTTGAACCTCACCGAGCGCCCCGAGTTGATCTCGGCCATTGTCGGCATCAATGCCCAGGGCCGCGGCCGTGCCCGCGAACTGGCGCAGCGCATTTCGGAACTGCCCTTCGTCAATTCGGCCTCGGTGGTCACCGGGCGCTTCGATATCATCGTCGACGTGACGGTGGCCGGTGACGTCGCCGATCTCTATCGCGTCACCAGCGAGCTGATCCCGGGCGCCGGCGAGCCGGGTGAAGTCGTGCGCAGCGAGACGTTCGTCGTCATGGCGTCCTGCAACAAATGGGTCAGCCTGCCGGAAGGCTGCTGGTCGGACGATCGCAAGGAGCCGGCATGAAGATCGCGGTTCTCGGAGGCCTCGGGCTACAAGGCCGGGCGGCCATTGCCGATCTCGTCGCCAGTGGTGTCGAGGAAGTGGTTTGCGTCGATACCGCGCCGGACGGCCCGGCCCGGCTTGACGGCCTGACCGATCTTTCCCACGTGCGCTTCGTCGTACCCGAGGGTGCGATCGGCCCGGCCTTGACCACTGTACTGGCCGATGTCGACGCCGTCATCGATCTGTTGCCGCAACCGCTGATGCGCGAGGCGGTGCAAGCCGCGATCGCAACCCGCACGCCGCTGGTCACTACCAATTACGGCAAGGCGATCGCCGACCTGGCGCAGGCCGCCGAACAGGCCGGTGTGGCAATCATGACCGAATGCGGACTCGACCCCGGCATCGATCTCGTGC
Source organism: Mesorhizobium sp. B283B1A (assembly GCF_020165735.1). NCBI lineage: Bacteria > Pseudomonadati > Pseudomonadota > Alphaproteobacteria > Hyphomicrobiales > Phyllobacteriaceae > Mesorhizobium > Mesorhizobium sp. B283B1A. Next base: position 18,319 of record NZ_JAIUIQ010000069.1, read on the forward strand.
TCTACGCGCGCGCCGCGCGCCAGTTCGACGCGATCACCGCGATCGATTCCTATTGCGGCGGCATCCCCGAGCCGAAGGCGATGGCCAAGCCGCTTTGCTACAAGGTGAGCTGGAACTTCGACATGGTTCTGGTCAGCCAGAACCGCGACAGCGTGATGATCGAAGACGGGCAACGCGTCGCGGTGCCGGCCGGCCAGCAGCATCACAATCCTTTCATCCATGAGATCGAGGTCGCGGGCCTCGGCATGCTGGAAGCCTTCCCCAACGGCGATGCGTTGCATTACGTCGAGATGCTTCCCGCGGCAAAAGGGCTGCGCCGCTCCGGACGCTATACGCTGCGCTGGCCGGGATGGTCGGCCTTCTGGGCACCGCTGAAGGAACTCGGCTTCCTCTCGGAAGACAAGGTGCCCGGCACGGGCGCCAGTCCGCGCGAATTCCTCGGCCGGCTGCTCGGCCCGCAATTGCAATATGGCCCCGGCGAAAAGGATTTGTGCGTGATGCGCAATGTCTTTTCCGGCCTCGAGGGCGGCCGCGCCAAGACGGTCACTTCGGACCTGATCATCGAGCGCGACCTGGCTTCGGGCCTGTTCGGCATGAGCCTGGGCGTCGGCTATCCCGCCAGCATCGTGGCGCAAATGCTGGCGCGCGGCGAGATTGCCAAGCCAGGCCTGCTCAACCCGCTGCTCGACGTGCCGGACGTCAGCTTCTTCGACGAACTGGCCCAGCGTGGCATCACGGTTTCCGAGACGGTGGCCCGGGACTGAGGAGAGAGATTTGCGAACGGTGGCCGCCGCCGGCAACGGCGCTGCCGCTCAAAAAAGCACCCCGAAGGGTGAAACAACAACGTGGAACAATACAACAAGGAGGAATGCCAAATGAAGATTGCCAGACTTTTCATCGCCGGACTCGCACTCGCCGGCCTCACCACGGCCGCCAGTGCCGGCGCGCTCGACGACATCACCAAGCGCGGCGAACTGCGCGTTGCCGTGCAGACCCAGGGACCGCCCTTCTCGCTGGTCGGCGCCAATGGCGAGCGCACCGGCAGTTCGGTCGAACTTGCCGAACTGATGGCCAAGGAAATGGGTGTGAAAATCACCTTCCTCGACTTCGACTGGGATGGCTTGATCCCCGCACTCTTGTCGGGCAAGGCCGATCTCTTGGTCGCCGACATGACGCCGACGCTGGCGCGCGGCATGAAGGTCGCCTTCACCACGCCTTATATGTACACAGGCAGCACCGTCTTCACCAAGGCCGACAGCAAATTCAAGACCACCGAGGACTGCAAGGCCAAGGGCACCAAGATCGCCGTGCTGCTCGGCGCGACCGGCGAGAAGGAAGCCAAGGCCGCCTTCCCCGATGCCGACATCAAGAGCTACAAGGGCGGCGGTCCGCTGCTGCTCGACGCCGTCAACAACGGCCAGGCCGACTGCGGCGTCAACGACGTCTCGGCGGTCAAGGGCCAGTCGACCGCCTACCCGGCCGGCACCTTCACCATCATGCCCGATCCGTTGTCGAAAGAGCCGCTTGCCTTCGCCACTCGCTACGACGAGCCGGACCTTTTGATCTGGATGAACCTGTTCCTCAACCAGGTCACCATCGACGGCCGCTTGCAGAAGAACCTCGACTACTGGGTCAATTCCGACGCCTGGAAGAAGGATCACTGAGAAATTAGTGAGTAGGGGAGTGGTGAGTAGGGAATAGTGACCGGTGAATGGAGAATCGACCATTCCGGATACGCTTCACTACTCGCTACTGCCTACTCACTACTCCCTACTCACTGTTCACGCCGATGCTCGAAAATTTCAGTTTCCGCACCATCGTCGAATATCTGCCCCTGTTCGGGCAGGGCCTGGTCACGACCGTCTGGCTGTCGGCGCTGTCCTTCGTCGGCGCGCTGATCGTCGGCATCGTGCTGTGCGCAATGGGCCTGCAGCGCGGCTGGCTGTTTCGGGTTCCGGCCAAGGCCTATATCGACGCCGTGCGCGCCACGCCGTTGCTGGCACAGCTCTATTTCCTCTATTTCGGCCTGCCCCGGCTCGGCTTCGTGCTGCCCGAGCTGGTCGTCGGCATCCTCGCGCTGTCACTGAACAGCGGCGCCTATGTCGCTGAAATCATTCGCGCCGGCATCCTGTCGATCCCGCGCGGCCAGGTCGAAGCCAGCGTCGCCTCGGGCATGACCTACGTCCAGCGCATGCGCCTGGTCGTGCTGCCGCAAGCGTTCAAGGTGACGATCCCGCCGCTGCTCGGGCAGGCGATCGTGCTGGTCAAGGATTCCGCTCTGCTGTCGCTGATCTCGGTCGCCGAACTGACGCGCGCCGGCCAGTTGCTCGCTTCCGACCGCTTCATGCCGGCCGAGGGCTTTCTCACCATCGCCGCCTTCTATCTGCTGCTCTACTACTGCTTGAAAGGACTGGCCGTTCTGTCCAGCCGCTGGCTCGGCACAGCAGGGGCGCGGGCATGATCTGGCAACAGTTCCTCAGCCTCGCCGGCTCCTATCCCCTCGCCTTGCGCGGCCTCGGCATGACCGTCGTGCTGTCGCTGATCAGTCTGGTGCTCGGCACCGTGCTTGGCTTCGGCCTCGGCATCTTGCGCACTGGCGGCAACCGGCTGATCGCCGGCGTCATCGGCAGCTGGGTCGACCTGATCCGCGGCACGCCGTTCCTGGTGCAGATCTTCCTGATCTTCTTCATCTTGCCGGAATTCGGCGTCGAGCTCGACGCCTTCACCGCCGGCATCATCGCCCTGACCAATCTGGCCGCCTGCTTCATCTGTGAGATCGTCGTCGCCGGCATCCGTTCCGTGCCGACAGGCCAGGTCGAGGCAGCTCTTGCATCCGGCCTGTCGCGCTGGCAGCGCATGCGTCAGGTGGTGCTACCGCAGGCGATGCGCATCGTGCTGCCGCCGCTGGTCGGGCAATATGTGCTGCTGATCAAGGATTCTTCGGTCGTCTCGGCCATCGGCCTGACCGACCTCACCCGCGTCGGCTGGCTGGTGGTGCAGCGCGTACCCAACGGCTTGCTGGTCTTCTTCCTAGTCGGCGTCGGCTATTTCATCGTCTGCTATCCGCTGATCATGCTGGCGCGCCGGCTCGAACGCCGCATGGGCGCGGCCCATGGCGAGGTGCAGCTGTGACATCGAACCCCAAAGGGCCAACAGACATGACCAATGCGGGTCTCAACAAAACCGGCATGATCGACTTTCGCGGCGTCAACAAATGGTTCGGCTCCCTCAACGTGCTCCGGGATATCACGTTGAGCGTCGAGCCGCGCGAGGTCGTCGTCGTCTGTGGCCCGAGCGGTTCCGGCAAGAGCACGCTGATCCGCTGCGTCAACGGTCTCGAGGCGATCAAGGACGGCGATCTCGTCGTCGACGGCCAGCGCCTTGGCGACCGCGCCACCAACATGACGCAGCTGCGCACCGAGATCGGCTTCGTCTTCCAGTCGTTCAACCTCTATCCGCACAAGACCGCGCTCGAGAATGTCACGCTGGCGCCCATCCATGTCCGCAAGATCCCGCGCGCCGAGGCCGAGCATGCCGGGCGCGAATTGCTGGCCAAGGTGGGGCTCGTCGACAAGGTCAACGCCTATCCGGCGCAACTCTCCGGCGGCCAGCAGCAGCGCGTGGCGATCGCGCGCTGCCTCGGCATGCGGCCCAAGATCATGCTGTTCGACGAGCCGACCTCGGCACTCGACCCCGAAATGATTTCCGAAGTGCTCGACGTCATGGTGGCGGTCGCCGAGGAAGGCATGACCATGATGGTGGTGACGCACGAGATGGGCTTTGCCCGCAAGGTCGCCCAGCGCGTGGTGTTCATGGATGCCGGCGCCATCGTCGAAAGCGGCACGCCCGATGAGTTCTTCTCGCACCCGAAAACCGACCGCAGCCGCGCTTTTCTGAGCAAGATTCTCAGGCACTGAGGGCCGTTGGGCTTGCAATGCAATGGCCGTTCGGACCGAAGTTCGGTCCGGCTCGTCGCGCCAGGCGACCTGCTGCCCTTCCGCCACGGGCGAAAGGGCAAACCGTCCGGGATCAGGCCGCCGTCGGGTAATCCGTATAGCCCCTGGCGTCGCCACCATAAAACGTCGCTTTGTCCGGCGCGTTCAGTTCGGCATTCCGCTTCAGGCGGCTGACGAGGTCGGGATTGGCAATAAACAGCTTGCCGAACGCGACAAGGTCGGCGTAGCCGTCCCCGACAGCCTTTTCGGCCAATTCCTTGTCATAGCCGTTGTTCACCAGCCAGGCACCGGTGCCGCCGGCCTTGCGGTAGGAGACCTTGAGGTCTTCGTAATCGAACGCCCTGTCGCCCTGGCTGAAGTCGCGTGCGCCGCCGGTCGCGCCTTCGACGATGTGGACATAGGCGAGGCCCCGGCTGCCCAGGCCCGCCGCAACATGGTTGAACAGCGGCTGCGGATCGGTATCCGAAGCGTCGTTGGCGGGCGTTACCGGCGACAGCCTGATCCCGGTCCTGCCGGCGCCGACAGCGCCCGTGACCGCGTCGACCACCTCAAACAGGAGGCGCGCCCTGTTTTCGATGGAGCCGCCGTAATCGTCGGTGCGATGGTTGGTGCCCGAGCGCAGGAACTGGTCGACGAGATATCCATTGGCACCGTGGATCTCGACGCCGTCGAAACCCGCTACCTCGATCGCCGCCTTGGCGGCGCGGCGAAAATCATCGACGATGCCGGGGATTTCGGGCGCGTCGAGCGCGCGCGGTTCGGAGGTGTCGACGAACTCGCCGCTGCCATCCGGATTGACCAGGAACGTCTTGGATTTTGCCCTGATCGCCGATGGCGCCACCGGCTTGCCGCCGCCAGGCTGCAACGAATTGTGCGAGATGCGTCCGACATGCCAGAGCTGGACCACGATCTTGCCGCCGCCTTTATGAACCGCGTCCGTGACACGCTTCCAGCCGGCAAGCTGATCCGCCCCGTAGAGGCCGGGCACGTTGGCATAGCCTTGGCCCTGATGGCTGATGGCGGTTGCCTCCGTCACGATCAGCCCCGCCGTGGCGCGCTGGCCGTAGTAGGTGACCGACAGGTCGCCGGGTACTGCATTGGGTGAGCGATTGCGCGTCAGCGGCGCCATGACGATGCGGTTCGCCAGCATCAGGTCACCGGCCCGCAAGGGATCAAAGAGGGTAGCCATGAGAAATGCCTTTCATGCATTTTGGGGGAATGGGGAGGATCGTCAGAGATCGGACAAGGCAGCCTGGAAGGCGGCGATGGTTTCTTCGTTGCGCTTGTAGAACACCCATTGGCCGACCCGCCGCGTCGTAACGAGGTCGGCAGACGCCAGCGTCGCCAGATGTGCAGAAACACTGGACTGCGCCAGGCCGCGATGGTCGAACTGGCTGGCGCAAACGCCCATCTCGAGCGGATGTGCCTGCGCGGCGAAGTGCTGTTCAGGCTCCTTCAGCCACGCCAGGACGTCCCGTCGAAACGGGTGCGCCAGCGCCTTCAATATGATGTCGTTGTCCATCTTCACCTGCATCGATCTCAACCGATATATAGATCGGGCAGAGGCGATATGGCAGGTAATCCATGCCATTTTTGAGGGTGATCGGAGAACGTTGCTCTCAGGTCACGGCCGGAAACCGCAGTAGCGCCGCCGGGTGCTTCCGTCGCCCGTTGAGGGATGCGCTCCCATCAGGTGACCGACAGCACCTTGCCCGTATCGTGCTGGCGCACGAAATCCACGCGCTTGCCGTCCCAATGGTAGCTGTAATGCCGGCCTTGCACCGGGACGGGGATGACATCGGGCCAGAAGATGCCGATGCATTGGCCCTCAGTCATGCGCACGCTGTTCCACACCAGCCCGTCGCTGCCTTGGGCCCGCAGCGCCCGCCCCTCCGCTTGCGAGGCGGTGTAGTCGTCGAGGTCGAGCACGCCGGGCACCGCGTTGACGTCGTCGAGGTCGCGGTCGACGCTGCCGATCAGCACGCGGAAATCAGCCGTCCAGCCCGGATCCTCACTGGTGGCGCGCATAAAATTCTGGTGGTGGTGGATGGTTTCGGCCAGCGCCACGTCCTCGCTGTCGCCGGCATAATAGATGCCGTAGCTGCCATCGGAAAAACGGCCCGGCCGCAGCGTCGAACAATGCACGAAGGGCGCCATGACGAAACTGGCGCCGGGACCGGAAACCCGCCTTGCGGCCGGCACCTTGCCGATCTCGCCGATCTCGAGCCGGATTCGCGGGTTGGTCTTCTCCTCGACGGCGGCCAGCGCCTCCCAGTCGCGCGGATCGGCAATGTCCTCGAACAGGTCAATCGGCGGATGGATGGAGCGGATGATGCGGAAGGTCTGATGCCAGTGGACGCGGCGCCGGACCGCGAGCCCACTCACCATGCACCACGCTCCGCATCGAGCCATTCACGCATGGCGGCAAGATCGGAAATTTCGCCACGCAGCATCAGGTCGAGCGCCGACTGTCCGCCGAAAATCGCATTGGGCTTGCGGATCCAGGCATAGCCGCGCGCCGGTTCGGTGAAGAGATAGCGCAGGCCCTTGTGGATGCCCATCAGATGCGCCATGCGGGTGCGGAGGTCGCGGTCGATCCGGCCGATGCCGCCTTCCTTCCAGCGTGCCCAGGTCCGCGCCGACATGCCGCCGAGCAGGATGCAGGCCTCCAGATCTGTGAGGCCCCAGGCCTTGAACAGGTTGACCGTGGTGCGCGCCAGCGCTCCGGCCTCTTCCTCCGAAATGGCGCTGCCGACCGTGGCCGGCGTGGCGACAATGGACTGAAGTTGCATTTTGCTCACCCTTGCTATTGGCAGAGATATAGCATGTATTTGCCAATTGGCAAGGATGAGGTCGTAGGGGCAACGGCTTTCAGATCGACGAAGGTTCCGAACTTTGTAAGGGAGACTGCCAATCGCCGAGGTTGGCGCCGCCCCTCACCTGCCTGCCGGCATCCTCTCCCCGTATAGTGACGGGGAGAGGGGTGCTGTCGTCACCGATTTCGCCAATCACCAACGTTGCAAAGAGGGTGCTTGCGTTGCGGCCAGCCCCTTCTCCCCGTCACTATACGGGGAGAAGTGCCCGGTGTCCGAACCGGATAGATAGGTAACAGAATGGACCTGATGGATGGGTGACAGTTTTCTCCTTCGCTGGGAGGACCGGCGATGGTTTGGCGAGAGACTGGCATCATGGACGAGCGACTTCGGTTTGTTGTGGACTGCCTGGCAGGTGAGGAGACGATGAGCGAGATTTGTGCGGCCTACGGCATCTCTCGCAAGATCGGCTACAAGTGGCTTGGTCGCTATCGTGCGTTGGGCCGGAAGGTTTGCGCGATCTGCCACGGGCGCCGCTCAATCACGGCCGGGCGACGGCTCTGGATCTGGTGGAACGGAT
>NZ_JAIUIQ010000007.1:0-223955 GCF_020165735.1 Mesorhizobium sp. B283B1A
CCCCCCCCCCCCCCCCCCCCCCCCCCCCCCCGACCATCCCGCGAATTTCGGCAGGCTCTGTTCGAAAGGTTCGGCTTTGGCCGAAACCATCGACCTCGAGGGCAGGCTGCTTCATCCCGAAATCCACGGCCGCCGGGCCGGCTGGGACGAGGCGCTCGACCTTGTCGCCTCGACCTTCTCGCAAACCATCGCCGAGCACGGACCGGATGCGGTCGCCTTCTACGTTTCCGGCCAGTTGCTGACCGAGGACTATTATCTCGCCAACAAGCTGATGAAGGGTTTTGTCGGCTCGGCCAACATCGACACCAATTCGCGTCTCTGCATGGCCTCGTCGGTCGCCGGCCACCGCCGCGCCTTCGGCTCCGACACGGTGCCAGGGAACTACGAGGATCTCGAGCTTGCCGACCTGATCGTGCTGGTCGGCTCCAACCTCGCCTGGTGCCATCCCGTCCTCTACCAGCGGATCGCCGCGGCCCGCCAAAGGCGGCCGGACATGAAGATCGTGCTGGTCGACCCGCGCCGCACCATGACCTCGGACATTGCCGACATGCACCTGGCGATCGCGCCGGATGGCGACGTCGCCTTGTTCACCGGTCTGCTCGCCTGGCTCGGCCAGCACAATGCGCTGGACCGCGCCTATATCACCGCGCACACCACCGGTTTCGGACAAGCGCTTTTCGCCGCCTCGGCGCTCGATCTGGCGGGCGTTGCCGCAGCGACGGGCCTCGGCGAAGACGAGCTTGTCCGTTTCTACAGCCTGTTTGCCGCGACCGCGAAGACGGTGACCGTCTACAGCCAGGGCGTGAACCAGTCGTCCGCAGGCACCGACAAGGTCAACGCCATCATCAACTGTCATCTCGCCACCGGCCGCATAGGCAGGCCGGGCGCCGGACCATTTTCGGTGACCGGCCAGCCCAACGCCATGGGCGGCCGCGAGGTCGGCGGCATGGCCAACATGCTCGCCGCCCATATGGAGATCGAGAACCCCGAACACCGTGACCGCGTGCGGCGCTTCTGGAATGCACCTGATGTCGCGCAAAAGCCTGGCCAGAAGGCGATCGAGATGTTTCAAGGTGTGGCCGACGGGCGCGTCAAGGCGCTGTGGATCATAGCCACCAACCCGGTCGATTCGATGCCGGACGCCGATGCCGTCGAGGCCGCGATCAAGGCCTGCCCGTTCGTCGTGGTTTCCGACGTGCTGGCCAGCACGGACACCGTCCGCCACGCCCATGTCCGGCTGCCCGCCGCCGCCTGGGGCGAGAAGGACGGCACTGTCACCAATTCCGAGCGCCGCATCTCGCGCCAGCGCGCGTTTCTCAGCCTGCCCGGTGAAGCGCGGCCCGACTGGTGGATCATTGCCGAGGTGGCGCGTCGGATGGGATTTGGCGAGGCGTTTGCGCATAAGACGCCGGCGGCGGTTTTCGGCGAGCATGCCGCGCTGTCTGGGTTCGAAAATGAAGGCGCGCGGGATTTCGATATTGGTGCTTATGCTGGAATCGATGCGGAGGCCTATGGGGTGCTTGAGCCGTTCCAATGGCCAGCGCCGAGCTCAGGCACCCCCCTCTGGCCTGCCGGCCATCTCCCCCGCAAGGGGGGAGATCAGCTGTTGTCGCGGCATTCGCCAATTACCGACGACGCAGGACATATGCCGGCATCAAAGCTGCCAGTCTCCCCCCTTGCGGGGGAGATGGCCGGCAGGCCAGAGGGGGATGTTCAAGCTGGACCTGGCCCCTCCAACACCCGCTTCTTCGCCAACGGCAATTTCTACACCCCCGACCGCAAGGCGCGCTTCATCGCCATCCGCGCCACCACGGAAATCCGCACCACACCTGACTTCCCACTCGTCCTCAACACAGGCCGGATCCGCGACCATTGGCACACGATGACGCGCACCGGCAAAAGCCCACGTCTGTCCCAGCACATCGCCGAGCCCTTCGTCGAAATCCATCCGGCGGATGCAGAACACCATGGTATTGGCGATGCCGACATCGTGCGCATCTCCAGCCCGCGTGGCGAAGTGTTCGCGCGTGCGCTGATCACGGCCCGCCAGCGCCGTGGCAGCCTGTTCGCGCCGATGCACTGGACCGATCAGTTCGCCGCCAAAGGGCGGCTCGACACGCTTGCCGCGCCGCTCACCGATCCAATCTCAGGCCAGCCGGCGCTGAAACACGTCGCGGCCCATATCGAGAAATTTGCGGCCAGGGCCTTTGGTTTCGCGGTGACGCGGCAACATCCCCAGGCAATTGCCGCTCCCTATTGGGCGGCAGCCCGCTGCAAGGGTGGATGGCGGGTCGAGCTTGCTTTCGCCGGGGCCGAGGTCGATTGGACGGGCTTTGCCCGGTCACTGTTTGGTGTGGAGCCGCGACAAGAAATGCTTGCCTATCACGACCGCGAGGCCGGCCAGCATCGCATTGCCGCTTTTGATGGCGAGCGCCTCGCCGGCGCCTTGTTCGTCGCGCCCGGTCCGGTCGCGGTGTCGCGCGGCTGGGCGGCTGAACAGCTGGAAACATCCCACGCCGGCACGCGCGAACGCTTCCGCATCGTCGCCGGTCGTGCCGGCGCCGAACGGCCCGATGCCGGCGCGACCGTCTGCTCCTGCTTCAGCGTCGGCGTCAACCAGATCGTGACGGCCGCGGCGGCCGGCTGCACGACCGTCGAAGCCATCGGCGATGCGCTGAAGGCCGGCACCAATTGCGGCTCCTGCCGGTCCGAGATCCGCGCCATCATCCTGGCCAACCGCGTTCAGGCCGCCGAATGAGTTGCGTCCAGGGCGACCGGATCAGCCATGTTCCACGCGCCGGCGGCCCGCCAAAGACAATCAGGCCGTCGGCATTTTTGCCAATCACGATCTTCTTTCGATAATCCACTCAGTCACTTTTCGGAGTAGAACGCGGCAAAGCTTCGCCGCCGAGCGATCTCTTATCGCTCGTCAGACCATGGCTGGTCCGCACTCATGTCCGAAAGGCGTGCCCCGCCGCTCGGAATGACGCGGAAACCATGCCTGGCCCTCATGAAGATCAATTAAACGGGCGGCCGTTCGGCTGACTATTATTGGAAGGGGTTTTCCAAGCCCTAGCAATCAGTTAGCGGACTGGATCATGACCCATCGCCGTAGCTCCATGCCTTGGTTGGCCCAGTTCTCCACAATTGGTACGTCTGGACACAAGTGTTGAAGACTGGAAAATGGGAAACGTAACTTCGCCATGCGAGTTTGATTCAAGCATCAGGAGACCAGCGCTGAATCTGGAAGACATAGCCCGACATCCGGCCTTGCACCGCTACGTTCAAGAACAGTCGAAGGCGCTGATCCGAATCTATGAGGAGAGCCCGCGGCTGGCGTCCATTTTTGCCACGCAGCAGCGCTGGCTGTTGGGTCATGTCGGCCTGGCCATGCACTTCAGGCGCGACCCTAACGACCGCCGCAAGGACCTGACCGTATCGCGCTTCATCGAGGTCGTGCACAAGAACGAGGTAGCCAGCCGCAACACTGCGGACGCTTTCATCAAGGAGATGCTGCACTACAAGATCGCGGAGTATGTGGCGGGTGGGGATGGCCGCACCCATCCCCTGCAACCGACCGCGGCCACCATCGAGAGATTCACCGGCTGGGTGATCGCCCATCTGCGCACGCTTGACCATATCGATGGGGGCGACCGGCTCGCCAGATACCTGGACCGGCCCGACATGCTTGCCACGCTGCAGCCCCTGGTGGCTGACGGCCTGCTTGCCTCGAAGCCGGTGCGCGAACCCAACCAGACCTTTTCCCTGTTCATCTGGCTCAACAATGGCGGCATCGTCATGGATTGGCTAATGTCAGGCATCGATCCCGACCATGCCGACCTGGAGCGGATTCCGACTAGCGTGGTTGCGATCGGCGACTTCGCCAAATGGCTCAAGCTGTCGCGGACCCATCTCGGCCGCAAACTGCGGACCGCCGAGGAACTCGGCAGCATCGGCTGGCTCGGCCAGCGAGGCCATTCTGTGATGTGGGTATCGCACGGATTCTACGAGGAATACATGACCGTGCAGGCCGCCAAGCTGGCCGTCGTCGACGATGCCTTCAAAGCTTGCTTCCCGCCATCGCAAGCCGGCGCCTGAGCGGCGCCGCGCGAGAGGGACGCGGTCAAGCTGGCCATCGTCGCCAACGCCTTGCCAAAGCCCGTGTCGATTGATGCTCGCCGAGCACGCTGACACGGGCCTTGGTCGGCAATCTCAATCGATGTCGAACGAGACGCCCTGGGCAAGCGGCAGCGCCTTCGAATAGTTCACCGTATTGGTGGCGCGCCGCATATAGGCTTTCCACGCGTCGGACCCGCTCTCGCGGCCGCCGCCGGTTTCCTTTTCGCCGCCAAACGCGCCGCCGATCTCGGCCCCCGACGTGCCGATATTGACGTTGGCGATGCCGCAGTCCGAACCGTCGACGCCGAGGAAACGCTCGGATTCCTGCAGGTCGCGGGTGAAGATCGACGACGACAGGCCGGCGCCAACCGCGTTGTGCTCGTCGAGCACGGTATCGAAATCCGAATATTTCATCACATAAAGGATCGGCGCGAAGGTCTCTTCCGTCACCGGCGAGACCTGTTTCGGCATCTCGACCAGCGCCGGGTGCACGTAGTAGGCGTCCGGATGGCCGTTCTCGACCCGCGCGCCGCCGGTCACCTTGCCGCCATGCGACACCGCTTCCTCCAAAGCCTTCTGCATGTTGTCGAAGGCAGCCTTGTCGATCAGCGGCCCGACCAGCGAAGAGGTCTCCAGCGGGTTGCCGACCGACACACTTTCGTATGCCTTCCTCAGACGTGGAACCAGGGCGTCATAGACACTGTCATGCACGAACAGGCGCCGCAGCGTCGTGCAGCGCTGGCCAGCGGTGCCCATCGCTCCAAAGGCAATCGCACGCAGCGCCATGTCGAGGTCCGCCGTCGGGCAGACGATGCCGGCATTGTTGCCGCCGAGTTCCAGCACGGCGCGCGCGAAGCGCTTGGCCAGGCGCGGCCCGACGTCCCTGCCCATGCGGGTCGAGCCGGTGGCCGAAACCAGCGGCACCTTGGGATGGTCGACCAGGATCTCGCCGACCGCCCGATCGCCGATCAGCACCGGCGCCAGGCCCTGCGGCGCGTCCGCGCCGAAGCGCTTGACGGCGCGTTTGAAGATCGCCTCGCAGGCAAGTGCGGTCAGCGGCGTCTTCTCCGACGGCTTCCACACCACCGCGTCGCCGCAGACCAGCGCCAGCGCTGCGTTCCACGACCACACCGCGACCGGGAAGTTGAAGGCCGAAATGACGCCGACGACGCCAAGCGGATGCCAGGTTTCCATCATCCGGTGGCCTGGACGCTCGGTGGCGATGGTCAGGCCGTACAATTGCCGGGACAGACCGACGGCGAAATCGCAGATGTCGATCATCTCCTGCACTTCGCCGAGGCCCTCGGACGGAATTTTGCCGACCTCGATCGACACCAACCGGCCGAGCTCGGCCTTATGCGCACGCAGTTGCTCGCCAAGCAGGCGCACCAGTTCGCCGCGCTTCGGACCCGGAACCAGCCGCCAGGATTGGAATGCCTTGTGCGCGGCATCGATGGTCTTGGCCGCCTCAGTCGGCGAGATGGTCTTCAGCGCCGCGATCTCCTCGCCCGTCACCGGGCTGCGCACGATCAGGTCGCCGCCAACAAGCGCGTCCTTGGCGACACCCAGTTTCGCCAGAAGTTCGGCCGTTTCCTTCGCTATCGTCATTTTTGTCCCTTTCAGATCCCGTCGCTCAAATGGCTTCGGTCAGAGCTTCGCGCCACGTTCCCGCGTGCCGGCTGGCATCTCGGGCACAGTCATGGCGTGGCATTACGCGTTTCAGGGGGAAATCGCCACCCCGGCATGGTCCAAGCCCAACCTGCACGATTGAGCCAGGCAGACGGAGCTTAGTTGGCCTTTTTTGCCGGCGCGCGCACGGCGCCGTCCTTCATCAAGCGGTCGATATGCATGCGGATATGGGCCGCTTCGGCCGCCGTATTGGCAAGCGCGATGGCGCGGTCGAAAGCGATGCGCGCCTCGTCGCCCCGGTCGAGCTGCATCAACAGCCCGCCCTTGAGGCCGAAGAAGTGGAAATAGCCGGAAAGCCTCGGCTCCAGCGGTTCGATCATGGCAAGGGCTGCTTCCGGGCCGCTCACCTTGGAGACCGCAACCGCGCGGTTGAGCGTCACCACCGGCGATGGCTGCATTTGTTCGAGCAGGCCGTAAAGCAGGTCGATCTCCACCCAGTCGGTATCCTCGGCCTTCGTAGCCCGGGCGTGCAGCGCCGCGATTGCCGCTTGCACCTGATAGGGACCGGGCTTGCGATGGCGCAACGCCTTGTCGACCAGCGCCAGCCCTTCGTCGATCATCTTGCGGCTCCACAGGCCGCGATCCTGGTCCTCGAGCAGCACGATCTCGCCGTCTTGGTCGAAACGGGCCGGCGCCCGCGCATGCTGCAGCAAAAGCAGCGCTGTCAGCCCCATGATCTCCGGTTCGGTCTGGAACAGCCTGAGCAGCAGCCGAGCCAGCCGGATTGCCTCCTCGCAGAGCGGCGCACGGGCCGGCGCCTCGCCGCTGTTGGTCGAATAGCCTTCGTTGAAGATCAGGTAGACCATGGCCGCCACCGCAGCCAGCCTTTCCGAGCGCTCGACCGCGCCCGGCGTCTCGAACGGCACGCCGGCGTCCGCGATGCGCGCCTTGGCGCGGGTGATACGTTGTTCCATGGCGCTTTCGCCGACCAGGAAGGCCCGCGCGATCTGCTTGACGGTGAGACCGGAGACGATGCGCAGCGCGACGGCGATCTGCTGTGTCGCGGGCAAATCAGGGTGGCAGCAGATGAACAGCAGCCGCAGGATGTCGTCGCGGTAATGCGCGCCGTCCAGCCGCTCGGCGATATCACTTTCGGCATCCTCCAGATCGGAGATCTGGTCCTCTTCCGGCATCGGCGCCTGCTTGGCGCGCTTGCGCACCGCGTCGATGCCGCTGTTGCGGCCGACGAAGATCAGCCAGGCCGCCGGGTCGCGCGGTGGCCCGTTCTGCGGCCAGTTCTTCAACGCCCTGAGGCAGGCATCCTGGAAAGCTTCCTCCGCGGTATCGAGATCGCGGAAATAGCGCAGCAGCGCGCCCATCGCCTGCGGGCGGGCGGCGCTGATCGCGGAGCTGATCCAGGCAAGTTCGGTCATACGGCAACCTTGGATGGATTGAAGATCGAGACCGGCCGGATTTCGTAGGAACCGCCGCTCGGGTTGACCTCGGAAAGTTCGCGCGCGAATTCGACCGCCTCGTCGAGATCGGCGCAATCAAGCGTGTAGAAGCCAAGGAACTGTTCCTTGGTCTCGGCGAACGGCCCGTCGATGACGACCGATTCGCCCTTGACCTTCCGCAGCGTCGTCGCCGCCGTCGTCGGCAAAAGCCGCGCCACCGGGCCGAGCCGGCCGGCATTGGCGTACTTCTGCTGAACGTCGAGGAGATCGGTCATGACCTTGTCGTCCTGCTCCTTGCTCCAGGAGCAGACGACGTCTTCGGAGGCATAGCAGAGGATGGCATAAAGCATGGGCGGTCCTTTTCTGTATCAAAGGACGAAACAGTAAGACCGATCCCGACACGACGTCGATAAAAAAATCCGACGGCTTTGGATTTGCCGCCGCTGGCAACCGCAATCAACCTTCATGTGCCCTCAACCATCTCAGCACGAGCGCTTCCTCCTCGTCGAGACCGTCGATGGAACGCTTGCGCCTGTTGGCTTCGGCCATTTCGGCAAGTAGGCGCCCCTGTGACCAGGCTTCGAAGACCCGCGGGTGGATATAGCATTTTCGGCAGACGGCGCGGGTGTTGCCCAACCGCTCGGCCACCTTGTCGATGACGCTGTTCATCACCCGCTTTTGCTGTGCCTGGCTTTCGGGCAATTCCGTCTGCGCAAACAGCGACGCGGCATGGATGGTGCCGCCCCATGTGCGGAAATGCTTCGAGCTGAACGCATCGCCGGCAGCGCCCCTGATATAGCGGTTGACATCGTCGGAGCGGACCGGACGCCTGTTGCCCTCCTCGTCGAGATACTGGAACAGCTTCTGGCCCGGCAGATCCTGCGCACCGCGCACGATGCCGGCGATGCGGCGGTCGACCAGCTTCAGTTTCCATTCCTTGCCGGATTTGCCCTTGAACGCAAAGCGCAGGCTCGATCCCTTGATGTCGACATGGCGGTCTCGCAACGTCGTCAGGCCGAAGCTCTTGTTGTCGCGGGCATAGGCGGCATTGCCGACGCGGATCATCGTGTTGTCGAGCAACCAGACGATAGCGGCAACGACACGCTCGAACGGCAGGCCGTGACGGCGCAGGTCGCCGTCTATGGTGCGCCGCAGCTCCGGCAGGCTTTCGGCGAAGGCGACGAGGCTCGAATATTTGGCGCTGTCGCGTTCTTCGGCCCATTGCGGATGATAGCGATACTGCTTGCGCCCCCGCTGATCCCTTCCGGTCGCCTGGATATGCCCGTTCGCGTCGGGCGAAATCCAGACATCCGTCCAGGCCGGCGGGATGACGATCGCCTCGATACGCGCCCTCGCGGCATTCGAGACCGGTCGTCCGTCAGGTCCCTTGTAGGAAAATCCCTTGCCTGCCTTCAGCCGGCGAATACCGGGCTCGGCATCGCTGACATAGGTCAGCGCGGCGTGTTCGGCCGAGGTTTGCGCCCCGTTTTTCGGCACAGCGCCGCTGTCGGCCGACGTGCCGCGCGATAATCCGGATCTCTGCAGCATGACCGCTCCACGCCAAATATCCGTAGATAAGCCGTTGGCTGACCGCTGGTTCCACCGCCGGCCGCAAAGTCGGTGGCAACCGACATCCGTCGGCCGGCGAGATGCGGGGAATCCAGAGCAATTCCAGGAAAAGTATGAAACGGTTTCCCGGAAAAGCGCAGCGCTTTCCCTTTGGGAATTGCATCAAAAAGAAAGAGTTAGAGGGCGCTTTGCAGTTCTATCCGTGGTGCCGAGAGACGGCATCGCACGGCGAGCTTCAGCCTGTAGCGCAGGCAGCGCCAGGCTTCCGACCGCCGCTTCGGCGCGGCCGCGGCTACCGCCAGGAACCGTGCGGCGGTGTCGAGGTCGCCCCGTGCATAGTGGACGCGCGCGATCTTGAGGGCGACAAGCCCCTCCCTGGTCTTCAGCGCCGAGAGCGGGATGCTGCAATCGGTGAGTTTGCGCAATTCATGGCGCCACTCCAGGAAGCGCCGCACCGGGTTGATCGCGAAACGATCGTCGGAACGGGCCGGCGAAACCTCATAGACCATGACGGGCTGCGGAATCATGGCCAGCGACGCCTTGCTCATCAGCCGCGCCCAGAACAGCGTGTCCTCGTCATAGGCAAGGCTGACCGGAAACCGTGTTTCGCCGATCAGGCGCCGGGATGCCAGCACGCTGCCCACGGCCACCGAACGTATATCGCCTTTGACATAGGCCGAAGCGTTTGCGAGGCAGGCGTCCTGATAGCCGTTCGGCACCTTGATCTGCCGGTCCTGGCCATTCACGCGTCGGCGGTAGGCGCCAACGATCATGTCGGCTTTCGGCTGGCTCTGCGCCTGCCGCAGCAGCGCGCGCAATCCACCTTGAAGATGCAGGTCGTCGGCGTCGATCAGATACACCCAGGGATGGAGCGCCTGCGCCAGCGCCCCGTTTCGGGCGCCACCGGCATCGCGGCAGTCGGCCGGCAACACGCGTAGCGGCAGCGACAGTTGTGCCGCCGCCTGCCGTGCGACCGCCGCCGTGTCGTCCGTCGATGCGTCGTCGACCAGCAGGACCTCGCCGATGACCTCGGCCTCGCCTCGCAGCGACGCCAACGTTGTCCCAATGGTAGCCGACGCGTTGTGGGCAGGAATGACGACGCTGACCGCTTTCAATTACAAAATCCCGCGCCTGCGCGCTCTAGCAGTATAATGGCTGTCCCCTCGAAACGAACATA
Source organism: Mesorhizobium sp. B283B1A (assembly GCF_020165735.1). NCBI lineage: Bacteria > Pseudomonadati > Pseudomonadota > Alphaproteobacteria > Hyphomicrobiales > Phyllobacteriaceae > Mesorhizobium > Mesorhizobium sp. B283B1A. Next base: position 9,949 of record NZ_JAIUIQ010000007.1, read on the forward strand.
GAATAGCGGCCCCTTCGACGTTTGAGAAGCCGCTTCATCCACCCGCATTTGCAGCGACAGGGTGCGCCTCCTGTTTCGGTCCGCCTCATGCCTTTTCGAGGGCAACCGGAATGACGTCGACAGCCTGCTCACCGACCTGCCCGCCGGTGGTCTTCAACACACCAACGATCGGTGCCACGTCCGAATAATCGCGGCCGAAGCCGACCGTGATATGGTCGTTGCTGGCCCGCATGCCGTTGGTCGGGTCGAACTCCTGCCAGCCGGCGTCGCGCCCGCACCACACCTTGACCCAGGCGTGCATGGCATCGGCGCCTTCCAGCCGTGGCTTCCCCTTTGGCGGAATGGTGCGCAGGAAGCCGCTGACATAGCCGGCCGGAATGCCGAGCCCGCGCAAGCCGGCGATCATGATGTGCGAAAAATCCTGGCAGACGCCACGTTTCAGCTTGAAAGCATCGCTGGCCCGGGTCCGCACCGTGGTCGCCTCGCCATCATAAGTGAAATCGCGGTGGATGCGCTCGCACAGGGTCAGCGCCGTACCGGCGGCCGAGTTGCCGACGCTGTCCTGCGCATAGGCGGTGATCGCGGCATCGATGCCCGCATGGCTGCTGGCAGTCAGAAAGTGATGCGGCGAGGCAGACGCCAACGACCGCACCGCGGCGAGTTCCTGCCTGAGCCGGCCGATATCGGGCGACACATCGAGCCCCGGCTCGGGCCGCGATACCGAAACGCGCGCGCTCATCCTGATGTCGAGCGCGTCATGCGCATCGCGAAAGGCGATCGAGGTAACACTGTTGCCGAAGAAGTCAGAGAAATCCGACCGTTCATTGGGCGCCGGCGCAAAGGACAGGGATGCCGCAATGACGCGCTGCACGCCGGAAATCGTAGACGGCAGAACACGGATCTGATGGCGGCCGCCGCCGGCCGCGGCTGCGTAGTCGTAGTGCAGATGAAGCCTGATGTCGTAAAGCATGCCCTACTTTTCTTGTCTTGGCCCGGGTTCCGGTCGCAAAACCGTGCGATCTGGGGCCTAGCCGAAATAGGCTTTCGAAAGGCTGCTGTAGAGGCCGCCTATCTCGCTGGCGAGATCGTCCAGAGCCTTTGCCGTCATGTCCGACGGCTCCTTGATGGCGATGGCCGTGTTGAGCTGCAGGATCTCCTTGGCCGCCGGCGACATATGCCCCTCGCCGCCAACCGAGGGCAACAGGCCGATCTCGGCCTTCAGCCTTTCGAGCTGGAACAGGATAGAGCGCGGATTGAGCGGATCGAGCGCCAGAAGATCGATCACCGTGCGCCGGCCGGCCTGCACCGGATATTGCCGGCGATGGGTCATCACGCTGTCGCCGATCTCCAGCATCATGTCGAGCGCGCCGTCAGGCGCCTTGGTGCTGGTCAGCCGGGCGAGCGTGCGGGCGATCTGGATGCCGCGCTCCAGCCGCCGGCCGATCTCGAGGAAGCGCCAGCCGGCGAAGCGGTACATGTTCTCGTGCAGCAGGCCGGAGAAGCCGGCGAGCTTGCGCAGGATGACGGTCATGGCCCGCGTCGCGTCATCGCCGGGCGCCACCGTCGTTGCGAACTGATGAATGGTCTTCGACAGGTCCTTGAGCGCCAGCCAGCCATCCGGCGAGAAGCGGTCGCGTATCTGGCCCGCGCTGTAGACGGCGCTGTCCAGCGTACCGATCAGTCCCGACGGTATAGCCGTTTCGACGTCGATGCCGAACGGTTCGAGATAATCCCTGATATCGGCCAGCAGCGGCATGTCCGGATCGGACGTCTCGGCGAGCCGCACATGATAGGCCCGCAGGATGCGTACCGTGTCTTCCGAGCGTTCGATGTAGCGGCCGAGCCAGGTCAGGTTTTCCGCCGCGCGGCTGGGCAGGCTGCCTGGCCTTGTGCGGCTGAAACTGTCGCCCTCCTGCGGCAGCAGCGTCTCGCGCTCCACCGGCCGGTCGCTGACCACCCAGACGTCGGCCGCCTGGCCGCCGCGCTGCATGGCGATCGCCGTCGGGTCGAGCGACAGGCCGACGCGGGCAAAACCGCCCGGCATCACCGTCCAGCCCTCGGGCGTGCGCGCCAGATAGACGCGCAGGCTCGCCGGCCGCGGCTCCAGCCAACCGCCGACATAGACCGGTGTCGTCGAAAGCGTCACCGCTTCCTGGCCGACGAAGGCGGCGCCCTCGCGTTCGATGTGCGCCACCAGCTCCGCCCGCTCTCCGGCCGACAGCGCCGAGCCGAGCTTGGTCTGGCCGTCATCCTCGAAGGCAAGCCTCGTCGATAGTGCCGGGCCGATCACCATACGGTCGATATTGGCCAGCACATGCGCGCGTTCGGATTGTTGCCCGCACCACCATGTCGCCACGCTGGGCAACTTGAGTTCCTCCCCGCGCAGCTCGCGCGCGATCTTGGGCAGGAAGCCGAGCAGCGCCCGCGTTTCCATCAGCCCCGAACCCAGCGCATTGACCGTCGCAACCGCACCCTGGCGGATCGCCTCGACCAGCCCCGGCGTCCCGATCTGCGAATCCGATCTCAGTTCCAGCGGATCGGCGAAAGCGGCATCGAGCCGTCGCCACAATACGCTGATCGGCATCAGGCCCGACACGGTGCGGACCATCAGCCGGCCGCCGGAAACGGTCAGGTCCTCGCCTTCGAGCAGCATGATGCCGAGGTAGCGGGCGATATAGGCGTGTTCGTAATAGGTTTCGTTGAGCGGCCCCGGCGTCAGGATGGCGACACGACCGTCGGTTTCCTTGGCCATGCCGATCAGTGCATCGCGGAAGCGGCGGAAGAAGCCCGCCAGCCTATGCACATGCATCTCGCCATAGATGTCGGACAGCGCGCGCGTGGTTGCGACGCGGTTCTCCAGCGCGAAACCGGCGCCGGACGGCGCCTGCGTGCGGTCGCCCAGCACCCACCACCTTCCGTCTGGTCCACGGCCAAGCTCGAAGGCGCAGAAATGCAGGAAATGGCCGCCGGGCGGCCTGGTGCCGACCACCGGCCGCAAATATTCCGGGCTTGCGGCAATCAGCCCCGCCGGCAGAATGCCCTTTTCGACAAGCCGGTTCGGCCCATAGATGTCGGCGATGGTTTCCTCGAACAACTCGGCGCGCTGGACGAGGCCAGCGCTGATGTCGGCCCATTCGGCGTCTTCGATGAGCAGCGGCACATGCGCCAGCGGCCATTCGCGTTCATTGGCGCCGGCCTTGTCATAAACGCGGTAGTAGACGCCGGCATCGCGCAGATACTGGTCGGCGCGAGCGAAGCGCTGGCCGAGCCTTTCGGCGCCGAGTTCGTCGAGCGCCTCGATGAAATGCTTCCAGACCTGGCGGGGATTGCCCGACGCATCGACCATCTCGTCGACGACGCCGTCAATCGGCTGGTAGTGCTCCAGCAGGCTGTGGGTCTGCGGCTTGCCGCGTACCCTTCTGTGATTCCCCTTTGCCATCGCTGATCAGAGTCTTGCCGGCCGCCGAAGGTCAAGGGTCATCGGGAAATCTTCCGCCGGTTGTTCCTCGCGCAGCACATAGCCTGATGGCGTGTGGCCGCGCGGTTCGAAGCGGGCGAGCCGCCGTGCCTCGGCCTCGTTGCCGTTGACCGGGAAGGTGTCGTAATTGCGCCCGCCGGGATGCGCGACGTGGTAGACGCAACCGCCGACCGCCCGGCCGGACCAGCGGTCATAGATGTCGAACACCAGCGGCGTGTTGACCGGCAGCGCCGGATGAAGGCCGGAGGCCGGCTGCCAGGCCTTGAAGCGGACGCCCGCCACCGCGACCTCGCGGTTGTCGGTAACCTTCATCGGCACGATGCGGCCATTGCAGACGATCGCATGACGCTCGGGGTTGAGACCCTCGGTCTTGACCTGCAGCCGCTCGACCGAGGAATCGACGAAGCGCACGGTGCCGCCGATGGCGCCCTGCTCGCCCATCACATGCCACGGCTCCAGCGCCTGCCGCAGCTCCAGCTTGATGCCAGCATGCTGGACCTCGCCGCAGAAGGGAAAGCGGAATTCGAGCTGGGCGTCGAACCATTCCGGACGGAATTCGAAGCCATTGAGGTTGAGGTCGTCCAGCACATCGAGAAAATCCGCCCAGACATGATGCGGCAGCATGAAACGGTCATGCAGCGAGGTGCCCCAGCGCACGAAGCGCCCGTCGAGCGGGTTTTTCCACGCGCGAGCAATGATCGCCCTGACCAGCAATTGCTGTGCCAGCGACATACGCGCATTGGGCGGCATCTCGAAGCCGCGGAATTCGACCAGCCCAAGACGCCCTGTCGGACCGTCCGGCGAAAACAGCTTGTCGATGCAGATTTCCGAGCGGTGCGTGTTGCCGGTGACGTCGGTCAACAAATTGCGGAACAGCCGGTCGACCAGCCACGGCAGAGGTGCAGAGCCGGTGTCCGGATGCGGCACCTGCGCCATGGCGATCTCGAGCTCGTAGAGCGAGTCGTGACGCGCTTCGTCGAAACGCGGCGCCTGGCTGGTCGGTCCGATGAACAGGCCGGAGAACAGATAGGACAGCGAGGGATGCCGCTGCCATTGCAGCACAAGGCTCTTCAGCAGATCGGGCCGGCGCAGGAACGGACTGTCATTGGGCGTCGCGCCGCCGACCACCACATGGTTGCCGCCGCCGGTGCCGGTATGGCGGCCGTCGATCATGAACTTGTCGGCGCCAAGCCGCGTCAGCCGCGCCTCCTCGTAGATCCCCGTTGTCGTCGCCACGCAGTCCTGCCAATTGGCAGCCGGATGGATGTTGACCTCGATGACGCCGGGATCGGGTGCCACGCGGATGACGTTGAGGCGCGGATCGTGCGGCGGGCCATAGCCCTCGATATGCACAGGAAGACCGATGGCCTTTGCTGCGTTCTCGGCGGCGGCAACCAGTTCGAGATAGTCCTCCAGCGCCTCGACCGGCGGCATGAAGACGCATAGCCGTCCATCGCGCGGCTCGACCGAGAGCGCCGTGCGCACGGCGCCGCCGATCTCGGTGATTTCCTGCTCGACCCGGTCCTGCTGGCCGGTGGCGGCCGTGAATGAAGCCGCCTGCTGGCGCCGCGCCATCTCGTCGGCGCCTTCAAGCTCGGCTGGCGCGGGCCCTGGCAGCATGGCTTCACGCGTCGGCAACGGGCCGCGCGGCAGCGACGGATCGACCGGCACGATGTAGGGGAACTGCGCCGGCGGCACGTGAGGAAGCGTGCCGAGCGGCAGCCGATAGCCGACCGGTGAATCGCCCGGCACCAGGAACAGCCGGCCGCGCCGCGTCGTCCATTTTTCGGACCGCCAGCGAGGGTCCGACGCCTGGCTGTTCCACCGCTGCACCGGCAGCACATAGCCCGACGGCTTGGTCAGCCCGCGCTCGAACACCTTTGCCATGCGGCTGCGTTCTTCCGGGTCTTCCAGCTTGGAGTTAGATGGATCGACATTCTCTGGCAGCTTGCCTTCCTTGAGCAGCCACTCGGCCGGATCCTCATAGGCCTCGCTGACCATGGACGTGTCGATGCCAAGCTCACCGGCGATCGCCGTCAGCAGGTTTTCCGCCTGCTGCGGGCCAACATTATCGGCCGCGCTCTTTTCGTGCGCGATCAGCGACGGGTCGCTCCATACCGGCTGACCGTCGGTGCGCCAGTAGAGTGAAAAGGTCCAGCGCGGCAGGGTTTCGCCGGGATACCATTTGCCCTGGCCATAATGCAGGAAGCCGCCAGGCGCGAAGCGTTCGCGCAGCCTTCGGATCAGCGCATCGGCCTTTTCGCGCTTGGTCGGCCCGACGGCGGCGGTGTTCCACTCGGCGGATTCAAAGTCGTCGATCGACACAAAGGTCGGTTCGCCGCCCATGGTCAGCCGCACGTCCCCGGCCGTCAGCGCGGCATCGACCTTGTTGCCGAGCACGTCGAGCGCCTGCCAGCTTTCGTCGGAGAACGGCTTGGTGATGCGCGGATGCTCGGCGATGCGATCGACCCGCATCTCGAAGCCGAACTCGACATTGGCGAAGCTCGCCATGCCGGAAATCGGTGCCGCATTGCGGAAATGCGGCGTTGCCGCCAACGGCACATGGCTCTCGCCGGTGAGCAGGCCGGAGGTCGGGTCGAAGCCAATCCAGCCGGCGCCCGGAAGATAGACCTCGCACCAGGCATGCAGGTCTGTGAAATCGACGGATGTACCGGCCGGCCCATCGAGCGCCACCAGATCCGGCTTCAGTTGGATCAGATAGCCCGAAACGAAGCGCGCGGCGATGCCGAGATTGCGCAGGATCTGCACCAGCAGCCAGCTCGAATCGCGGCACGATCCCTTGGCCGCGGCCAGCGTCTCCTCCGGCGAGAACACGCCGGTCTCCATGCGCACGATATAGGCGATCTCGCGCTGCAGCCTGGCATTGAGATCGACGAGGAAATTGACCGTATTTTCCGCGCTGCGGTCGACGGTCTTCAGAAAGGCCGAGAGCAGCGGTCCCGCCGGCTCCGGCGTGCGGTAGATGGCGAGGTCGTCGCGGATCTCTTCCGGGTATTCGAACGGAAACGTCTCGGCCGACGGCTCGACGAAGAAATCGAACGGATTGTACACCGTCATGTCGGCGACGAGATCGACCTCGATCTTGAGCTCCGTCACCGGTTCCGGAAACACGAAGCGGGCGAGGAAGTTGCCGTAGGGATCCTGCTGCAGGTTGACGAAGTGGTTCGCCGGCTCGACCTTCAACGAATGGCTGAGCACCTTGGTGCGGGAATGCGGCGCCGGCTGAAGCCTGATGATTTGAGGACCGAGCACCACCGGCCGGTCGTATTTGTAATGGGTCAGGTGATAGACGGCTGCCAGAATTGCCATAGGGCCCCGGAATTCAGCGTTTCAAACGAACGCTAGACCCTGACACATCAGGCGGCCATTCTCCAAGCAGAGATGTTGCGGTGCACCTAATTTAGGCAACGGTCGCGGCTCAGAAAAACGCCTGTATCCCGGTCTGCGCCCGTCCCAGGATGAGCGCATGCACGTCATGCGTGCCCTCATAGGTGTTGACCGTCTCCAAATTCTGCGCGTGGCGCATGACGTGGTAGCCGATCTGGATGCCATTGCCGCCGTGCATGTCGCGGGCCTGGCGGGCGATGTCGAGCGCCTTGCCGCAATTGTTGCGCTTGACGATCGAGATCATCTCCGGCGCCATCTTGCCCTCGTCCATTAGCCGCCCAACCCTGAGCGAGCCCTGCAGGCCAAGCGCGATCTCGGTCTGCATGTCGGCGAGCTTCTTCTGGAACAGCTGCGTGCCGGCGAGCGGCTTGCCAAACTGCTTGCGGTCGAGGCCGTATTGGCGCGCCCGGTGCCAGCAATCCTCGGCGGCACCCATGGCGCCCCAGGAAATGCCGTAGCGTGCCCGGTTGAGACAGCCGAACGGGCCACCAAGGCCCTTGGCGTTGGGCAGCAATGCGTCCTCGCCGACCTCGACGCCTTCCATCACCACCTCGCCGGTGATCGACGCGCGCAGCGACAGCTTGCCGCCGATCTTCGGCGCCGACAGCCCCTTCATGCCCTTTTCCAGCACGAAGCCGCGGATCTCGTCCTTGCCGTTGTCACCCTTCAACTTCGCCCAGACGACGAACACGTCTGCGATCGGCGCGTTGGAAATCCACATTTTGGAGCCGGTGAGCTTGTAACCGTTGGCGGTCTTCTCGGCGCGCGTCTTCATGCCGCCCGGGTCCGAGCCGGCATCCGGCTCGGTAAGGCCAAAGCAGCCGATCCATTCACCCGACGCCAGCTTCGGCAGGTATTTCTTGCGCTGCGCCTCCGAGCCGTAGGCGTATATCGGATACATAACCAGCGACGACTGCACAGACATCATCGAACGATAACCGGAATCGACACGCTCGACTTCCCGCGCGACCAGCCCGTAGGTGACATAGTTGGCGCCGAGCCCGCCATATTCCTCTGGGATGGTGATGCCGAGCAGACCCGCCTCGCCCATCTCGCGAAAGATGCCGGCGTCGGTCTTTTCCTCGAGGTACGCCTCCTCGATGCGCGGCGCGAGCTTGTCGGCGGCAAAGGCCGCCGCGCCGTCCCGCACCATGCGCTCGTCTTCCGAAAGCTGGCCCTCGATCAGGAACGGGTCTTCCCAGACGAATGCATTCTTGTCGGCGGCCATGGCATCTCGATCCTCAAAACGGGTGAAGTCCGGCTTATCGGCCCGTGGCATGAAAAAATCAAACGAAATTGCTTCACCGATCAATGAGCATTAGGAATGAATGATGAGTGTCCAACGCCGCCTTTTGCCCAACATCAGCGCCCTTGCCGCGTTCGAGGCGGTGGCCCGGCTTGGCAGTTTCACCGCCGCCGCGCAGGAGCTGGATCTGACGCAGGGCGCGGTCAGCAGGCAGATCAAGCTACTCGAAGATCAGTTCGGCCGCCGGCTGTTCGAGCGCGACAGCCGCAATGTCCGGCTGTCGACAGCCGGCGAAATCTATGCCGACGCCGTGCGTTCGGCCCTCGGCCAGTTGCGCGACGCAGCCCTTGGATTGATGAGCAATCGACATAGCGGCATCCTGAACCTGGCCATCTTGCCGACGTTCGGCACGCGCTGGCTGATGCCGATGATCCCTGATTTCGTGGAAAGAAATCCCGATATCACCATCAACTTCGTCACCCGCGTCGGCCGCTTCGATTTCGCCAGGGAGAGGCTGGACGCCGCCATCCACTACGGCCTGCCGGATTGGCCGGAGGCCGACTCCACGCTCCTGGTGCGCGAGACGGTGGCGCCGGTAGTGTCGCCCGGTTTCCTCGCCGGCCGCGCCTTTGCCACGCCGGCCGATATTGGCCGCTTGCCGCTGCTGCACATGGCGACGCGGCCCGGCGCCTGGACCGAATGGTTCGAGCACCAGGGCCTGAGCGCGCCGACCGGACCGGGCATGCAGTTCGAGCAGTTCGGCACCGCCGCCCAGGCGTGCATGGCAGGGCTCGGCGTCGCGTTGTTGCCGCTCATCCTCATCACGGGTGAATTGCAGCGCGGCCAGCTCGTGCCGGCGCCAGGCCAACCCATGCAAAGCCGCAGCGCCTATTATCTCGTCGTGCCTCACGACAAGAGAGGCCACCCGCCCGTCGCCAGTTTTCGCGACTGGCTGCTGGGCCAGCTTGAGAAGGAGCCGGCCGTTCTGGCTTGGTAGCTACTTCCGCTTCAGCGCATCTGCCAGCGCGGCGCCAAACGCGCCCTGCTGGGCCGGCCGCTCCGGTTGACGCTGGGGCATTGGCGAACGTGGCGCCGGCTTGCCGCCACCATTGTCGCGTGGCCCTCTCGATGCGCCGCCCTCGCCGCCATCCTTGCGCATGGAGAGTGCGATGCGTTTGCGCTTGGTGTCGACGTCGACGACGCGCACCTTGACCACGTCGCCGGCCTTGACCACCTCATGCGCGTCCTTGATGAAACGGTCGGCCAGTTGCGAGACATGCACCAGACCGTCCTGGTGGACACCGATATCGACGAAGGCCCCGAAGGCGGCGACATTGGTCACCGTGCCTTCCAGCAGCATGCCGGGCTTCAGATCCTTGATGTCGTCGACCCCGTCGGCGAAGGTCGCGGTCTTGAAGCCGGGACGCGGATCGCGGCCGGGTTTTTCCAGCTCGGCCAGGATGTCGCGCACCGTCGGCAGGCCAAAACGCTCGTCGACGAAGACGCGCGGATCGAGTGCCTTGAGCGCGGCACTGTCGCCCATCAGCGAACGCACATCACGGCCGCAGGCGGCGACGATCTTCTTGGCCACGCCATAGGCTTCCGGATGCACCGAGGAGGCATCGAGCGGCTCGCTGCCATTGGCAATGCGCAGGAAGCCGGCGGACTGTTCGAACGCGCGAGGTCCGAGCCGCGGCACTTTCAGCAGATCCTTGCGGCTGGCAAAGGGGCCGGTCGCGTCGCGATGCGCGACGATGGCATCGGCCAGCGATGCGCCAAGGCCCGAAACCCGCGCCAGCAATGGCGCTGAAGCGGTGTTGAGATCGACGCCGACCGCGTTGACGGCATCCTCGACCACCGCTTCCAGCGACCGGCCAAGCCGGTACTGGTCGACATCGTGCTGGTACTGGCCGACGCCGATCGACTTCGGCTCGATCTTGACCAGTTCGGCGAGCGGATCCTGGAGACGTCGCGCGATCGACACCGCGCCGCGCAGCGATACGTCGAGACCGGGGAATTCCGCTGCAGCCGTCGCCGATGCAGAATAGACGGAGGCGCCCGCCTCGCTGACGATCACCTTCAACGGCTTCGGTCCGCCGTCGGACGGCATGTCGGACAGCATGTCCGCGACCAGCTTCTCCGTCTCGCGGCTGCCGGTGCCGTTGCCGATGGAAATCAGCTCGACCTTGTGCAGGCGAACGAGCCTGGCGAGTTCCGCCTGCGTGCCCCTCACATCGTTCTTTGGCGGGAAGGGATAGACGGTCGTCGTCGTGAGCACCTTGCCGGTGCCGTCGACCACCGCCAGCTTGACGCCGGTGCGGATGCCGGGATCGAGCCCCATCGTCGGCCGCGACCCTGCCGGCGCGGCGAGCAGCAGATCCTTGAGATTGCGGGCAAAGACATGGATCGCCTCTTCCTCGGCCCGCTCGCGCAGGTCGCGCATCAGATCAAGCGTCAGGTGCAGCGAAAGCTTGATCCGCCATGTCCAGCCCGCGACCTCCATCAGCCAGCGGTCGCCCGGCAGGCTGCCGCCGATGGCATAGGCATTGGCGACCATTCGCTCGACCGGCTTCACCGGCGAGGTGTCATCGGCATCGACCTCGATGTCGAGCGACAGCACCTCCTCGTTGCGGCCGCGCAGCATGGCCAGCGCGCGGTGGCTCGGCACATTTGCCCAGCGTTCGACATGGTCGAAATAGTCGGAGAATTTCGCGCCCGCCTCCTGCTTGCCGTCGACCACCCTGGCGCGCATGAAGGCGCGTTCCTTCATGTAGGTCCGCAATTTGCCGACAAGATCGGCATTTTCGGCGAACTGTTCCGACAGGATGTCGCGCGCGCCTTCCAATGCGGCCTTGGCATCGGCCACCTCTTCGCTGACATAGGCCAGCGCCAGTTCGGCGGGCACGAGCGAACGATCGGCGAGGATGGCCTCCGCCAGCGGCCCCAACCCGCGCTCCCGAGCGATCTCGGCCTTGGTGCGGCGCTTGGGCTTGTAGGGCAGATAGATGTCTTCCAGCTCCGCCTTGGTGGCGGCGGCGATGATCTTGCCCTCGAGTTCCTCGGTCAGCTTGCCCTGCTCGCGGATGGAGCCAAGGATCGTGTCACGTCGCGCGTCGCGCTCACGCAGATAGGCCAGCCGCTCCGCAAGGTCGCGCAACTGCGTATCGTCCAACCCGCCGGTGACTTCCTTGCGGTAGCGCGCCACGAACGGCACCGTAGCGCCTTCATCGAGCAATTCGATCGCCGCGGCCGCCTGCTCGGGGCGCGCCGCGATCTCGGCCGCGATGATGGCTGCGATGCGCTTGATGTCGGATGCCATGTCATTCCCACTCTTGTCGAAAGAGCGGCGACCATAGGCGCTGACATCCGGTCCGCCAACCGCCGCGCTTCCGTCAGCCCGGCGGGTCCACAGGAAAGCACTCGCTAATTTGGTGGCAGGAGGCGTTTAGACCATCCGGCTCAGCGCTTCGAAAAACGCCACAAGCTCGATATCCAGCGGATCGTCGACCGGCTCCGGCTGCGACGACATCTTGGCGATCACCACTTCGGTCCTGGGGTCGACATAGAGCCACTGGCCATGGATGCCGATGCCGCAATAGGCGCCGTTCTCGTGTCCGGTCTGGTACCATTTGTTGCGATAGCGCCCCTTCGGGAACAGCGGCTGCATCGCGCCGCGCTGCCAGGCTTCCGCGCTGCCGCCGGTGCTGGTCGTGTCGCGCACCCAGGCCTCCGGCACGATGCGCCGGCCATTGGCCGTGCCGCCCTGACGCATCATTTCGCCGACACGCGCCAGATCGCGCGGCGTCACCGAGATGCCGCCGGCGGTGCGTGCCGTGCCTTCCATGTCGACGCCGATAGAAGCCTCGCCGACGGCGCCGAGCGGCAGCCAGAGCTTCTCGCGCATCAGCTCGTTGAAGCGCTGGCCCGAGGCACGCTCCAGCAACAGGCCGAGCAGGTCGGAATTGGGCGAACGGTAGCGGAAGGTCTGGCCATGCGGCTCGGCCAGCCGCTGCAAGGTCAGGATGAATTCGCGCAGGCTTTCGGTGCCGCCGCCCGGGTTCCACAGCGTCGCCCGGCGATAGCGGGCAAAGGCGCTTTCCGGATCGAGATAGGCTTCCTCGAAATCGAGGCTGACGCTCATGTCGAGCACATGCCGCGCACTCGCATCGCCATAGGCCGAGCCGGCGGCCTCCGGAATGTAGTGCGCCACTGGTGCTTCCGGATCGAACACACCCTCGGCTTCCAGTATGCCGGCAATGATGGCGGTCACCGACTTGCTGATCGAGAAGATGATGTGGCGGGCGCCGAAATCCATGTGCGGCGCGAACCAGTCGCCGATGATCTTGCCGCCTTTCATGATGGTCAGCGCGTCGGTGCTGGAGCGGACGAGAAATTCGGCCACCGTTTCCGGCGCGCTGGCGACCGAGACCTTTTCGCCAAGCAGGCCACCGAGATCTTGCATCGGTGCCTCGATGCCCCCGGCCGCCGTGACGCGCGCCGTCGGCACCAGTTCGCCGAGGTTCTGGAACGACCATCGGTTGAATGGGTTCTCGCGCCAGTTGGCGAGCAGCACCTCGTTGCGACGGAAGCCGTAGCGGGTCTCGAACACGGTCATGCCGGTCATGGCGTTTCCTCTTGGAGTCGTTTTTTCTAGGGGGGGCTCAGCTCAACGCGGCGGCGATGGCATGCACGGCCTTCAATGTCGCCATGGAGTAGGCGAGGTTGTTGAAATCCGGATAGCTCGACAGCTTCACCACGACCATTCCCGTGTTCCAGTCGATGTGGATCATCTGCCCGAACACGCCCCGGCACATCAGCGCGCGCGAGCGGGGATCCTCGATCCAGAACTGGTTGCTGTAGCTGCCTTCCGGCAGGCTGGCGGAGAAATCGGGGCCGTGCCTGCCATTGCGTGTCGTCTCGATCCATTCAGCCGGCACGATGCCGCCGCCATTGCCGAGGATCATCTGGCCGAAGCGGCCATAGTCGCGCAACGTTGCATTGAAGCCACCATCGGCAAGCGCATAGCCGGCGCTGTCGACGGTGAAGCAGGCGCTTTCGTCAGCGCCGAGCTTTTGCCAGAGCTCTTCCGAGACCAACTGCGCCAGCCGCTTGCCCGTCACCCGTTCCATGATAAAGGCGAGCACGTCGGTCTCGATCGAGCGGTACTCGAATTTCGTTCCGTGCGGTCGGATTGTGTCCTTCAAGCCCAGGATCAGGTCGAACATATGCGAAGGCCAGCGAAAGTCCGGATCGCTGCCCGGTGGCACCGGCTTCCAGCCGGTCGCGACATCGACCTGGCCGATGTCGGAGTAGCGGTCGGTGTATTCCTCGGAGAAGCGCACGCCCGTGGTCATGTCGAGCACATGCTGGATGCTGGCCCCGGCCCATCCCGTTGCCTTCAGCTCTGGCAGGTAATCGGTCACCGCCTTGGCTGGATCGATCAGGCCACGGCCGGCCAATATGCCGAACACCGATCCGGTGACGGACTTCGCCATCGACTGCGACAGATGCAGCGTGCGCTCGTCCATGCCGTTGAGATAGCGCTCATAGGCGACCCTGCCGTTTTTGAGCACCAGGAAGCCATCCGTGTAGGTCTCGTCGAGCAGCCCCGCGAGCGTCGAAGGCTGGCCCTCGCTGCCCTCGACCGGCAGCCCGTCGAGATCGACCTCGGCGCGTTCGAGGCGGTGGCGATGCCCATTGCCGCGCCAGACTTCGGCGGTCGGCAGAATTTCCCTGATGTGCTGAAACGCCCAGCGGTTCCATGGCGGCCTGTCCCAGTCGAGCTTCGGCGGCACCATGGCGGGCGGCGAGCCTTGCATGATCGGCGGCCGCGGATCGCTGTTGCGATAGGAGTCCATGAAAGCCATTCCCGGAACAAAAAAGACCCGGCGGCGTGTGCCGCCGGGTCCCATCGCGTAGCGATTACTTCTGCAGTTCGGTCCAGATCTTAGTGTAGAGTTCCTGCGTTTCAGGCGGGCACATCTTCTGGAATTCGCCTTTCGGCTTGGCGTCGGCCGGAATGACGACTTCCGGCGCGTCCTTCATGTCGGCCGGCATGTACTTGTCCGAGCCCGTGATGGCGTTGGCATAGCGATGGAAGGCCGAGAGGCCAGCCGCGTTTTCCGGATCCATGATGAAGTTCTGGAACAGCTTGGCGTTCTCGACGTTCTTGGCTTCCTTGAGGACGACGACGTTGTCGCTCCACAGGCCGAAGCCTTCCTTCGGATAATTGTAGTGGATGGCCGGGTTGGCCAGCCGCTGGCGCAGCGCCGAGCCGTTCCAGTCACTGGTTGCCTTGAAGTCGCCGGCGCCCATCTTTTCGATGGTGTTGTATTCCATGGCGATCCAGTTCGGCTTGGCCGCCACCAGGAGGTCACGCACCTTCTTCAGCACCGCCTTGTCATCGGTGCACTGCTGGCCGCCGACATATTTGATCGCCGCGAAGATGACGTCGCCCATTTCCGGGACGACATTGACCTTGCCCTTCAGTTCGTCCGGCGTGTTGAAGACAATGCCCCACGTATCGGCTGGGCCCTTATAGGCATCGGTGTTGACGACGACGCCGATCGTGCCCCAGGCCCACGGCACGGAATATTTGCGGCCGGGGTCGAATTCAGGATTGGCCCATTCCGGCGCCACGTTCTTGAAGTTCTCCATCTTGCCCGGATCGGTCTCCAGCACGAGACCTTCCTTGATCCAGATCGGCACATAGGTCTGCGACGGAACCGCGATGTCGAAACCGGTGCCGCCCTGGCGAATCTTGGCAAGCGCGGTGTCGTTGGAATCGTAGTCGGTGATGGTCACCTTGACCTTGTATTTGTCCTCGAACTTCTTGATCACGTCGGGGCTGGTGTAGTTGCCCCAATTGTAGATGTTGAGCACGCCCTCGGCGCGGGCAAGCCCCGTCGATGCTAGCAACGCCAACCCCATGGCGGTCGCTGTTGTCTTCCAGTTCATCGTTCTAACTCCCATTTCAGGTTTCAGTCTCGTTTCCTGCTGACGAAGAAAAACAACGTGACGATCGCGACCGAAAGCAGCAGGAAAGCGGTCGATATCGCGTTGATCTCGGGTGTAATGCCGCGGCGGATCTGGCCGAGCATGTAGGTGGGCAACGTGTCCTGGCCGCCCGACTTGACGAACTCGGTGATGACGACATCATCGAGAGAGATGACGAAGGCCAGCATCAGTCCGGCCAGGATGCCGGGCCACAAAAGCGGCAGCGTGATGCGGCGGAAGGTCTTCCACGGCGTCGCGTAGAGGTCGGCGGCCGCACGTTCCAGCGTCAGGTCCATATTCTCCAGCCGCGCCCGGATCGGCAGGTAGGCGAAGGGAATGCAGAACGCCGTATGCGCGGCGACCAAATAGCCGATCCCCGAATAACCAGTGAAGATCTTGATGCGCGAGAAGAAGATCAGCAGCGCCACGCCGGTGACGATCTCGGGCACCATCAGCGGCTGGTTGATCGCCGCGTATTTGAAGGTGAGGCCGGGATAGGATGCCGTGCGCGTGGTGGCGAGCGCGGCCATGGTGGCGAAGATGGTCGAGAGCACCGCCGCGATGGAACCGATCTGGAAGGATCGCAGCGTCGCATCGATGACCTGCGTGTTCTGGTACGCCGACTGGAACCACTTGAACGAAAAACCGCCCCATTCCGATGTCGAGCTGGCCGCGTTGA
Organism: Mesorhizobium sp. B283B1A; assembly: GCF_020165735.1. Lineage (NCBI taxonomy): Bacteria > Pseudomonadati > Pseudomonadota > Alphaproteobacteria > Hyphomicrobiales > Phyllobacteriaceae > Mesorhizobium > Mesorhizobium sp. B283B1A. The sequence goes on from NZ_JAIUIQ010000007.1 coordinate 25,756, forward strand.
AGGCGTAGATGACCAGCACGATGATGGGCAGATAGAGCACGACGAAGCAGGTCGCGGCGATCGCCGTGAATCCCGGCTGGTGCTTGATGGAGAAGTTGTCAGCCATGACGCACTCCCGACTTGCCGGCATTGCGCACATAGGCAAGCAGCGCCACCATGACGATGATCATCACCGTGATCGACAGCGCCGAGCCGAGCGGCCAGTTGCGGCCCTGGCCGAACTGCAGTTCGATCAGGTTGGACAGCATCATGTTCTTGCCGCCGCCAAGCACGCTCGGCGTCACATAGGCGCCAAGCGCGGGGATGAAGACCAGGATCGAGCCGGCGATGACGCCGGGTTTGACCAGCGGGAAAATGATCTTGCGCAGCACCTTGAAGCGTGTCGCGTAGAGATCATAGCCCGCCTCGACCAAACGAAAATCGAGCTTCTCCATGCTGGCATAGATCGGCAGCACCATCAGCGGCAGGTAGACATAGGCCATGCCGACCAGGATCGCCGTATCGGTGTAGAGGATCTGGATCGGCGCCGAGACGATGCCGAGCTTCAAGAGGATCGTGTTGATGATGCCTTCGTTGCGGATGATCTGCAGCACGGCGAAGGTACGGATCAGGAGGTTGGTCCAGAACGGGATGGTGATCAGGAACAGCCAGAGATCCCTCGTCTTCTCGCTGCGCGTCGCCATGAAATAGGCGGTCGGGAAACCGAGCGCCAAGGTCGCGAGCGTCGTCACCACCGCAAGCTTGACCGAACGCCAGAGGATGGTGACATGCGCCGCAGCGAGCGAAAGCGTGTCGTCGAAAATGTCGCGCTCCAGCAGCACCGATGTCCAGGCGTCGGACGAGAACTGCCATTTCACGTCGCCATAGGCGCCGGGCGTCAGAAACGAATAGACAAGCACGATCAGCAACGGGCCGGTCGCGGCAAACAGAATGACCAGCAGCGCCGGTGCTGACAACAGCCAGCGGTCACGCACATCGCGCCGCTCCGCTGCCTTGGCGACTTCTTCCGCGGTCGCCATCAGTCCCTCAGCACTTGCGCGGCGTCGTTGCCGATCATGATGCCGACCTTGTCGCCGCGTTCGAAACCGCAGCCGGCGCTGCGCGTGTTCTGCTGGCGCACGGTGAAAGCCTCGCCGCTGTCGAGCTGGACATGGATATGCGTATCGGTGCCGAAATAGACGATGTTTTCGACCGTGCCCGCGAGGTCGCCCTTGTCCTTCGTCAGCTTGGCATGCTCGGGCCTCACCACCACGGTGGCGTTGTCCTTTGGCTGGAAGCCTTCGGCAATGGTCGCCTCGATGGCCGTGCCGGATTTGAGCGTCGCGCGCGCCCTTCCGTTGCCGATGCCCGATATCGCTGCGGTGAGGAAGTTGGTTTCGCCGATGAAGTCGGCGACGAAGCGTTCCGCCGGCTTGTCGTAGATGTCCCAGGGCGAGCCGACCTGCAGGATCTTGCCCGACGACATCACCGCGATGCGGTCCGACATCGTCAGCGCTTCTTCCTGGTCGTGGGTGACGAAGATGAAGGTGATGCCGGTCTCGTGCTGCAGCCGCTTCAGCTCGATCTGCATTTCCTTGCGCAGCTTGTAGTCGAGTGCGGACAGCGGTTCGTCGAGCAACAGCACTTTGGGCTGCGGCGCCAGCGCCCGGGCCAGGGCCACGCGCTGCTGCTGGCCGCCGGAGATCTGGCTGGTGCGCCGGCCCGCCAGCGCTTCCATCTTGACCAGCTTCAGCATCTCGGCGACGCGCGCCTTGATCTCGGCCTTGGGCTTACCCAGCATTTCCAGGCCGAAGCCGATATTGTCGGCCACCGTCATGTGCGGAAACAGCGCGTAGGACTGGAAGACGGTGTTGACCGGCCGCTTGAAGGGCGGCAACGGTGCGATGTCCTGGCCGTAAAGCAGGATCTCGCCGGCGGTTGGAAAATCGAAGCCGGCGATCAGCCGCAGCAGCGTGGTCTTGCCGCAGCCGGATGGTCCCAGCAGCGTGAAGAACTCGTTTTCGCGGATGGTCACCGAGACCGTATCGAGGGCAGCGACCTGCCCTTCCCCTGATCCGAAAATTTTACTGACGTTTACGACTTCAATTGCATTCCGATCCGGTTTTTCCGGCACGATACGCCTCACTGTTGACCCCGCTCTTGCTGGCGAGGTTTTTCCCCTGTTGGATGTGACCACACGGCCGGTAGGTTGGCAAGTCCGGCATTGAATCACAGTTCAGTAGTCATTCATCCGGCTAGCAAGCCGCATGCCATTGTCAGGCCTGGTAGGTGACCTTGCCGCCGCAGATCGTCGTCACCGGCCGCAGTCTGTGCAGTTCGGCCGGCGCGGTCCTCTCGATATCATCGGACAAAACCACCAGATCGGCCATATAGCCTGGTTTCAGCATACCCTTGCGGTGCTCGGCGAACTCCGCATAGGCACCCTCCACCGTGTACGCGGTGAGCGATTCATGCAGCGAGAAGCTCTGGTCCGGGTCGCTTTCTGCCCATGGTTTGCGCATCACTGCCGCCTGAATACCCAGGATCGGATCGATCGGCGACACCGGCCAGTCCGATGCGAACACGACATGCGCGCCTGCATTCTTCAAGGTCCGCCAGGCATAGCTCAGCGGCCAACGGGCCGGCCCGATGCGCGACACGGTCGGCTCCAGCGGAAAATCCATGGCGCCGGGCGGATGCGGCGGCTGCATGGAAGCGATGACACCGAGTTCGGCGAAGCGCGGCACGTCCGATGTGGTCGTGACCTCGATATGTTCGACGCGATGCCGGCTGTCGCGCTTGCCATTGGCCTTTTGCGCCGCCTCGTAGCCGTCGAGCACGGCGCGGACGGCGCCGTCGCCGATCGAGTGCACGGCGATCTGCAGTCCACGTCTGTCGACGGCAACCGCCAGATCGATGAACTGCTGCGGCGTGAACAGCGGCTCGCCGACCCAGTCGGTGCGATCGGCATAAGGCTCGACCATCACCGCCGTCCAGGAATCGAGCACGCCATCGTAGAACACCTTGACCATGCCCGAGGACAGCCACTCGCTGTTGTAGCGCTCGGTCATCACGGACGCCTTGTCGAGCATGTCGAGCGTCATGAAATTCTTGTAGTGGAACGGGATCTGGACGCGGCAGGGCAAGCCTTCCGCGGCCTCGATCTCGGCCAGCAGCTCAAGCTGGTAGAGATTGCCGTCCATGTTCTGGATCGAGGTGATGCCGTGGCGCGCGCACCAGGCAAGCCCGCGCCGCATGATGTCGCGGTCGGCGGCGCGTTCTTCAGCCGACGGCATCGGGTCCGGCTCGCCGCCTGTCGCCAGCCCCAGCCGCACCCGGCTCTCGCCGGCAAGGTCGAGCACCGGACCGAAGGCCTCGCCCTCGCGCAATTCGCCCGCCGCCAGCCCATCGTCACCCATGACGATCTCGTTGCCCGGACCAAGCGTGCGGCCGTGCAGGATGCCGGCCATCTCCAGCGCCCTGGTGTTGGCCCACATCGTGTGATGGTCGGGCGCGGCCATGCAGAAGGGCCGGTCCGGCAGGATTTGATCGAGATGGTGGCGCGTCACCCGCTCGCTTCCAAGCACGGTGTAGTCGACGCCCTGCCCGACCAGCATCGCGGCATTGGGCCGGGTCGGCGCATAATCGCGGATCGCCTTTTGCAACGCCTCGAAGCCATGGACGCCGCCAAGCTGAAGATGCGCGAGCTCAGCTCCGCCGGAGAACAGATGCATGTGGGCTTCGATGAAGCCCGGGATCACCGAGCCGCCCTTGGCGTCGATCACCTTTGTGGCCGGACCTTTAAGCTCTTCGATGGAGGCACGGCTGCCGATGGCGGCGATGGTGCCGTCCTTGACGGCAACGGCCTCGGCGGTGGGATTGTCATCGTCCATGGTCAGCATATGACCATTGATGACGATCAGATCCGCATTGTGACCCGCATCTGTGACAGACATCGCGACTCCGCGCTTTTGACGACTGACTGAGACCGGCAATCCTCTTGTCCGACAAGCTGCCACGTCACCGCAGCGGCGCTATCGGACGAAAAATGATGCCAGTGCGCTGTCTCTGGAAATTCCCCTTGTGATCCCTGAAAACAGCGTGGATAAAAGAATGCGACTAATTATTCGCGTTTGTCAACGTACCGAATTTCGAATGTATTGGACAGCACCTGCACCCGTATTGAGACCCGGCAGGGAACGAGGACATCGAGCAGTGAAGCGCAGTCTCAGCCGCGAAACCAGGAGGGCGCTCGAACCGCGCAAGCAGCCGCGGCAACAGCGGTCGAGCAAGGTGGTCGACCGGATTCTCGACGCGGCGCTGGTCTTGACGCGGGAGCAGGGAACCAAGGCGCCGACGACGCTCGCCATTGCCCGGCGCGCCGGCCTGTCGGTCGGTTCGGTCTACCAATACTTTCCCAACAAGGAAGCCATTCTCCTGGACCTCGCCCGGCGCTGGCTGTCCTCCTTTCCCGAGGTGATCGCGAGGCGCATCGAGGTCGTGCCGCCCACCAACCGCGACGAGTTTCGCCAGGAAGTGCGCAAGCTCTTCATCGACACGTCCACGCTCTATCGCGACAACGCCACCCTGATGCCGGTGATCGAGGCCATTTCCGGCAACGCCGACCTCAGGCCGATCCAGGACGAATATGACGAGCAGATCATCGCGCTGTACGCCGCATGGCTGCAGCATGTGAATCCAGCCCTTGAAGACGAGATCGCCAGCCGGCTCGGCGTGCTGATGATGGACGTCGGGCACGCCTGCCGGCTCGTGGGGCTGAAAAGAGATCGCAAGACATACGACCTCATCGAGGACGATGTGGAAAGAATGTGGCTCGCTTTGGTGACCCCCTATCTCAACCTTGACTGATTTCGCATTTCGAGAGGAATTTTATGAAGACTGTCTATTCGCCGCTTCATGCCGGTCATGCCGGCCAGATGGAACTGGTCACATCGGCGATCGTGCCGGGTTTTGAAAAGCCCTCGCGCGCCGAATTCATCAAGGCGCGGGTCGAAAGCGAGAAGCTCGGTCCAATCGTCCTGCCGCTCGAGCACGATCTTGCCGCCGCCAAACGCATTCACAAATCGGACTATGTCGACTTCCTGCCGACGGTGTGGCCGCAATGGGTGGCCTCAGGTCACGAGGGCACGGCCATGCCCTTCACCTGGCCGACGCGCGGCCTGCGCGGCGACGTGCCGCCGAAGCGCGTCGACGCGCTGCTCGGCTACTATTCCTTCGATGCCGGCGCCACCTTCGTCGAAGGCACATGGGCGGCGATCAAGTCATCCTATGACGTGGCGCTCACCGCCGCCGGCCTGGTCAAGGCCGGCGAAAGGTCCGCCTTCGCGCTCTGCCGTCCGCCCGGCCATCATGCCGGCGCCGGCTTCATGGGCGGCTATTGCTACATCAACAACGCCGCCGTCGCGGCGCAGTGGTTCCGCGATCAGGGTGCCAAGCGCATCTCGATCCTGGATGTCGACTATCACCACGGCAACGGCACGCAGGAGATCTTCTATGACCGCGCCGACGTGCAGGTTCTCAATCTGCATGGCGACCCGATGGTCGAGTATCCGTTCTTCCTCGGCCATGCCGACGAGCGTGGCGCCGGCGCGGGCGAAGGCTTCAACATCAATTATCCGATGCCCTTCGGCACAGGCTGGGACGTCTGGAACGCCTCGCTGGAGGACGCCTGCGCCAGGCTCGCCGCCTACGCGCCCGACATCGTCATCGTCTCGCTCGGCGTCGACACCTTCGAGAAGGACCCGATCAGCCAGTTCAAGCTGACCAGCCCCGACTATCCCAAGATCGGCCGCCGCATCGCCAAGCTCGGCCTGCCGACGCTGTTCGTCATGGAAGGCGGCTATGCCGTCGAGGAGATCGGCATAAACGCCGTGGGCGTGCTGACCGGTTTCGAAGATCGGTAGCCTTCTCGCAAGCACAGCGACAGGCACGAAAGAAAAGGGCGGCGCGGCCGCCCTTTTTGCAGGCTACGCCGCGGTGCCAGTGCTTGGCGCGGCCATCGGCGCCACTGGCTTGCGTGACCGGCCGAGATAATAGACCGTCGCCGCAGCGATGACGCCGGCGGCCAGGATGCCAACCGCCAGAACCGGCCGATACCAGAACCAGGCAATCGCGATTGTCGTCGTGCCGACCAGGATCGCCAGGAAGAAGGCGATGATGCCGGTTCCCATCCGCGCCATGCTGCCGAGGAACGGGATGACGTCGAGGATCACGCCAATCGGGCTGAGGAACAGGGCAAAGCCGATCGTCAAGAGCAGCAGGCCAGCGGCACGCAGCAGCCAGGTGATCAGCGTGTTGGCGCTGACCGCCTCGGCGAACATCTTGTCGGCCGGTACCTGGCCCATATCGACCATCAGCAGCGCATCGCCTGCCTCGGTCTGGTAGGACTCGAACCGGCTGCCGGCCTGGCGCGCGACAATGCTCACCACGCCGAGCGGCGCAAGCTCGTAGCCGATGCGGTAATCGCCGAGCGCCGGCGTTGTGTTGTCGGTACCGAGATAGATCCTGCCGTCGACGATGCTGAGCGGCTTCGTACCGGTGTAGGCGGCCTTTATCGCGGCCGATTGGCTTGGCGATAGCGAAAGATCCTTGTCGCCCTCGATGCGATCCAGCACCGGCGCATCGAGATCGAAGGCGACGAGCTTGCCTTCCGGAATCTGGAAGGTCCGGCTGTGGATCGCCATCGGCGGATTCTGATGGCCATCAGGCTTCTTGAAATCCGACGAGTCGATCTGGCTGTCGTCCCACACCTTCGAATAGCTGTAGGTCGTCTCCGTCTCCTCGCCGCCGCCGAGCTTCTTGGTGGTCTCGGATTTGGAGTCCTCCTTCCACTGATACATCTCGACGCTGCGCGACAGGCGCAGGCCTTGCGCAGCGATCCCGAAATCCGGATCCGACAGCCCGCTATCGGCTGTCACCGGCCCGCTGACATGCACCAGTTTGCCGTCATTGGCGGCGTCGACACTGTCGGCACCGGCCGAGACGACGGCGCCGGCGCCCTCGGCCAGCGAGCGCGCCGTCTGCACCGCGCGGCCTTCGTTCCAGAACAGCCCGATCACCATCAGCACGACCAGAAGCAGGCCGAATATGACCCCGCCGACAGCGCGCTTGATCCGCCCGAACCACGAGACGGATGTAACTTCCCGAAATGAATCGCTCATTGTTTCCCCCGAAACCGGACCATGCCATGAGCCTGCGTACGACTGCCCCGACGACTTCGTCAAACATGCCGTCTACAGGCTCGATTGCCGGAGATGCCCACCCCTTCGGCATTTCGAATCTATCGCAACGGGCGGGCCGCCGATATGGCCGGCTTGCGCAGTCCCGACATTTTCACGCCTCGAAGGCTACGAAAATCGCCTCCTGAGTCGCACCTCGAGTCCATCAGATTCGATTTTGTCAAATCGCGTTTGATGTCGGATTCATCTGCGGGTAGATTAGACCCGAATCAGCCGGTCCTCGGGGGGCGCGGCGACCACCCAAAGTCTCACGTTCCGGAAATTTTCCGGCGCCAGACGCGGACGGCTTCGCGTTCCCTGAATGGATTCCGTCTGATTGGGCGCGGCCCCGCGCCTCGTGTGTGTCTCGTAAAAGTAACGCGTTTTCGGGTTCGGCGGCTGGCTCTCCAGCATCCGGACATCAGAATCGATTCCGGCCAAAAGCAACAGATGAGCAGTCCCGCCGCGCTTCTTCAATCCGACACATTAGGCTCGCGCCTGACGTCGCGCGGTGATCTCACCAGCTTTTTCATGGAATTGACCGCCGAGATCGGCGCTGACAGCTACATGCTGGTCGCCATCGTCCATGACCAGGACCGCAACGACGCGCGCATCGTCTCCTCGAACTGGATATTCGACGCCATCGAATTGATCGGCAAGCGGCTGATCGCCGGCCTTGCCCAGGGTGCTCTCACCGTTGCGCCCGGTATCCGTCCAAGACCGCTGGTGGCGGCGCAGGCGCCGGATGCGGATGGACTGGTCTCCGGCGAAGAGGCGCGCCTGCTCGACGTACTGGGCCATGCCGAGATCTATTCGCTGCGGCTGAATGTCGGTCGTCAGCGCCTGTTCGCCCTGTTCTCGGCGGCAAGTGCCGGCAAGATCGACCAGCCGGCGCTGATGAAGGCGCAACTGAAGTGCTGCTATGCGCTCTCGCACATTCCGCAGTTGATCGCCGCCGCCGCCATGCAGGATCCGCTGTCGGACCGCGAGCGCGAATGCCTGTTCTGGGTTTCGGAGGGCAAGACCACCGATGAGGTCGCCGTCATCCTTGGCGTCTCGTCCAACACCGTCAACAGCTACATCACCCACGCCATCCAGAAGTTCGCCGCCAGCAACCGCGCGATGGCCATCGCCACGGCGATCAGGAGTGGCATCATTTGAAAAACGCCGACATCAAGGAAGCAGCCGAAGCCCTTTTCAACGAGCAGCGCAACCCGTTCGGCGCCTTCTCGCTCGGCTCCGAAACGCATCACGCGGTCACCATTCCCGATGCCGTGCGCCGCTGCCGCTGGATATCGGTCGACATCAACGCCTCGGCCTTCGGCCTGTTCTTCGTCAGCCCGTCACCGGAGCGGGCACGGCTGGTCCCGTGTTTCGATTCCGACTATCCCGGCATCGCGGTGGCGACGAAGTTCATCTCAGGCGCCAATGGCGAGGAGATCGTGCGCCATACCCGCAACTCGACGGAGCCGCGCTGGTGGACGGATGACGGCGTCGCGGCGATGGCTGAGATGTTCGGCAAACTCGCGTGGACCGAGCAGATGGCGCCGCTGGCGCCCGGCACCGGTGGTATCGCCCTACCCGTCCATGCCGATCGCGGCCAGTGCGGTCTCGTCGTCTTCCTCGGATCGGAGATCGCCCTCCCCCAGGATACGCTCTACGAAATCCATGCCCGCTGTTTTTCGCTGTTCGCCGCTGTCGCCCGGATCCGCCCCAGCGATGCCGGCAGGATGCGCGCCATCTCCAAGCGCGAACTCGAATGCCTGAAGCTGACCGCCAACGGCAACACCAGCGAAGAGATCGCGCGGCTGCTGAAACTGTCGGTGCACACCGCCAACCAGTACCTGACCCAGTCGACGCAGAAGCTCAACGCCGTCAACCGCAACCAGGCGGTGGCCAAGGCGCTGCGGCTCGGTTTGATCGAGTAGTGAAACGATCAGAGCGGTCGAGGTCTGTTGAGGTTCAAGTAGGTATCAGAAGGCGAGCGGCTCGACCCTGCGGATACGCGCCTCTTCGATCACGGTCTCGAGCAAGGCCGTATTGTGCTCGGGATCTTCGCCCGGCTTCTCGAACGACACGTAGTTGACCACGACCGAGTTGCCGTTCTCGCTCAGTGTCAGCTGGAAATAGACCGTCGCCCCGGGTGGCCGCAGTTCCAGGTCGAGCACGATGCGCGGGCTGCCGCTCCAGTCGACATGCGCCTCGCCGCCATGGCCGAGCCTGAGCGTGCCGGGCATGAAGAACAGCTCCGCCGCTGAATCGATCAGGTCCGACAGGCAGGCAAAATGCTCCAGCCGGATGAAGGCGATGTAGTCGGCGACATCGATCAGCCTCAGTTCGCCCACCACTTGCTCGATGGCGCTGGCGACGATGATCTCGCGGGATTTTGCGTGCGGTTGGCGGTTCATGAAATCTGTCTGCGCTCAGCCTTTTTCGAGTAGACGATCCGCACCAGTTCGGCGACGGCCTGGTAGAATTGCGACGGGATCACATTATCGACCGAAACTTGCTTGTACATGGAGCGGGCGAGCGCCACGTCCTCGAAGATCGGGATGTTGTGTTCCCTGGCGATCTCGCGGATTTTCAGCGCCACCAGATCCTGTCCCTTGGCCACGACGAGCGGCGCCGAATCCTCGTCGCGCACATATTTCAGCGCGATCGAGAAGTGGGTCGGGTTGGCGATGATCAGCGTCGCGCGCGGCACCGCTGTCATCATCCGCTTGCGCGCGCGGTCGCGTGCCAGCGAGCGCAGCCGCGACTTGACGATCGGGTCGCCCTCGGACTGCTTGAACTCGTCCTTGACCTCCTGCTTGCTCATGCGCAGGTCCTGCTTCCAGTGGAAGCGCGACCAGACGATGTCGATCGCCGCGATCAGGCCCATGACGAAGACGATCGCCACCAATATGTCGACCGCGATGCCGCGGATGACGAGGCCGAAGGCAACGGGATTTGTGATCATCCCGGCAAGCAGCTTGCGGTGATCTTCCGACAGCGTGAAGGAGAGCACGGCAATGGCGAAGCCCACCTTTCCCAGGGATTTCAGGAACTCGACCCAGCCCTGAACGCCGAACATGCGGTTCCAGCCCTTGACGATCGAGATGCGCGAAAACTGCGGCCTGATGCGCTCGCCGACGATTTGCGGCATGTTCTGCAGCACCGAGGCGCCGATGCCGGCGACGGTCAACAGCACCAGCAGGCTGACGAGGGCGCGTCCCACTTCCAGCATGACGAGTTTGTAGAGCGCGATGACATCGGTCTCGGTGTCCATCGGCCAGGCTTCCGGCTTCTCGAGAAACGTCGCCAGGAACATGCCTAGGTCGATGATGGCATCCTTGGCATAGAAGACGGTGAACACCAGTATGGCGACGAAGGAGGCGAGAAGCGCGGTTTCCCTCGAATGGGGCAGCTTGCCCTGTTCGATGGTGTCGCGGATCTTCTTTTCCGTCGCCTCCTCGGTTTTCGAATCCTTGTCGACGGCGTCGGACATGCCTTAGGCGGCGTCCTGCGTCGAAGGAAGTTCGAACGCGCCTTCGCGCGACAGGCGGATGGTCGCCGTCACGATGGTTTTGCGTGCCGCCGTGATGTCGGCGGCGGGGATGCCTTCCGACCCCTCCCCGAGTTCGGCTTCGATCATGCGTCGCGACCGTGCGCCGATCGCCGACAGCACCGCCTCGGCGAGCGCCGCGGACGTGCCGCGCAACGCCAGCGTGACAAGTTCGGTCGACAGTCCGTCGAACAGCAGCACGCGTGCCTTCTGCGTAAGCAGCGGCAGGTCGTCGAAAGCGAACAGTCGCGCGCGCACGCCGTCGAGATCAGGCGTACCGGCGGCTTCCAGATCCTGCATGACCTCCTCGAGCAGCGGCTTGTCCAGTTCATTGAGCACGCTGGCGACGCGTGCCTGCCCCACCGACGTATCCTTGGTCGAGGTCTCTGCCAGCACGCTGGTGCGCAGCCGGTTCTCGACAATCCTGGCCGCGGCATCCGGAACATTGGCCATGGTCACCATGCGCTTGATGATTTCGCCACGCATCGGCTTGGTCAGGGTCAAAAGCACCCCCGCCGCCGTCTGCGGCGCCAGCTTCGACAGCACCATGGCCGCTGTCTGCGGATGTTCGCCGGCCAGGAACGTGCCCAGCCGCGCCGGCTCGAGCTTCTCGAGCTCCGGCCAGATCGGTGGTGGGCCTTCCGGAGCGACCTCGAATTTCTTGTCGCCCATGATCGCGCTCATCTCTTCGGGCGAGAGCGATTCATTGAGGATCGTGTCCATCCTGTCGGCGGAATCGAGCAAGCCCGCGCCCTCGGTGAATTCGGCCTCGAATTCGGCGACGATGCGCTCGAGATCGCTCTGTGGAATGGTCCTGAGCAGCCGCGCACCCTCGATCAGCGCCTTCAGCTCCTCCTGCTTGAAGAATTTCAGGAGACGGCTGGCCGACGGCTTGCCCATCGCCACCAGGATGGCGGCCGCCTTCTGCGCGCGCGTCAAGGTTGCCGGCGTCGTCATATTGCCTCTCGCCTCCGCTGCCACCGGCAAGCCCCGCAAACCATGTCTAGGCGCCCTTCGTACCGGCGATGATTTCGGTCAGCCTGATGCCGAAGCGCGAGGGATCGCTTTCCAGCACCGTGATCTCGCCACGCGCGATCTTGCGGCCGTTGACGACGACGTCGACCGGTTCGCCGATGCGGCGGTTGAGCGCGACCGTCGACCCTTTCTGCAACGCCATCAGGTCGGACACAGCCATCTCGGTGCTGCCGAGAATGATCTGGACATCGACGGGGATGTTCATGATGACGCTGGAATTGGCTCCTGCCGCGGCCCGGAAGGCTGCGTCGGGGCGCTGTTCCTCTTCATGCAGGACCCCGCGCAATTCCTCGATGGCGCGGTCGAGCTGCTCGTCCGGCTGGTCGAGGTCTGGTTCTGCCTTGGTCTTGGCCATGTATCGTCTCCAAATGCTCAGGCGCGCCCGGCGCCAGCCGGCATCAACCCGTCGATAAAGTCCTGCCCGGCATCGAAGGGATGCCTGATCCGGACGGTGTAATTCTGTCCCAGTTTGCCGAACTCGCATACGAACAGCGTCTGGCCGCGCGCGCTGAGGCGAGCCCGCGATTGCGCCGTTTCCTCGAAATCGATGACCTGGCCCACTTCCAGCCTCGCAAGGTCGCCGAGCGTCAGCCGCGCCAGCGGCATGGCGGCTTCGAGCGCCACCGTCGAGCGCATCACCTCTTCAGAAAAGCGTGCGCGCCAACTGGTGCCGGGATCGGCCTCGCTGGCGCTGGCGATACCGTCGCGGCCGGCCAGCACGATACGCTGCGGCATCGTTACCGTGATGCTGCCACTGTCGACCGGCGTCGAGATGCCAAGGACGATGCGAATTGCCGCGCCGTCGCGCAAAACATGCCGCCTGGCCTCGATGCCGGACATGGCCCGCGGGGCCGGCAGTCGCAGTTCGAGCGAGCGCTGCCCCGATCCGTTCAGCGCCTGCGCTACCTCCTGGAAAACCATGGTCGAGACATCGGCCTCGAGCGGCGACAGGTCGCGCTCGATCGGCGACACCGGCATGTCCGGGTCGCCGCCAAACAACGTGGAGACCATGATCGCGATCGCGGCTGCGTCGATGACGAGTGTCATCGCGTCCGACGAAGCCGGTGAGCCGACCACGGTCATGGCGAAATTGTCGCCGGCGCGCGAGCGCGCCTCGGTAACGCGGCTGACCTCGACCGACTTGAGATCGACGATGACGGGGACGCCAAGCCCGCTCGACAGCCCCTTCTGCAGCAGCGGCACGGCGCGTTCGGCCATGGCACGGCCGGCGTCGATGACCTGATCGGCCTCGCCGCTGTCACCGACCAGACGCTCTATGATCAGCGAGCGCGCTTGCGCGGGGCTGCCTGGACTGGTCATGACCGTGTGGGCACCGATCTGTCGTGCATCGCTCAGGCGGCCTTCTTCTCGGCGGCGCCGGTGTTCATCGTGCTCTGCTCGACGGCGTCGATGGTCGGCCGCTCGTAGGAGGAGATGGTCTTGCGGCCGAACTCGATCGCCACCTGCGGCAGGGCGCCGTTCATATAGGCGAGCAGCGTCTGCTTGACGATGATGTAGAGGCGGTTCTTCTTCTCGCGCACCGTCTTGATCTTGGTGGCGACGGGCCCGACCACCGCATAGGACAGGAAGATGCCGAGGAAGGTGCCGACCAGGGCGGCGCCGATCAGGCCGCCGAGGATTTCCGGCGACTGGTCGAGCGCGCCCATCGCCTTGACCACGCCAAGCACAGCAGCAACGATGCCCAGCGCCGGCAGGCCGTCGCCGACTGCGACCAGCGCGTGATAGGCCTTCATCTTGTCGGACTTGATGGTCTGGATTTCCTCGTCCATCAGCGCCTCGATCTCATGCGAGCGGGCATTGCCGATGATGATGATGCGGCAGTAGTCGCAGATGAAGGCCATCAAATCGTGGTTCTTGAGCACGGTCGGAAAGGCCTGGAAGATCGCCGATTCTTCCGGATTGTCGATATGCGCCTCGACCTCGCTGCGCGATTTCGAGCGCAGCTCTCGCATCAGGCTGTGCAGCACACCGAGCGTCTCCAGGTAATCCTGTTCCTTCGGCACCGCCTGCTTGAAGGCTTCGAGAATACCCCTGCCGGTATCCTTGACCGTCTTCATCGGATTGGCGACCAGGAAGGTGCCCAGTGCAGCGCCGCAGATGACCACGGCTTCCCACGGCTGCACCAGCACGTGCAGATGCCCGCCCATGGCCATGAAGCCGCCGAGGACGCAGCCGAGCGTTACCACCAGTCCAATCAGAATGCCCACGACAGGTCCTTCCGCATTTCACATCAGGTGCAAGGGATAGTCCCCGTGCCTTGTGTGAGGCTTGAATCGGAGCCGCCATGGAACCGAATTGAGGCGATTCAGTTTCGCGCAAGGAAGTGGCGCTATTGTGCTGGCATTGCTTCGGCCGGAGGCGCGTCCTTGCTCAATACCTTTACCAGCTACCAGTTGATCACCAGAGACATCTCGAAGTCGATCGACCGGATCGAGAAACAGCCGACGGTCGATCGCGATACGCAATATTATCTCGCCAACATCACCAAGGTGAAATCGATCGACGATTTCGTCAAGAACGATCGGTTGTTCAAATATGCCATGAAGGCCTACGGGCTTGAAGACATGGACTACGCCAAGGCGTTCATGGTCAAGGCGCTCAAGGAAGGCGTTACCGATCCCGACAGTTTCGCCAACAAGCTGACCGACAAGCGCTACGCCCAGTTCGTCAGCGCATTTAATTTTGCCGCCAACGGCGCCGATGCGACGATCTACAACAAGGCGCAGCAGCTGGTGACGAAGAACTACGCCACGCAGGCGCAGATCGCCGGTCTCGATCCGAATTCCGACTATGTGAAGGGCGAGACGACCTATTATCTCGCCAACATCACCAAGGTGAAGTCCGTCGACGATCTGATGTCGAACAGCCGGCTCTACACCTACGCGCTGGCTGCATATGGTCTAGACTCCGCGACCGAGGACAAGGACCTGATCAAGCAGGTTCTGCAAAGCAAGGTGAGCGACCCTGACAGCGTCGCCAACAAGCAGACGAACCCAGCTTACGCGGGACTGGCTCTGGCCTTCAATTTCGAAGCCAATGGCGAGAACGCCACCACCATCAATCCCGCGCAGCAGCCGACCGTCGACAAGTATCTGCGCCAGACGCTCGAAGAGGATGCCGGCCAAACCAATCAGGGCGTGCGGCTGGCGCTTTATTTCCAACGCAAGGCGCCTGACATAACCAGCTGGTACGACGTGCTGGCCGACACCGCTCTTGCCAGCGTCGTGCGCACCGCGCTCGGCCTGCCCGATTCCTTTGCCACCGCCGATATCGACAAGCAGGCGCAGTTGTTCGAGCAGAAGCTCGACCTCACGGATTTCACCGACCCCGCGAAGCTCACCAAGTTCCTGACCCGCTTCACCAGCATGTACGAGATCAACAACCCGACCTCGACCGCGGTGTCGTCGATCAGCGTGCTCTTCGCCAAGCCGGTCACGTCGGGCATCTCCACCGACCTGATGATGGCCATGCAGAAACTGAAGTTCTGACCATGCGGGACAGTCTCTACGTCGCTCTTTCCGCGCAAATGGCGCTCGAGCGCCGGCTCGACACGATCGCCGACAATGTCGCCAACGCCAACACTGTCGGGTTTCGCGCCACGGGCGTGAAATTCGAGGACGTGGTGTCCGGCACCGGGCAGAAGTCGGTCTCCTTCGCTTCGTCCGGCAAGACCTATCTTTCCGGCGCCCACGGCCCCTTGACCGAGACCGGCAACCCGTTCGATTTCGCCATCCAGGGCGACGCCTGGTTCGCCATCGACACGCCCGCCGGCCCTGTTATGACCCGCGACGGCCGGTTTTCCATGAACGAGAATGGCGAGCTGATGTCGATCGAGGGCCATCCGGTGCTCGATGCCGGCGGCGCGCCGATCCAGCTCGACCCGCGCAACGGCCCGCCCAAGGCAGGGGCCGACGGCTCGCTGCGCCAGAACGACCAGCTTGTCGGCTCGATCGGCCTCTACAATTTCGATCCGGGCGTAAACTTCGTGCGCTATGGCAATTCGGGCATCGTGCCGGCACGCACGCCCGAACCGGTCACCGATCGCTCCGATGTCGGCATCGCCCAGGGCTTCGTCGAGGAGTCCAACGTCAATCCGGTGCTGGAGATGACGCGGCTGATCATGGTCCAGCGCGCCTTCGAAAACACCGCGGCCCTGATGCGGCAGACGGAATCCTCCACCGACGAGGCGATCAAGACGCTCGGCTCGAAGTAGCATGTCGCTCCAACAGCCATCCATTCGCGCACCCGAGAGACAGCTGCAGCCGGCGCCGGAAGACCGTCTCGCTGCACTCGAGCGTGTATGGCGCCGCTTCAGCGGCCCCGACGGGCTGGTCAAGCGCGGCGGCCTCGTCACCGAAGTCACGCCCACGCACTACAAGGTGCGCGGCCTTTCCGATTTCGCTCGGTTGGGCGATATCGTCGAGCAGCGTGGCCTGGCCGGCGCGCGCCGCGGCGAGATCGTCAAGATCAGCCGCGACGAGGTTGTCGTAGCCCCCTTCGAACGCAGTGCCGATGCCGGTATCGGCGATGCCGTCTTCCGCCGCGGCCCGCTCGCCGTGGCTCCGCACGGCTCGTGGCGCGGCCGCACCATCGATGCGCTGACCCGGGCGATCGACGGAGGCCCGCCGCTCGTCAGGGGTGACGACATGGCGGCCAACGCCACCACGCCCGGCGCCATGGCCCGGCAGCGGGTCGGCACGGCGTTCATGACCGGCGTCAAGGTCATCGACATCTTCACGCCGCTGTGCCTGGGCCAGCGCCTCGGCGTCTTTGCCGGCTCCGGTGTCGGCAAGTCGACGCTGCTTGCCATGCTCGCCGGTGCCGACGCTTTCGACACCGTCGTCGTGGCGCTGATCGGCGAACGCGGCCGCGAGGTCCGCGAATTCCTCGAGGACACGATCGGCGACAGCATGGCCAAGACCGTGGCCGTGGTCGCCACCAGCGACGAGAGCGCCATGATGCGCCGTCGCGCACCCGACACCGCCATGCGGGTCGCGGAGCATTTTCGCGACCAGGGCCACCGCGTGCTCCTGGTGCTGGATTCGATCACCCGCTTCGCCCATGCGTTGCGCGAAGTGGCTACGGGAACCGGCGAGCCGCCGGTCGCCCGCGGATACCCCGCCTCGGTTTTCACCGAACTGCCGAAGCTGCTTGAGCGAGCCGGGCCAGGAGCCGAGGGAAAAGGCTCGATCACCGCCATCATTTCCGTGTTGGTCGATGGCGACGATCACAACGACCCAATCGCCGATTCCGTGCGCGGCATCCTCGACGGCCATGTCGTGCTCGACCGCGCGATCGCCGAACAGGGCCGCTATCCGCCGGTCAATCCGCTGTCGTCCATATCGCGTCTGGCTGGCAAGGCGTGGAGCCTCGAGCAACGCGCCCTGGTGACCCGGCTGAAGTCGATGATCTCGCGCTTCGAGGACACACGCGACATTCGCCTGCTCGGCGCCTATCAGGGTGGTGTCGATGCCGAACTCGACATTGCCGTGCGCCAGGTGCCGCTGATCTACGAGGCGCTGACGCAATCGCCCAGGGACCGTCCTTCGACCGATCCGTTCTCCGACCTTGCCCGTCATCTCAAGGGAAAGCAGAATGCCGAACCAGGAGAGTGAACGACAGTACACCGAGCGCGTCCTGCGCGAGATGATCGCCGAGGCGAACGCCGCGGAGGAAGCCAGGACACGGGAAACGAATGCGGCCAAGGCAAAAGCCGCTCGTGCCATAGCCGCCAAGGCCGAGGCTGTTCTGGCCAGGGCTGTCAAGCCGATCCTGCCCAGGGCCGGCAGAGCCGAGCCTATCGTGCCCAGGGTTGTCGGACCCACCCTTCACGAGGTTCCTCATGTAGAGGCTGCCGAGATGGCGCAGGCCAGCCGCAACTTGCTGATCGACGACCTGTTCCGCGTCACCGAGTGGCCCCAGCCGCCAAAGGCGCAATTTCCCAGGGTGGGCAAGAAGCCCGACCGGCGAAGCGATGTCGTCATTGCCGCGCTCGGCATTGCGCTGGGTCTCACCTGCGCCCTGTTTCCCTGGTACATCTTCTTCAATCAGGACCAGTTCGGCGTCCAGGCGATCAAGTTCGGCGGCACCGGCACCAATTCGGGGCGCGAGGGTGGCGGCGTGGTCGCCGAACGCAGCGCTCCGCTGACGGCGAAGGACGTTCCCAACGCCAGTCTCGACCTGTTTGCCACGGCAACGGTGCAGGACGATTCAAGGCCGGCATCGCCGCCCGGCGATCAGCCCTTTCCTGCCGACGTCGCGAAATTCCGTATGGTCCACGTCGCCAACGGCCGCGCCATGATCGAGGACGACACCGGCCTGTGGCTCGTCCAGCGCGGCTCGAAATTGCCCGATTCCAGCAAGGTGTCGGCGATCGAACAGCGCAACGGCAAATGGGTCATGCTCACCAGCACCAACCAGGTGATCGAGCTTTCCAGGTAGAGCCGATGCGGTTTGCCCTGAGAACGACATGCATAAAAACAAAGACCTAATGCGCATCGCATGAATCCGTTTCGACGCGACGCGCTTTAGCGGTCGTCCGCAAGGTCCGCGCAAGACTGGCGGCCTAGTCTCTGGGGCATCTGCCCGGAGATTCCCATGGAGCCCGTTTCCCTTTTCGATCTCGCCGCTAAGCAAGCGCAGTGGCTGGCCGTGCGCCAGTCGGCGGTCGCCGGCAACATCGCCAACGCCAACACGCCGGGTTACACGGCAAACGATGTCGAGCCGTTCGAAAAGGTGCTCGACCGTGCTGCCGTGTCGCTGCAGGCCACCCAGGCCGGCCATCTTGCCAGCGCTGCCACCAACGCCGGCTTCGCCATCAAGCCGCAGGAAGACGACGGTGTTGTCATGCCCTCCAAGAATTCGGTGGTGCTCGAGGACCAGCTTCTCAAGGCCGGCGAGGTGCGCCGTTCCTTCGAGCTCAACACGGCCATCGTCAAGGCGTTCCACTCGATGATGATGATGGCGGTTAAGAGCTGATCATGGACGCGCTGACCGCAGCCCTGAAAGTCGCAGCATCCGGCCTTGGCGCCCAGTCCGAACGCCTGCGCGTTGTTTCTGAAAACCTCGCCAATGCCCAGTCGACCGGCACCACGCCCGGGTCCGACCCGTATCGTCGCAAGACCATCAGCTTCGTTTCCGAACTCGACCGGGCCTCGGGCAGCTCGACCGTCGAAGTGAACTCGATCGACCGCGACCCGAGCGACTTTCCCGTCGAATTCCAGCCCGGCAACGAAGCCGCCGATGAGAAGGGCTACGTCAAGATGCCCAATGTCAACGTGCTGATCGAAATGGCCGACATGACCGAGGCCAACCGCTCCTACGAGGCCAACCTGCAAGTCGTGAAGCAGGCGCGCGACCTCATTTCTATGACCATCGACCTGATGAGGAACCAATGATCGTGAACGGCATCGGCGCGCTTAACCTGAAGCCTGGTCTGGGCGACACTACGACTGACCTGCTTCAAGGCGGCGTTGCGCCCGCGGCGTCCGGCAACCTTGGCACCTCCTTCGCCGAGGCGCTGAGCCAGGCCGCCTCCAAGACCGTCAGCACCATGCAGAATGCCGAGCAGGTGTCGATGCAGGCACTCAAGGGCGACGCCGATACCCGCCAGGTCGTCGATGCCGTGATGAGTGCGCAGCAGGCGCTCCAGACCGCCGTCGCCATCCGCGACAAGGTCGTTTCGGCCTATCTCGAAGTTAGTCGTATGGGCATCTGAGGAACAGGCCATGAAAGCACTCGCCATCGCCGCCACCGGCA
This sequence comes from Mesorhizobium sp. B283B1A, assembly GCF_020165735.1. Classification (NCBI taxonomy): domain Bacteria; kingdom Pseudomonadati; phylum Pseudomonadota; class Alphaproteobacteria; order Hyphomicrobiales; family Phyllobacteriaceae; genus Mesorhizobium; species Mesorhizobium sp. B283B1A. The sequence continues at coordinate 45,331 of NZ_JAIUIQ010000007.1, forward strand.
TGAATGCCCAGCAGACGAATCTGGAAGTCATCGCCAACAACATCGCCAACATCAACACCACCGGCTACAAGCGGGCACGCGCCGAATTCTCCGACCTGCTCTACCAGGTCGACCGCACGCAAGGCGTGCCCAACCGCTCGAACGCCTCGCTGGTGCCGGAAGGCGTCTCGATCGGCCTCGGCGTCAAGACGACGGCCGTACGCAACGTCCACACCCAGGGCGAACTGACCAGCACCGGCAACAGTTTCGACATGGCGCTCACCGGCCGGGGCTGGTTCCAGATCGAGGGCGCCGATGGCGGCACGCTCTACAGCCGCGCCGGTGCCTTCAACACCAACGCCACCGGCCAGTTGGTGACCGTGGACGGAGCCAGTGTCATTCCGGCCATCAACGTGCCTGTCGACGCCGTCGAGGTCATCGTCAACAAGACCGGCCAGGTCTTCGCCCGCATCGATGGCCAGACCGACCTGCAGAACCTCGGCCAGCTTCAGATCGCGAACTTCGCCAACGAGGCGGGCCTCGCCCCGCTCGGCGACAACCTGTTCCAGGAAACGACCGCCTCCGGCCCGGCCAATGTCGGCGTCCCCGGCGACCCTGGCTTCGCCACCATCCAGCAGGGCTACCTCGAAGCCTCCAACGTCGATCCGGTCAAGGAAATCACCGAGCTGATCTCGGCGCAGCGCGCCTATGAGATGAACTCCAAGGTCATTCAGGCCGCCGACGACATGGCCTCCGTCGTCTCCAAGAACATCAGGTAACGATGGCCATGCCGATCTCCTGCTCCGCATTCCGCCACACCGCGCTCGTCCTTGCGCTGGTGACCGGCGGCATGCCGGCTTTCGCCCAGGAATCGACAGGTCAATCGGCCACTCAGATCGCCAGCAATCAAGCCGTCGGCGAGGTCGTGCTGATCCCCAACCGGGTCATCTATCCCGGCGAGACCATCCAGCTCACCGCCCTGAAACAGGTGACCCTGATCCCGGGCAAGCACAAGCCCGAGGCGATGGCGACGCTGACCGAGGAACTCCAGGGCAAGGTCGCCAAGCGCACGCTGCTGCCCGGCCGCTATATTCCTTCGACGGCCATTCGCGATGCCTGGCTGGTCGAACAGGGCGCTGCCGTGCAGGTCTTCTTCATCTCGGGCGGCCTGACGATATCGGCCACCGCCGTGACATTGCAGCCAGGTTCCGCCGGCGACCTCATCAAGGTTCGCAACAGCGACAGCGGCAAGATCCTCTCCGGCACGGTGATGGCCGACGGAACCATCCAGGTCAGCGCTTCATGATGCGTCCGCTTGCCCTTCTGCTGGCGGCCTTGCTCGGCCTGCAGCCGGCGCTGGCTGACGGCCTGACGCCCAAGGCCAAGCGCGAACTCGCGGCCAGGAATGGCGGCGTCTACGACGATCCCGAATATGATCCGGCCACCACCACTCGCATGTTCCGCGTTTCGCCCGGGCCAAGCTCGCTGCCGCCTGGCCAGGTCGCCTCGCGCATCAAGGACATCGCCCAGCTGCAGAGTTCGCGCGACAACCAGCTCGTCGGTTACGGCCTGGTCATCGGGCTTGCCGGATCGGGCGATAGCCTGCGCAATTCACCGTTCACCGAACAGTCGATCCGCGCCATGCTCGAAAACCTCGGCATCGCCACCGAAGGCGGCAGCGCACGCGCCAAGAACGTCGCCGCCGTCATCGTCACCGCCAACATGCCGCCCTATGTGCAGTCGGGCGCGCGCATCGACATTGACGTCTCCTCGATGGGCGACGCGATCTCGCTTGCCGGCGGCACGCTGATCATGACGCCGCTGAAAGCGGCGGACGGCGAGATCTACGCCGTCGGCCAGGGCGCGGTCATCGTTTCGGGCTTTACCGCCCAAGGGCAGGCCGAGCAATTGACGCAAGGCGTGCCGACCGCCGGCCGGGTGCCGAACGGCGCCATCGTCGAGCGTTCGGTGAAAGCCGAGTTCGACGACCAGGCGATCCTCACGCTGCAATTGCGCAATCCCGATTTTTCGACCGCCATCCGCATCGCCGACGCAATCAACGACTACACCAGCCAGCGCTTCGGCATGCGCGTGGCGGGCGAGCGCGATTCGCGAACCGTGCAGATCAGGCGGCCGAAGAATGTTTCGGCGGCGCGCTTCTACGCCGAGATCGAGAATCTGGTGGTCGAGTCCGACACGCCGGCTCGCGTTGTCATCGACGAGCGCACCGGCACCATCGTCATCGGCAACGACGTCAAGATTTCGCGCGTCGCCATCAGCCACGGCACGCTGACCGTGCGCATCACGGAAGCGCCGCGCGTCGTGCAGCCCGAACCCTTCTCCAAGGGCGAAACCGCGGTCGAGCCGTTCACCGCCATCGACGCCAGCCGGCCAGACGCCCGTGTCGCCGTGCTGGACGGGCCGGACCTGCAGACCCTCGTCTCCGGCCTCAACCGGCTCGGCGTCAAGCCGGACGGCATCATTGCCATCCTGCAAGGCATCAAGTCGGCCGGCGCCCTGCAAGCCGATCTGGTTCTTCAATAGGCGATGCCGATGATCCTCTTCCTCTCATCCCATGAAAGACCTCGCTCCCGCGCCATCCTATTCGCGGCCGCGGCTCTCGCGGCCATGTCCGTTTCCGGCGGCGGAGCGCACGGCGAGGATGCCGTTCGGCAGGTTCTGCCAGGGGCGCAGCCTGCGGCGGCACCCCAGCAATTGACACGGCAGAAGGCACCGGACCAAAGCGAGATCGAGCGCTTTTGCTCAAACATAGCCGATGCCGCCCGTGACCGCCGCTATGCCTTGCAGGCCGAGGAGCTGAAGCAGCTCCAGGCCGGTATCGACGAGCGCATGAAGGCTCTGGACGAAAAGAAGGCCGAATACGAGACCTGGCTGAAGCGGCGCGAGGTCTTCCTGGCCCGGGCAGAGGACGGCGTCGTCAAGATCTATGCCGGCATGAAGCCCGATGCCGCGGCCGAGCGCTTGGCAATCGTCAACGCCGACCTGGCCGCGGCCATCCTGATGAAGCTCGATTCGCGCAAGGCTGGCGTCATCCTCAATGAAATGGACCAGAAGGCGGCGGCGACGCTCACCGGCATCATGGCCAGCGCAGCCCGAAGGGTAGATCCGTCATGATCCGCAGAACGCTCATCCTGTTCGCGGTGGCTGCGTTGTCCGGCTGCGGCACCAATCTCAAGGAAGTCGGCAAGGAACCGGCCCTCTCTCCGGTCGGCTCCGGCATAGACGGCGGCGATACCGGGTCCCTTTACAAATATCCCGAGACGCCGCGCGCGCCGGTCAAGAAATTCTCGCTGTGGGACGATCGCCAGAGCCGGCTGTTCACCGATCCACGGGCACTGTCTCAGGGCGACATCCTGACCGTCAGGATCAAGATCAACGACCGCGCCAACTTCAAGAACCAGAACGACCGGAGCCGTACCGCCAACCGCAAGCTCGGCTTCGATATCAGCGCCCAATGGGACAAGATCGGCAGCACTGCCGGCAAAGGCGCTGGAGCGCTGAATTCCCAAACCGACACGACCGCCGATGGTGAGATAAAGCGATCCGAGACATTGGAGCTCAACGTGGCGGCCATCGTCACCGACGTTCTGCCCAATGGCAATCTGATGATCACAGGCTCGCAGGAAGTGCGTGTCAACGCCGAACTCAGGGTGCTGACCATCGCCGGCATCGTACGGCCGGCCGACATCGGCGCCGAGAACACGATCCCCTACGAACGCATCGCCGAAGCGCGCATTTCCTACGGCGGACGCGGCCGTATCACCGAGGTCCAGCAACCCCCCTACGGCCAGCAGGTTCTCGACCAGGTTCTTCCGTTCTAGGATTGGGAAGCGAAAACGTGGCCAACGTCGAACAGCTTCAGCATCGCAAGGGTCCTTCCCTTGCCGTCCAGGGTGCCATGCTGCTGGTGGTGACGGCCGCCGCCATCGGCATGGGCTGGATGTCGGGCGGCTATCTCAAGGGTGTCGGCGCACCATCATCGGTGCCGGCTGCGGAGAATGAGGGCAAGACGGCCGAGCCCGCCGCCACGCATGAACCTGGCACGGAATCGACCCTCGTTGCACTGGCGCCGATCACCACCAACATCGCCTCGCCCGCGGAAACCTGGCTCAGGATGGAAGTGTCGGTGGTCTATGACGCGCCGCAGCCGTCAGCCATGTCGGAGGACATCCATCAGGATCTTCTGGCCTTCGTCCGCACCTTGAAGATGCACCAGATCGAAGGCGCCAGCGGCTACCAGCACCTGAAGGCAGATCTCGACGAACGCGCGTCGATCCGCAGTCAGGGACACGCCAAGCAAGTACTCATCAGGACATTTCTGCTCGAATGAGAAAATTCCTTCTCGCCGCGGCGCTGATTGGCGCCACCACATCGATCGCAGCGGCCCAGCAGCTGGACCTTGGCGGCATCGGCAAGGCCGACGGCGCCACCGTCGGCTACATCATCCAGATGTTCGGCCTGCTGACCGTGCTGTCGGTGGCGCCGGGCCTGCTGATCATGGTGACCAGCTTCACCCGTTTCGTCATCGCCTTCTCGATCCTGCGCGCCGGCATCGGCCTGCAATCGACACCCGCAAACCTTATCCTGATCTCGCTATCGCTGTTCATGACCTTCTATGTCATGGCGCCGACCTTCGACCAGGCATGGAACACCGGCGTCAAGCCGCTGATGGACAACCAGATCAGCCAGACCGAGGCCTTCGACAGGATCTCGGATCCGTTCCGCACCTTCATGCTGCACAATGTGCGCGACAAGGATTTCGACCTTTTCGCCGACCTCGCCCGCGAGCGCGGCCAGACCGTTTCGCGCGACACCGTCGACCTGCGCATCCTGGTGCCTGCGTTCATGATTTCCGAGATCCGGCGTGGCTTCGAGATCGGCTTCCTGATCGTGCTGCCGTTCCTGGTCATCGACCTGATCGTCGCCACCATCACCATGGCGATGGGCATGATGATGCTGCCGCCGACCGTGGTGTCGCTGCCGTTCAAGATCCTGTTCTTTGTGCTGATCGACGGCTGGAACCTGCTCGTCGGCAGTCTGGTGCGCTCGTTCAACTGATCGTCCGCACCGTAACGCCTCGGTAGAAGCACCGTCCGCCGAAGAGGCTGGACGGGGTGCGCGGCATCGTAGAAATTACCCAAATTATTTTCGGTTAACCTTCCAGTTTAGCCCTTTGGTAGGGACTTGCCGCCATATTCACTCGCAGATGGCGGGTGATCGAAACAACGGTCATTGGCATGATGCCGCTCCGTCATACCGGGAAAGCCGGTATGTCAAAAAAACACCTGTAAAAACAAGGTACGAGTAGCATGGCCAGTATCATGACGAACGCCGCAGCGTTGACCGCGCTGCAGAGCTTGAACGCCACCCAGAAGAGCCTTGACACCACCCAGTCCCGCATCTCGACGGGTTATCGCGTCTCCCAGGCTTCGGACAACGCCGCCTACTGGTCGATCGCCACCACGATGCGCTCCGACAACCAGGCCATGTCCACCGTTTCGGATGCGCTCGGTCTCGGCGCTTCGAAAGTCGACACTGCCTACACCGGCATGAACAGCGCGATCTCCACCATCAACCAGATCCAGCAGAAGCTGACCGCATCTTACGGCCAGACGGATGCGTCGAAGGAAAAGACCCAGGTCGAAATCGCCGCTCTTCAGAAGCAGCTGAAAGCCTACGCCGACGGCGCCACCTTCTCCGGCACGAATATGCTTTCGGTGTCCACCGCTACCGGCACGGCTGCCGACGTCAAGGTCGTTTCGGCATTCAACCGCAGCTCCACCGGCGCGGTGTCGATCTCGACGATCGACGTCAACGTCGAAAGCATCAAGCTGTATGATGCAGGCGCAACGCCGACCGCGAAGGGCATCCTCGACGCCGACCGCCTCGGCATCAGCGGTGTTGCTGCAACGGCCTCGGCCCCGACCCTCGGCGCTGCCGCGGCGGCCACCGACACCTATTCGGTCGCCTCGCTGAAAATCTTCTCGGGCACCACGGCCGCCAGCGACACTCAGATCCAGCAGATGATGACCGTCGTCGACGCCGCGCTCAAGGATATGACGACCGCCGCCACCAAGCTCGGCGCCGCCAAGAGCTCCATCGACCTGCAGAAGACCTTCACCTCGAGCCTGATGGACTCCATCGACCGCGGTGTCGGCCAGCTCGTCGACGCCGACATGAACAAGGAATCGACCCGCCTCCAGGCCCTGCAGGTCCAGCAGCAGCTCGGCGTCCAGGCGCTGTCGATCGCCAACGGCTCGTCGCAGTCGATCCTGTCGCTCTTCCGCGGCTGATCGCTCTCACCAACCACGAACAACACTAGAATATCGGGCCGCGCCAAAAGCGCGGCCCGATTTGCGTTTGCGCCAGCCCCGCGCAACGCTCGTTCCTTAACTCTCGAAAGCAAGCCTTTAACAGGCCGTTAACCATAACGCGCTAGTCATGGTTAACCATTAGCTTACAACGGATTGGCGAATCGACGGCAATCCATGGGCGGGCCAGCGGCTCGCGAGGGCAATGCCGGTTTTGAGAAACCGGCTCGGAAAAAGGAGCGAGTTTCTTGGCGAGCATCATGACAAACGCTGCGGCGTTGACGGCACTTCAAAGCCTTAACGCCACCAACAAATCGCTCGAGCACACGCAGGCACGGATATCGACGGGCTACAGGGTCTCCGAGGCTTCAGACAACGCCGCCTACTGGTCGATCGCCACGACGATGCGCTCCGACAACCAGGCGCTGTCGACCGTGCAGGATGCACTCGGTCTCGGCGCCTCGAAGGTCGACACCGCCTATACCGGCATGAACAATGCGCTTGATACGATCGGCAAGATCAAGACCAAGCTGCTCTCCACCATTGGCCAGACGGCTGCCGCCAAGGCAAAGACGCAGACCGAAATCACGGCGCTCCAGGCGCAGATGAAGTCCTTTGCGGATGCCGCCACCTTCTCGGGTTCGAATTTCCTGTCGGTGACATCCACGCAGGTCGCGGCCGCAAATGACGGTGTCCAGCCTGACGCCAAGATCGTCTCGTCCTTCAATCGCTCCTCATCGGGCGCGATCTCGCTCGGAACGATCGACATAAATGTCGAGAGCACCAAGCTGTTCGATTCCGGTTTGGCGACCGATGTCAAAAACCAGGGCACGCTCGATCGCCAGACCTCCGTCTATGCCACCGCGGCCGCCCAGAGCCTGTACGACAACGCCTATGCGACCGCGCTCGCCGGCGGCGCCACCGATATTGCCGCCAACACGGCCGGCCAAACCGCGGCTGGCGCGGTCGTCGCCAGGATCGACAACGTTTCCGCCTACAATCTCGACATCACGGCGGCCGGCCTGACCGACGACATCATCACCCAGATGGTCGGCAAGATCGACAAGGTCATGAGCCAGCTGACCGACCAAGCCACCATCCTCGGCGCCGCCAAGAGCTCCATCGACCTGCAGAAGACCTTCACGCAGAGCCTGATGGACTCCATCGACCGTGGCGTCGGCCAGCTCGTCGATGCCGACATGAACAAAGAATCGACTCGCCTGCAGGCGCTGCAGGTGCAGCAGCAGCTCGGCATCCAGTCGCTGTCGATCGCCAACAGCTCCTCGCAGTCGATCCTGTCGCTCTTCAAGAACGGCTAATCCAGCCGTAGCTGACGGACACCCCACCTCCAATTCACGGGCCGCGCGCAAGCGCGGCCCGATTTCATTTTCGCACAAGCTTCGGAGACTAGTGTTCCGGCGGACAGTCATGCTGGGAGTCGCTCTATCGTGCCGGAACAGATCCAGAGCATCATCTCGAATCTCCGCGGTTTTGGTGTGAAGCGCCTCGCCATGCTGGCGGGTATCGCCGTCCTGGTGATGGGCGTCATCGGCATTGCCTCGGTCTATCTCAACCGCCCTGCCTACGACACGCTCTATGTCGGGCTCGATCGTTCCGACGTGAACCAGATCGGCCTGGTGCTGGGCGAGGCAGGCATCGGTTTCGACGTTGGCTCCGACGGAACCTCCGTGCTGGTGCCGGCCGCCCCCACGGCGCAGGCGCGCATGCTGCTCGCCGAAAAGGGCCTGCCCACCAGTGCCAATGCCGGCTACGAACTGTTCGACAATGTCGGCGCGATGGGCCTCACCTCCTTCATGCAGCAGATCACCCGCGTGCGTGCGCTCGAAGGCGAGATCGCCCGCACCATCCAGTCCATAACTGGCATCAAGGCGGCGCGCGTCCACATCGTCATGTCCGAACGCGCCAACTTCCGCCGCGACGAACAACAGCCCTCCGCATCAGTCGTCATCCGCTATTCCGGCATCGACGCCGAGAAAAGCGCCATGTCGATCCGCCATCTCGTCGCCGCCGCCGTGCCGGGCCTGTCGGCCGACAAGGTGACGGTGCTTGATTCCAACGGCAATTTGCTGGCCGCCGGCGATGATCCCTCCAACACCAGTGCTGCCCGCACGCTCGGCGTCGAGCAGACGGTGGAGGCACAGATCGGCGACAACATCCGTCGCGCGCTCACCCCTTATCTCGGCCCGGACAATTTCCGCGCCAGCGTCAAGGCCGAGATCAACACCGACACCCGCCAGACCGAAGAAACCATTTTCGACCCGAATTCCCGCGTCGAACGGTCTGTGCAGTCGGTGCGGGCCAACGAAAACAGCAACCAGAAGCAGGCTTCGACCCCGGCCAGCGTCGAGCAGAACCTGCCGGAGACCCAGGCGACCAGCACCGAGGGTCCGCAGACCTCTTCGGCGAACGACCGCAAGGAGGAGATCACCAATTACGAGATCAACTCCAAGAAGATCGCCACCGTCTCCAACGGCTACACCGTCACCAAGATGTCGATCGCCGTCGTCGTCAACCAGGACCGGCTGAAGACGATCCTGGGCAAGGAAGCGACCCCCGAACAGATCGCCAAGCGCGTCGCCGAGATCCAGAAGATGGTGAGTTCGGCCACCGGTTTCGACGACAAGCGCGGCGACGTCATCGACGTCTCGGCGGTCGAATTCATCGACGGACTGGATGGCGAGGCGGTTCCGCAAGCTGGAATGCTCGATTCCATCGGCCAGCACGCCGGCACGCTGATCAATGCCGGCGCCTTTATCGTCGTGGTGTTCCTGGTCGCCTTCTTCGGCCTGCGGCCGATGGCTGCCGCGCTGACGGCAAAGGCGACGCCCGCTATTTCGGGCCCCAACTTCGATGAGGTCCAGCGCTCGTTGCCGACACCGGAGGCAGCCGCTTCCGCCAATGCCGCCGTCGGCGCCTTGCCCGGCGCAAGGCCCGGCGCCACCCCGCTCGACGATCTTCGCCAGAAAATCAGGCCCGCGCCGCAGGAGCGGCTTGCCCGCATGGTCGACATCAACGAGGAACGCACCGCGCAGATCCTGCGCAAATGGGCGGCCCAGGAAGTCGCGGCCTAGACCATGCCCTCCGCAACCCTTTTCGATCTCCTCCCTGATTTCGGTACGCGCGCGCAGCGTGTCAGCCCGCCTCAGGCCACGGCCGACCCTCGGCGGCCCCCTGAACCGGCGGCATCCCAGGCCGATATCGGCACCCTGATCGCCGAGGCGGTTGCCCAGGCGGAGGCCACACTCACGGAACGCTTCTCGGCCGCCCATGAAGCCGCGCTGGAAGCGGAGCGCCAGGCCAATGCCGAGGAAGCGAGGATCTTTCTGGAGAGCTTCGGCGGCGATGTCGGCAACGCCGTGTCGTCGCGCATCGACGCCATGGAGGCGCGTGTCACCGATCTCGTCGCCGCCACGGTCGCCCGCATCATTGGCGGCGTGGTCAGCGACGACGTGCAGAAGCGTTCGCTTGAAGCGCTGGCCGGCGCGGTTCGTGAAGCTGTCGGCGACAGCGAAGCAGTGCGTATCGCCGTGCGCGGGCCGCTCTCGCTGTTCGAAACACTGAAGGCATCGCTCGGGCCGCGCACTGCCAATCTCGACTTCACCGAGGCGCCCGGCTTCGACTTGACCGTCAACATCGACGAAGCGGTGTTCGAGACCCGCATGGCCGAGTGGTCGGAAACTCTGTCCGAGGTTCTGTCGTGAGCGTCGCTGAAGCCGATCACGGCAGGCACGAGATCATCATCGTGCGGCATGCCCATGGCGACCACGACGAAGGTCACCACGGCGGCGTCTGGAAGATCGCCTTCGCCGACTTCATGACGGCGATGATGTGTTTCTTCCTGGTCATGTGGCTGATCAACGCCGCCAACGAACAGACCAAGGCGGCTGTCGCCAGCTATTTCAACCCCGTCAAGCTGGTCGACCGCAACTCGAGCCGCAAGGGTCTGGAAGACCTTGGTGACGGTCCGAATGCGATCGGCGCGACCGCCGAAAGCCCGCAACAGGCGACAGGCAAGAGCGGGCAGGACGGCACCGGTGGCGCAGGTACATCCGAACGCAAACAGGACAAGCAGGAACAACAGCAGTCCGAGAGGTCCGACGAACATCTCTTCGCCGACCCTTACGCGGTGCTCTCGGAGATCGCCACCGACACCGGCGTCATGCAGAACGTCAGCCAGAAGGGCGACGGCGGCGCGCAAAGTGCCGGCCCGGCGACCGGCGCCTCCGGTGGCGCATCCTATCGCGATCCCTTCGAGCCGGATTTCTGGTCGCAGCAGGTCGCGGCACCGGGCGCCGAGGCGAGTGCCCAGCGCCCCAGGATCGAAGGCGACCCGGTCAAGCCGGGCGACAAGGCCGCCGAGACACAGGTCGCCAAGGTCAAGGCCGTGCCGCCGGCACCGCCTCTCAAGGACGCGCCCCTCGAGCCCTTGGCCAAGGATGCGGCCGCGACGATGGCCAAGGCCAGCGATGTCAAGCCCGGCGATATCAAAGCCGGCAATACCAAGGCCAGCAATGCAGAGGCCGGACAAGGCAACGCCGCGGAAGCGGCCAAGGCGGACGCTACCCCTGCCAGCCGAGAAGCCGCGAAGCCTGAGGCCGCGGAAAAGGCACCGACCGCCGCCGCGCTGAAGGCGGCGGCCGATGTCAAGCGGCAGCTGGCCGATGCCTTCAAGCCCGGCGACAAGCTGCACGACGGCGTCTCGGTCGAAGCCACGGACAAGGGCGTCGTCATCTCCATAACCGATCAGCTCGACTTCGGCATGTTCGAAGTCGGCTCGGCCTTGCCGCGCCGCGAACTGGTGTTGGCGATGGAAAAGATCGGCCGCATCGTCAACAGCCAGAAGGGCACCATCAGCATCAACGGCCACACCGATGCACGCCCCTTCCGCAGCGACAGCTACGACAACTGGCGGCTGTCGACGGCGCGCGCCCATTCCGCCTACTACATGCTCGTGCGCGGCGGCGTCGACGAACGCCGCATCACCGAAGTCGCAGGCTTCGCCGACCGCCAACCGAAGGATCCGGCCGATCCCATGGCGGCGGTCAACCGTCGCATCGAGATATTGATGGCGGCCGGCGGATGAGACGGGTGGCCGTCATCAGCCGCATGATGGGCCTGCTGCTGCTGGCTGCCGGACATCCATCGTCCGGCTTCGCCCAGGATGCGCTGCAGCCCTATCAGCTGGTGCGCTCGCTGCAGCTCATCCAGGACCGCATCGCCGCCGGCGATCACGCCGCCATGCCGATGCAGGCCAAGCTGCTCGAGATGACCGATGCGCGTCTGCGCGAGGCGGATGCGCAGGATTTCCAGGAACCAAAGAATTTTCGCGCGCTCCTGGTCTATGGCATGAGCGGCGGCAATCCGGTGACTGTCGAGGCAGCCGTGTCGCGTGCCGCCGCCGATCCGGGTGACCTGGCCATCGCCAAGGGCGTGATTGACTATCTGAATGGCCGGCCCGGCGACGCGATCAAAGCCCTCGGGCCGATCGATCCGATGGCGCTGCCCGGCGATCTCGGCGCATTCCTGGCCCTGGTCACGGGGTCGCTCCTAGCCGGCGACGATCCAGCGGCGGCACTCAAATTGCTCGATGAGGCCAAGCTGCTCAGCCCCGGCACGCTGGTCGAGGAAGCGGCCTTGCGGCGCTCGGTCGGCATTGCCGTGGCGCAAGGCGACGCCGCGCGTTTCGCGCTTGCTTCCACGCAGTATGTAGAGCGCTACCTCTATTCGCCCTATGCCAGCCAGTTCGCGGATTCTTTCGTCTCCGGGGTCATCGCGCTGCACATGTCGATCAGCCAGGACAAGCTGGCCGACATCACCTCGATGATGGATCCCGAGCGCGAGAAGGTGATCTATCTGCGCATCGCCCGCCGTGCCGCGATCGACGGCCTGAACGAGTTGTCGGCCTTCGCCTCGACGCGCGCCGAACAGGGCCGCGACGGCAACACCAATCAGGACGATCCGCGCGCCCTGCTTTATTCCAGCCTGTCCACCGTGACCTCGGACACCATCGAGGATGTGCGCACCAAGCTCGGCAAGATCGATCGCAGCAAGCTGTCGGATGGTGACCGCGACCTGCTCGACGCCGCACAGGCCATCGCCGGTGAAGTGGTGGCGCCACCCGCTTCTCTTCCAGCCGCAAGTCCGGCGCCCGCGGTAGCTGCGCCGACGCAACCCGAAGTTACCGCCGCGCAGGCCGCCGACGCCGCCGGATTGCCACCCGTCGAAGGCGCTGCCTCCGAACAGCCCTTGGTTGCGCCAGCCGATGGCGTCGCGACCGTTGCGCCGAGCGCGCCGGTTCCTTCGGCCGAAACCGCAGCCGTCCTCCCGGCCTCGGCGCCCGCAGCCTCGGCCAGCCCTGACAAGACCGACCCGACCGACGCCGCCATGATGAAAACCCGTCGACAGCTCGACCTGATCGACCAGATGCTTGGAGCCGCCCCGAAATGACACCCAGCCTCGGCCCAGGCCTGCCAGGATTTACCGCCGCGCGCACCACGGCGGACCAGCCGGCCGTGCCGGGAAAGAAGGATGATGACGGCTTCGGCAAGATGGTGCACGCCGGCGCGAACCCGGCCCGCCCGGAAAAGCAGCCGCAGATTGAGGCCGGGTCGCGCGATCCGCGCTGGAGCAAGCTCGCCGCTGGCCTTGCGGCGCAGGCGGGCGAGGACAAGCCGATGCCGGACGGCAAGGCGCCGACCGCACGGGCCGCACCGACCGGATTGACGGCGGCGAAATCCACGAAGGATGGCAAGGATGCCCGGGCGGCCAAGGATACCGACGCTGAAACACCAGTGTCCGACGCCGGCGCAACGCCGCTTGACGATCATCTGCCGCTTCTGATGGCGTTTCATGACCTGCGCCATTTCTCGACATCGACCAAGTCGGCCGACGTCGGCGAAACCGGCCAGGACGCCGCTGTCGACGGGCAGGTTGTGCCCAAGGGCTACCGGCCGAAGTCGGCCGCCGGTAATGGCGCCGTCGAACCTATGTCGAAGCCTGAGCGGGCGTCGCTCGTCGACGGGCCGTTGACGAAACTTGACAACCCGTCCGCGCGCGACGCCGCCGCTGGCGCGCCACGGCGCGACAATGCGATCGCCGCCGGCCCTTTGCCGGAGACGATCCCGGCCGACGTACCCGGCGTGGATCCGAAACAGGCGGCGCCACAGCTGAAGTCCATCGCCGACGTTCAGTCTTCGTTGCGTTCCGAACCAGGAAAACGGCTCTCGACGGCCGGGCGCATCGAAGTGGTTTCCGAACGCAACTTCCCTGCCCCGCCGCAGGCGCCGATGAGCCAGGCAGCGCTCAGCGTGATCGGCGCCATAACCGCCGATGGCGGCCCGCAGCAGGTGCATTCGACGGCTTCCGCGGCCACCCAACTGGCCAGCCCTGTTGCCGTTCCGACACATGTGTTGAAGATCGAACTCCACCCGGCCGAACTGGGCATGGTCACGGCACACCTTCGTCTCTCCGGAGAACAACTCTCGATTGAACTGAAGCCCGAAACACACGATGCCTACCGTCGGCTTTCCAGCGATAGCGAGGCGATCGTCAAGTCGCTGCGCGGGCTGGGCTTCGAGGTTGATAAGGTCACCATCATGCAACCGTCGGTGGCCGTTGCGGCTACAACCCGGGCGGATGCAACCGCGTCGATGACCGCGGTGCCTGGCCGCGACCAGTCGTCCTTTCAGCCCGGAAATTCCAGCGGCGGCAATGGTGGAGCCGGCGGCCAGCAACCGGGCCAGCAGTCCGCAAGGGGTAACCACGATGACGCGCAAGCACACGGCCGCGCCGTTTCACCTTCTCGCGAGCGCGCTGGCGGCGATATCTTTATCTAGCCTTGCGGGCGGCGCCGCCGCCGCCACCAATCCCTGCGAGCCCGAGATCCTGCGTGCCGCCGACCGCTACGGCATACCCGCCGGCATCCTCTACGCGGTTGGCCTGACAGAGACCGGCAAGAAAGGCAGCCTTCAGCCTAACGCTTTGAATATAGAAGGAAAAGCAGTCTTCCCGAAAAGCCGGACCGAGGCACTTGCCACCTTCGCCAACGCCCAGCGCGAGGGCAAGAGGCTGATCGATCTCGGCTGCATGCAGATCAATCATCACTACCACGCCTCGCATTTCCGCAGCGTTGAGGACATGCTCGACCCCCGCCAGAATGTCGACTACGCGGCACGTTTCCTGGCCGGTCTCCATGCCCGCCACGAGACCTGGTCGATGGCCGTCGCGCGCTATCACGCCGGTCCCGACAACGACCCGGCGCAGAAGGTCTATGTCTGCCGGGTCATCGCCAACATGGTTGCCACCGGTTTTGGCAAATGGACAACCAACGCCCGGTCCTTCTGCAACCCATAGGCGTATTTTCAGCCTCCTATATGCTAGCCGCACTGCACCGTGGCTCCCTTTTGACTTGGCCCCTCAAGCATATTTGGCTGCACGCTAATGCAACCGGCACGATTCCAGACTCCCAAGAAACTAGTTACAAGAAATGACCGTGTTCAGGATTCCCGCCACCGGTTACGCCTCTTTCCACGGGGCAAATGTGCTGATTCGGAGGCGGGGCCGATGATCGTTATCGTTGACGAGCGAGAGCTCGTAACAGAGGGATACAATTCACTTTTCGACCGCGAGGGGGTCGCCTGCGCGGGTTTCGCGCCCGGCGAGTTCGGCGAGTGGGTGAACTCGGCCGCCGACGCCGATCTGCGCTCGGTCCGCGCCTTCCTCATCGGCGACTGCCGCGAAGGCTCGATCTCTCCACGCCAGATCCGCGACCGCACCGGAGCTCCTGTCATTGCTCTCAGTGAACAGCATTCGCTGGAAAACACGCTGCGGTTGTTCGAGAGCGGCGTTGACGACGTCGTCCGCAAGCCCGTCCACATCAGAGAGATCCTGGCCCGCATCACCGCCATTCGCCGCCGCGCCCAGGAGGACGTCGCCTACACCGAGATCGGCGCCATGCGCATCTTCATGGACGGCCGCGATCCCGAGATCGACGGCCAGCCGCTGCCCTTGCCGCGCCGTGAACGCCGCATCCTCGAATATCTGGCGAGCAACCGCGGCCGCCGGGTTACCAAGACCCAGGTGTTCAACGCCATCTACGGCATCTTCGACGAAGAGGTCGAGGAGAACGTGGTCGAAAGCCACATCAGCAAACTGCGCAAGAAGCTGCGCGAGAAGCTGGGCACCGACCCGATCGATTCCAAACGCTTCCTCGGCTACCGGCTGGTGTTCTGATGCCGTATCGCGCCAGCTTCGCGCAAGACAAGGCGCGTAGCCTCGCCGCCAGTGGCATGGATATTGCGGAGACATCTCGATGAGCCTCTACGGAATGATGCGGACCGGCGTTTCCGGCATGAACGCACAGGCCAACCGCCTGTCGACGACAGCCGACAACATCGCCAATTCCGATACCACCGGTTACAAGCGATCCTCCGCCGAATTTTCGACGCTGATCATGCCGTCGACGGGTGGCGCCTACAATTCCGGCGGCGTCACCACGACGATCCGGCAGGCGGTCAGCGATCCGGGCGTGCTCCAATACACCACCTCTGTCTCCGACCTTGCCGTCAGCGGCGATGGCTTCTTTGTCGTCCAGGATCCCAGCGGTACGCCCTATCTGACCCGCGCCGGCGCCTTCGTTCCCGACGCGCAGGGCCGCCTGGTCAACGCGGCCGGCTTCCAGCTGATGGCCTACAGCTACGCCAACGGCACGCCGGCTGCGACAGTGAACGGCTTCGAAGGTCTGGAGCCGGTTGTCATCGCCGATCAGGGATTGACCGCGACTGCGAGCACCGCGGGTAGTTTCAGCGGCAATCTGCCTGCAGGCGCGACAGCGGTCGCCACCGCCAACCTGCCCGGCGCCAACGCCGCCACAGCACAGTACACCTCGAAATCGTCGATGGTCGCCTATGACAATCTCGGCAACAAGAAGCTGCTCGACGTCTATTTCACCAACACGGGTACCGGCACCTGGCAGGTGGCGGTTTTCGATCAGTCGAAGGCGACGGCCGGAACATCGTTCCCCTACACCGGCGGCGCACTCGGCACGGCCAACCTGACCTTCGATACCACGACCGGCAAACTCACCGGCACGCCCACCAGCGTTTCATTCACCGTGCCGGGCGGTGCGAGCCTCAATCTCGATTTGTCGACGCTGACCCAACTCGGGACCGGCTTCACCGTTTCCGACGCCCAGGTCAACGGCAACGCGCCGAGCACCATCGACAAGGTCCAGATCAGCAAGGACGGCACCATCTACGCCCAGTACAAGGACGGCACCTCCAAGCCGCTCTACAAGATACCGCTTGCCGACGTTCAGAGCCCGGACCAGCTCAAGGCCCTTCCCGGCAACGTCTATGCCCAGGGCACTGATTCCGGCGCGGTCCGTGTCGGCTTCGCCAATGAAGGCAAGGCCGGTTCCATCATCTCCGGCGCGCTCGAAAACTCCAATGTCGATATCGCCGAGGAACTCACCGACATGATCGCGGCGCAGCGCAGCTACACCGCCAATTCGAAAGTCTTCCAGACCGGTTCCGACCTGATGGACGTCCTTGTCAACCTGAAGAGATAAACCGGGCGTCGCCCGTGAAAGACCAGCATGTCGCTATCCTCCGCATTGAGTATCGCCCAATCGGCGCTTATGAATACCGCGCGGCAGACCAGCGTTGTCTCGCGCAACATCGCCGACGCTTCCAATCCGGATTACACGCGCCGCATCTCCGTCATCACCAGCACGGCGCCCGGCGCTCGTTTCGTTGACGTCCAGCGTGCGGCCAACGACCTGCTGTTCCGCCAGAACCTTGGTGCCCTGTCGGCGTACAGCGGTCAGAACGCGCTCTACAGCGGCATGGATCAGCTGGATGTTTCGGTCAACGGTGTCGACAACGCGTCATCGCCCTCGACGGCGATCGCCAATCTGCAGCAGGCGCTGCAGCTCTATGCCACATCGCCGTCCAATCAGAATCTCGGCTCGAGCGTCATCGATGCGGCCAAGCAGGTCGTGCGCTCCCTGAATGAAGGCTCCAATGCCATTCAGGACTTTCGAACCCAGACGGACGGCCAGATCGACACGGCGGTCAAGGACCTTAACTCGCTGCTTGGCCAGTTCGAGGACGCCAACCAGGCAGTCATGTCCGGAACCCGTTCCGGCACCGATGTTTCCGACGCTCTCGACCAGCGCGACGCGCTGCTGAAGAAGATCTCGAACTATGTTCCGATCTCGACCTTCACGCGCGGCGACAACGACATGGTCATCACCACGGGCGACGGCACGACGCTATTCGAGACGATACCGCGCACGGTGAGCTTCACGCCGGCGGCCGGCTATGCCGCCGGGGCCGCCGGCAACACCGTCTATATCGACAACGTACCGATTTCGGCGGGAACCGGTGGCAACACAACCGCCAGCGGCACGCTTGCCGGCCTGCTGCAATTGCGCGACGGCGTCGCCTCGACCATGCAGAGCCAGCTCGACGAAACCGCGCGCGGCTTGATCACCGCCTTTGCCGAGACCGCCCCGTCGATGCCCAACGCCGCCGGCCTGTTTACCTGGTCTGGCGCGCCGGCAGTGCCGGCCGCGGGCACGCTCGTCAACGGTCTTGCCGGCACGATCGGTATCAATGCCGCGATGGATCCAAGCGCCGGCGGCAACCCGACATTGCTGCGCGATGGCGGCGCCAACGGTGTGGCCTATGTCGCGAACACCACGGGCGGCGCCTCCTATTCCAACCTCCTGATCGCTTATGGCGACCGACTCGACAAGCCGATGACGTTCGATTCCGCGGCGGGTATTTCGGCGACGTCCAGCGTTTCCGACTACGCCGCCAATTCGATCGGCTGGCTCCAAAGCGTGCGCCAGCAGGCTTCGACCGCCGCCGACGCCAAGGAGGCATTGGCACAGCGCAGCGCCGACGCGCTGTCCAACGCGACCGGGGTCAATATCGACCAGGAAATGTCGCTGATGCTCGATCTCGAACACACTTACCAGGCATCGGCCCGGATGATGAAGACAGTCGACGACATGATGACGGCGCTGTTGAGCGCGGTGGGATAAAGCCATGACTTCCGTCTCTTCTGCTGCCCTTTCGAACGCCGCGCGCTATCAGCAGATGCGCATGCAGGCCGATCTTGTCAAAGCCACGAAAGAGTCCTCGACCGGCAGGATCGCCGATGTTGGACTTGCGCTGGGTGGACGCACCGCCCAGTCCGTCACCTTTTCGCGCGATCTCGACCGGCTCAACGTCATTGTCGATTCGAACGGACTGGTCGCGGCCCGGCTTTCATCGACCCAGACCTCGCTCGGCCAGCTCTCAAGCGTCGCGCAGACCTTCCTGTCCAGCCTGACCACGGCATCGTCGGGCGACAACTCCGACAGCCTGACCCGGTCGACCGGCCAGACGACGATCCAGCAGCTTGCCTCGATCCTCAACACCAGCGTCAACGGCGAATACCTGTTTGCTGGCACCAACACCGACGTCAAGCCAATCAACGATTTCACCGCGCCCGGCTCACCCGCCAAGGCCGCCTTCGACGCCTCTTTCGTCGCCAATTTCGGCTTCCCGCCCAATGACCCGCTCGCCGCCAACATCACCGCCGCCCAGATGGACGACTTCATCACCAACGACGTCGAGCCGCAGTTCCTCGGCTCTGGTTGGCAGGCCAACATGTCGAATGCCACCGACCAGCAGATCGTCAGCCGCATCGCGCTCAACGAAACCACCGAGACCTCGACCGGCGCCAACAGCGATGGCATCAAGAAGCTTGCCATGGCCGCTGCCATGGTCAGCAGCCTGATGTCCACAAACATCAGCCAGGCTGCGAAAGATACGATCGTTAGCCGCTCGCAGATCTTGGTAGGCGAGGCGCTGAGCGGCATCGCCCAGGTCCAGTCGGAAACCGGCATCGTCCAGAAGCGTGTCTCGGACGCCAGCGACCGCATGAAGACGCAGGTCGACCTGTTCGAACGGCACATTCTCGATCTCGAAGCCGTCGACCCGGCGGAAGCCGCGACCCGCGTCGCCGATCTGACGCAGCATATCGAGACGTCCTTTGCTCTGACAGCGCGCCTGCAGCAGCTCAGCCTGTTGAATTACCTGACCTGACAACTCCAGCGGAACGGTAGAGCCAACGATGTACCAATTCTCCTACGCCGACGTTCAAAGCACCTCCGTCTCGGACGCCAAGGACCGTGAGCGTGAGCTTTTGACCCGCTCGATCGACATGCTGTCGGCGGCGGCCGCCGCCGGCCAGGATTCGAAGGAGGCGGTGGAGGCACTGCATTTCACCAATCGTGTCTGGACGACCTTCGTCGAGGATCTCGGCTCCAGCGACAATGCGCTTCCCAAGGAATTGCGCGCCAACCTGATTTCCATCGGCCTGTGGCTGCTGCGCGAGGCGGAGGATATTCGCCAGGGCCGCACCGACAATTTCGAAGGGCTGATCGAAGTGTCCCAGATCATCCGCGACGGCATTCAATGACCAACACGCTGAAGATCTCGTTGAAGCCGAACGAGAAGATCTACATCAACGGCGCCGTCATCCGCGTCGACCGCAAGGTTACCGTCGAACTGATGAACGATGTGCAGTTTCTGCTCGAGAGCCATGTGATCCAGGCCGAAGAGGCCTCGACACCGCTCAGGCAGCTGTACTTCATCCTGCAGGTCATGCTGATGAACCCCGCCGGCGCGGACGAAGCGCGCGAGATGTTCCGCCGCTCCCTGCCGCTATTCCTGGCCAGCTTCGAGGACGCCGAGATCTGTGGCACGCTGAAGCAGATCGACCGCATGGTCGGCGAGGACCATATCTACGAGGCATTGAAGGCGATCCGTTCGCTTTATCCTCTCGAACGCCGCGCGCTTGGCGGCAATGACGATGTTCCGGGCGCGTCGCGCCCGCTTGCCGTGGGAGCACGCTACTAATGACCGTGGACATGACGACGACGATACCGGTCGGCTCCAATTCGACCACCACGTCGACCTCGAAGACAGCGGTCGACTACCAGTCCTTCCTGAAGCTTCTGATCGCCGAGATGAAGAACCAGGATCCGACCAAGCCGATGGATTCGACGCAATACGTCGCCCAGCTCGCCACCTTCTCGCAGGTCGAGCAGTCGGTTCAGACAAACACCAAGCTCGAGCAGATCATGCAGTCCTCGGCACTGTCGCAGGCCGACGCCATCATCGGACGCACGATCACCTCGGCCGACGGCAAGACCACGGGAACGGTGGCTTCGGTGACGCTCGCCAGCAACGGACTTATCGCTGTGCTGCAGGATGGCACCCAGGTCCCCGTCGGCGCAGGCGTGTCAATTAAACCGGCAAGCTAGGCCAGCCGCCACATGAACGAGGCCGACGCACTCGACATCGTCCAGTATGCGGTGTGGACGGTGCTGACCGCGTCCGCTCCGGTCGTGCTGGTCGCCATGGCGGTCGGCATCGGCATCGCCCTCATCCAGGCGCTGACGCAGGTCCAGGAAATCACCTTGACCTTCGTCCCGAAGATCGTCGCCATCATGCTTGTGGTGGCGCTGACCGGCCCGTTCATCGGCGGCCAGATATCGGCCTTCACCAACGTCATCTTCGAGCGCATCCAGAACGGGTTCTGAGCCTGGAACTATCCGTTTTGATCAAGGGGTTTTAGGGACCCATTCTTGCTGCGCTTTGAGGAGAGCGTTTGCCAGGGTCGGCATGGAGCTTTTCCTTCGCTTGCATGCCGGCGGCCAGACCGCGGGCCACCTACCGAGATGCTGCATGCCGCGAGGCACGTTGAGATAAGGCATCCGGCAAGCAAGTGGAAGCGTGGCCCTTTGCTATCCCCTTGTTGGACCATGATCTTCCGCGCAAGACATTCGCCCTTTTCGGCGCGATGCCATAGTTTCGGCAAACCATCCGGGGAAACGATCAGCGCAAGGATCAGCACGCTGTGGCAGGAACCTATCCATGATCGACGAAAAACCGGAAAGCGAAGGCGTCTCGGCGCTGGCGCCCTTCCGGCATGGCATCTTCCGCGCCGTATGGGCCGCGAGTCTCGTCTCGAATTTCGGAGGCCTGATCCAGGGCGTCGGCGCGGCCTGGATGATGACCACGATCGCCACTTCGCCCTATCAGGTCGCGCTGGTCCAGGCCTCCACCACCTTGCCGATCATGCTGTTCGCGCTCGTCGCCGGCGCCATCGCAGACAGCTTCGACCGGCGCAAGGTGATGCTGGTCGCACAGAGCTTCATGCTGTTCGTCTCGGTGCTTCTGACCGTATTCACCTACTACAATTTGCTCACGCCCTGGACGCTCCTGGCCTTCACCTTCCTGATCGACAGCGGCACGGCGCTTAACAGCCCCTCCTGGCAGGCTTCCGTTGGCGACATGGTTCCGCGCAACAAGGTGCCTGCGGCTGTCGCGCTGAATTCCATGGGCTTCAATCTGACGCGCAGCGTCGGCCCGGCGATCGGCGGCATCATCGTCGCCGCCGCTGGTGCCGCGGCCGCCTTCGCGGCGAATGCGGTGAGCTATATCGGGCTCATCGTCGTGATGGCGCGCTGGAAGCCCGATGTTCCGGTATCGACCTTGCCGCGCGAGTCGCTGGGCGCGGCCATGGGCGCCGGCCTGCGCTATGTCGCCATGTCGCCCAACATCGGCAAGGTGCTGGTCAGGGGCGCGGCCTTCGGCTTCAGCGCCGGCGCTGTCCTGGCGCTCCTGCCGCTTGTGGCGCGCGACGTCGTCAAGGGCGACGCCTTGACCTACGGCATCATGCTCGGAGCCTTCGGCATCGGCGCGGTCGGCGGCGCGCTGATCAGCGTGCGGCTGCGGCAATTGCTCTCCAGCGAGACGATGGTGCGCTGCGCCTTCGCCGGCTTCGCGGTTTGCGCCTTCAATGCGGCGATCAGCCAGCATGCCTGGCAGACATCGCTTGGCCTGCTGGTCGGCGGTGCCTGCTGGGTGATCGCGCTCTCGCATTTCAACGTCACCGTGCAGATGGCGACGCCGCGCTGGGTGGTCGGCCGGGTCTTGTCGGTCTACCAGACCGCGACCTTCGGCGGCATCGCGCTCGGCAGCTGGATCTGGGGCGTCGTCGCCGATGCGCATGGCGCCGAAACGGCGCTGATCGCGGCCGCCATCGCCATGCTGGCCGGCGGCGCCATCGGCCTCGTACTGCCGCTGCCGCAGCAGCAGGTGCTGAACCTCGACCCGCTCAACCGCTTCAAGGAGCCGCATCTGGCGCTCGACCTGAAGCCGCGCAGCGGCCCCATCGCCATCATGATCGAATATGTGATCCGGCACGAGGACGAGGCGGAATTCCTCGCCACCATGGCCGAACGCGGACGCATCCGCCGCCGCGACGGCGCCCGCAACTGGACGCTGGCGCGCGATCTCGAAAATCCCACGATATGGATCGAGCACTATCACACGCCGACCTGGCTCGAATATGTCAGGCACAATAGCCGCATCACCCATGCCGACGCCATGGTCGGCGAACGCCTGCGGGCGCTGCACAGCGGCGGCGAACCGCCGCGCGTGCGTCGTGTGATCGAGCGTCCGACGACCGCCGGCACGGCGCTCGTGATGGCTAAGGGACCGATCGAGCATTGACGGCGGTCGCGGACCGCAGCTTTATCCTTCGCCCGACAGATCCCGGCGTGCCTTTTCGAGTTCCTCGGCGTAGCGCCGCATCAAGTGGCCCTCGGTCAGCAGCCCAAGCACGATGTGGTCGGTGAAGTCCTCGACAACGGCCAACTCCTCGGCGCCGGCACGCTGGAACGTCTCGGCGGCGGCCTGTACGTTCATGCTGGGCACCAGGACGGCATCCTTGTACTGGGCAAGATCGCGCACCGGCACCTCGCCGCCGGCGGGATCGCTGTGCAGTTCGGCCACGATCAGCACGCCGACATACTGATCGCCCGGATCGACGGCGATAACGCGCTGGGCCGAGCCGAGCGGGATTTCCTTGCGAAAGGCGGCCAGCGTCGTCGAGGCATCGATCGTCCTGATGTCCTTGCGCATCATCGAGCCGACGGTGAGGCTGCGCATCCAGCCGACATCATGGGCGCTGCGGATCGTCTCGCCGCGCAGATGAAAGCGCCAGGTCGAGAACGAATAGCCGAAGGTCTCGCGCACCAGGATCGCCGCCATGATCGAGGCGGCCAGCACCACGCCGGTGAGTGTCAGGTCGCGTGTCGATTCCAGCGCCAGGAAGGTCATCGTCAGCGGACCGCCGACGACACCGACGGCCAGCGACGTCATGCCGACGACCGCCGCCACGGAAGGGTCGATACCGGTCGCTGGCGAGATCAGCGCCATCACGCCGGCGAACGCCTTGCCGAGCAGCGCACCGAGAAACAGCGAAGCAAAGAACAAGCCACCGCGAAAACCGGAGCCGAGCGAGACGGCTGATGCCGCGAGCTTCAGCACGAAGACGCTGGCGACAACGGCCAGACCGTAATTCATGGCGAATTCGCGATGCAGCGCGCCATGGCCACTGGACAGGACCTGCGGCGTGATCAGCCCCAGGAGGCCGACAATGACGCCGCCGATGACGGGGCGCAGCGAGGCATCGATGGACAGCCTGTTGAAGCCGCGTTCGATCAGCGTCACCAGTTGCATGATGGCGATCGAGGCCGCACCCCCGAGCAGTCCAAGCAACAAGAACGGCACATACTGGCTGGGGGAGAGTGCCGGCAGGCCGGCAAGTTCCAGCGGAAACGGCACGCCGCCGAACATTTCCGCCGTCAGCGAAGCCGAGATCGCGGCGGTCATGACCGGCGCGACATTGGCGACCGAATAGATGCCGATGACCAGTTCGAAGCCGTAGAAGGCACCGGTCAGCGGCGCGTCGAAGGCGGCGGCGATGGCGCCGGCGGCACCGCAGCCGACCAGGATGCGGACATCGTTGCGGCGCAGCCTGAACATCCGCGCCAGCCGCGACGCCACGCCGGAGCCGACCTGCGTGTAGCCGGCCTCCAGGCCGACCGAAGCGCCGAAGCCGCTGGAGATCATCGTCTGGCCGACGATGATGAAGGTGTCGGTCAGCGACATGCGCCCGCCATAGAGCGCGTTGGCCTCGATCGGATCGACCGGTGTGCGGAATTTCCGCTTTCTTAGCCAGATCACGCTCAGCCCGAGCAGGACGCCGCCGATTGCCGGGATCAGCGCCTGCATCGGATTGGCGAGCGAGAACATGCCGGAAAGCCGGCCACCTGGTTGGACGCCAAACAACAGCCCGTGCAGATCCTGCACGATCTGGCTCATCGCGGTAACCAATATGCCCGCCATGACGCCGATGATGCCGGCCAGGATGACCACCGCGATGCCGCGCGCCTCGAGCAGCGGGATCGACCTCAAAAGCACCGCGCGCAGCCGGCGGGCGTAGACTTGCGGTTGGTTTCTGGAAAGCACCGGGGCGGCTCGCCGATATCGGAAAAGGCAACGGAAAGCCGCTGATACGCCCGCCGACACCGCATGGCAACCACAATGGCGACATGGAAGACGCCGTTGTGGCCAAGAGGCCGCTCATTGCGTGAAGCGCTCAGGTCGGCATCGGCTCGCCAGCCTCATAGAGCAAGAGATTGCGCTCGCCGATGCCCAGCGCCGGCCAGCTCGAGCGCCAGTCGGCGATGTGCGGTGAGCGGAAATGCGCATCGAGCGCCGCCCTGTCGCGCCACACCTCGGTGACGCGCATCAGCCCGGCATCGAGCACATCGCGCGCATAGGAATATTCGAAGCAGCCATCCTCGGCGCGGCTGCCCGAGATCATGTGCTCCATCGCGGACTTAGCCTCCTCGAACTTGTGGGGCGGCAGGCGGATCGTGCCGATGATCACAAGCATGGGTCTTCCTTTTTGCGAGACGTCGGAGCGAGCCACTTTCCCACCCTCGCGCAAGCTTGGCCAGTTACCCTCGCCCGGTTGTCGCATGCGCGGCAGCACATGGTTCGAGGACTTCAATGGCGATCACCGAAAGCATCCAGCCAGGCGCGGTGGCCAAGAATGGCCGCGACATCTTCTTCGCGCTCGGCATCGTCGTCATCCTGGCCGTGCTGTTCCTGCCGATCCCGGCCTTTCTCATCGACATCGGCCTCGCCTTCTCGATCGCGCTTTCGGTGCTGATCCTGATGGTGGCGCTGTGGATCCAGCGGCCGCTCGATTTCTCCTCGTTTCCGACCGTGCTGCTCATCGCCACCATGCTGCGGCTGTCGCTCAACATCGCCACCACGCGCATGATCCTGTCGCACGGCAATGAGGGCACGCACGCCGCCGGCTACGTCATCGCCGGTTTCTCCAAGCTGGTGATGGCGAGCGACTTCGTCATCGGCCTGATCGTCTTCATGATCCTGATCGTGGTGAACTTCATCGTCATCACCAAGGGCGCCACCCGTATCGCCGAAGTCGGCGCCCGCTTCACGCTGGACGCCATCCCCGGCAAGCAGATGTCGATCGACGCCGACCTCTCCGCCGGCATGATCGACGACAAGACCGCGCAGTTGCGGCGACGCGAACTGGAGGAGGAGTCCTCCTTCTTCGGCTCGATGGACGGCGCCTCGAAATTCGTCCGAGGCGACGCCATCGCCGGCCTCATCATCACCGCCATCAACATCGTCGGCGGCATCGCCATCGGCTACATCAGGCACGGCATGGGCATGGGCCAGGCCGCCGACGTGTTCATCAAGCTGTCGGTCGGCGACGGCCTCGTCACCCAGATTCCCGCGCTCATCGTTTCGCTCGCCGCCGGCCTGCTCGTCTCCAAGGGCGGCACCCGCGGCTCGACCAATCAGGCCGTGTTCGGCCAGCTCGGCGCCCATCCGCGCGCCCTCTATGTCGCGGCGGCGCTGCTGGTGCTGCTCGGCCTGATGCCCGGCCTGCCGCTCTTCCCATTCTTCGCGCTGGCCGGCGGCATGGCCGGCCTTGGCTATATCATTCCGATGCGCGCCAACCGCGTCCTCGCCGAGGCCGAGGCGCTGAAGGACAAGGAGAAGGCAAGCAAGGTCGAGGAGGAGAAGAACTCGGTCAAGGCCTCGCTCGCCACCGCCGAGATCGAGCTTCTCATCGGCAAGCAGCTTTCGACCCGTCTCCTGGTATCGCACCAGGAGCTGGTCTTCCGCATGTCCAAGATGCGCAAGAAATTCGCGCAGCAATATGGCTTCGTCGTGCCGGAAGTGCGCGTCGCCGACGATTTCGCCATCCCGCCGAAGAGCTACCAGATCAAGGTGCACGGCACCGTGGTCGCCGAATACCAGATGCGGGTCGGCGAGATCATGGTGCTTCTCGGCAATCGCGACGTGCCCGAGATACCGGGCGAAGAGATCCGCGAGCCGGCCTTCGGCATGCGCGCCTATTCCGTCATGGAAACCTTCGCCGAGGATTTGAAGCGCGAGAACTACACCTTCGCCGACAACATGTCGGTGCTGCTCACCCATCTCTCGGAAGTCATCCGCAACAACCTGCCGCAGCTTCTGTCCTACAAGGACATGAAGGCGCTGCTGGAGCGTCAGGACCAGGAATACCGCAAGCTCGCCGACGAGATCTGCACCACCCACATCTCCTATCCCGGCCTGCAGGCGGTGCTGAAGCTGCTTCTGGCCGAGCGCGTCTCGATCCGCAATTTGCATCTGATCATCGAGGCCATCGCCGAGATCGCGCCGCATGTGCGCCGCACCGAGCAGATCGTCGAACATGTCCGCATCCGCATGGCGCAACAGATCTGCGGCGACCTCTCGGAGGGCGGCGTGCTCAAGGTGCTGCGCCTCGGCAATCGCTGGGACCTCGCCTTCCACCAGAGCCTCAAGCGCGACGCCAAGGGCGAGGTGCGCGAGTTCGACATCGATCCGCGCCAGCTTGAGGAATTCGGCCAGGACGCCACCAAGGCGATCAAGAAATTCCTCGAAGCCGGCGAGCGCTTCGTCCTCGTCACCGCGCCCGACGCCCGCCCCTATGTGCGCATGATCATCGAGCGCCTGTTCACCACGCTGCCGGTGCTCTCCCATGTCGAAATCGCCAAGGGCGTCGAGATCAGGGTGCTCGGGACCATATCGTGAGCATTCTCTCGCAGAGCGTCGTCATCGCGGCGTTCCTCGCCTTCTGCCGCATCGGCGCCTGCTTCATGCTGATGCCGGGCCTGTCCAGCGCCCGCGTGCCGGTCCAGGTCAGGCTGTTCGTGGCGGTCGCCGCCACCGGCGGCCTGCTCGCCTTCCTGTGGGACAAGATCTTTCCCTTCGTCGATGCGCGCCCGCAGATCCTGGTGCCGATGATCATCTCGGAACTTCTGGTCGGCGGGCTGATCGGCGCCATGACCAGGCTCTACATGGAAGCGCTGCGCTTCATGGGCTCGGCCATCGCCATGCTGATCGGCTATGGCGGCTCCGGCGGACCGGCGATCGAGGAGCCCGAGCCGCAGGCAGCCCTTGCCGCCATCATCTCTTTCTCGGCGCTGATGATGCTGTTCGTCTTCGATTTCGACCACGAAATCATACGCGCCCTGGTAACGTCCTACACGGTCGCGCCGGTCAACATCTTCTTCAACCCGCAGGCAGCCCTCGTCGATGTCGCCGACACCGTGTCAGACACGTTCTTCCTGGTCATCCGCCTCGGCAGTCCGTTTGTCGCCTACGCTCTTCTCGTCAACCTGACGATCGGCTTCGTCAACAAGCTGACCCCGCAGATCCCGATCTACTTCATCTCGCAGCCCTTCGTCATTGCCGGCGGCATGATCATCTTCTATTTCGCCATCGGCACCATGCTGTCGCTGTTCGTCGACGGTTTTGTCGACCTGACGCTGGCGAGGTAGCGATGAGCACGCGCAAGGACCGCCTGCGGAAACTGGTCAAGGTGCAGGAACAGCTGAAGGCGCTGCACGAGACCCGCCACGCCACCTTCCTGGCCGCGGCAAACGCCGCCGAGGCCGAGGCCAGGGAACTGATCGGCCATTTCGACCAGGACAATTCCCTCTCCAGCCTGTTCCCCGATCTCTACCACCGGCGCATCGCCCAGGCCGTCGTGCGCCAGGAAGAAAGCCTGGAGAGCGCCAGGCAGGAGGCCGGCCTGATTGCCACGGCAAACGCGCGCACCAACATGGTCCAACGCGCCTACAAGGACGTGCGCAACCGCGACGAGCGCGAACGCTCCGACCGCGAACGGCTGGATTTGATCGCGCAGAAGCGAAGTGAGGAATAGCCGTGGGAATCGGTCTATGACCCTGCAAGCTGATATTGGCAGCAACCATGCTGGAGATTGCTGCTGCGCCATCGGCGCACCACCTAGCCTTCACAGCGGTCGGTCGACGTTCATGCTTACTTCAGTGACCAGCTTGCGGCGAAGAGCCATTGCGTAGTCGTCCGGCCCCTTCGGCGTTATGACGAAGGCCTGGGAGCCGCCAATGACCGATTTGGCAAAATAGGATGCCAACGTATTGTCGGGGCTCTCATCTTCCATCGGGATGGCGATCGCGTTGATCGTGTATCCCTTGGCAATGGCGTTCAGCCTGCTCGGCTGAACAGGAAGTCCATCGTTGTTCTCACCATTGGAAGAGATGTCGATCACTTTCCTGGCCGCCTTTCCAGGAAACTGGTCGAGCAGAAGACTGCCGATGTCGATGGCTGAGGAAACGGATGTTCCTCTGCGTCCTCGGCGGGTGATCCCGGTATCGCCTTCCTTGCTGATCACAGATGCTGCCGCTCTGGCGTCTTCCAGCCCGCAGATGTTTGTCCACGGAAGCACAGTGCGTGCGTGTCCGGGACTCGACCATTCAAAGTAGGCCACGCTGATGCAGCCAACGTAGTTGCGCGTGATGGCCGCGATGATCTCTGGCGACGTGAGCGCGGCGGCATGACCCTCGCGCTGCAGGTCGGCAATCTTCGGATCGATCGAGGACGAGAAATCGACCGCGAATACGATGGCGACATCGACATCGGCGGCATGTGCCTGCGGTCCCCAAAACATCGAAGCGGCAAGTGCTCCCGCCAGTCCAAAGTACGAGTTAACCCGCTTTGCCGGCCACCTGACCGATCGCTTCGCCGGCTTCGGAATGCCTTCCCCTCTCATCCGCGGCTGCTCGTGAAAGGAGCCTGTCACAGACAAGCCAGTTACGTCCTGATGCACAGTTGGGCACATGTCATTCTCCATCGAGCAGCCGTTTCAAAGCGGACATTTTCAGCATGTGGAAATTTGGCGAGGGATCCCCACGCCGAACAGCAGCAGATCGGCCCTGGTCCACAGAGCGTAACAACCAAGCAAGGTCAGCGGCATGGCGAGTACCGCGAAGGATCCGCCCGACCAGACCTCCTGCGAGGCCCAGCCCAGGGCGACGGCCGCCACCAAAATCGCCGGCAACCGGCTGGCAAGCACCGCGCTGCGGAATGGATCTGGCCAGGCGGCCGGCCACACCGGAACCTGAGTGCCCGGTGTGTGGAAGGTGCTGCCGAATTTGCCCAGCGCGTGCAGCAGGCCGGACGTCGCCGCAAGCAGAGGATCGCCGAGCAGCAGCAGAGCGATGCCCAGCCCGACCGCGCCCAGGCCTGACAGGAAGTCGCCGAGGCGGTTGAGGAATAGCAGCAGCAAATTGGCTTTTGTCCTGGACACTGGCCACCCCTCAAACCAAGTCTTCCGTTGACTTGGCTCCCCTAATTTAGGAAAGCCTAAGTTACTTGCCGTTACGGCAGCGTTTGAGCGCGGGGGCCAACGGCGGCGAAACGTTAGTCTCGAGTTAGGATTTCGTCAGGCTGGGATAGCGAATGCGAAGTGAGAACAGCGGCGCTGCAAATAGAATCTCACTCTTCGGCGGGTTCCGGATTGATAATGAAACGGCCGGCCCGCTTCGGCTGACCGGGAAACGGGGGCCGGCAATCGTTGCTTATCTGGCCCAGAGCCCGGGCATGGCGGCGACGCGGGAGAGGCTGGCGGACCTGTTATGGGGCGACAGCGATAGCGAACATTCGCGCAATAGTCTTCGGCAAACCCTCAGCGTCTTGCGCCGGGATCTATCGCGCGCTCGAGTGGATAAGATCTTATCCACTCGAGCGGGGAGTCCATCAATCTCAGGCCTGAGATGGTTCGGGTCGACGTGCAGGAGTTCGAAGCGGGTCTCGGGGCCCGGTCCGCGCACGAACTCGAGACGGCTTTGGCGAGCTGCATTGGCCCATTTCTCGACGGACTTTATTTGGGAAGCAGTGGGTTCGATGACTGGGTCGCATCGGAACGCGACAGGCTGCTCGGCCGCGCTCTTGTGTCTTTCGAGAAACTGGCTCGCCTTGTCGACTCTGAAACCGGGCTGGTCCTTGCCGATCGCCTTCTGGCCATGGAACCGACGCGGGAAGAATCTTATCGGCTCAAGATGGAATTATTCCTCGCACGTGGCCAACGCGACAGGGCGATCAAGACATACGAGACTTGCAGAAGCATGCTGAAGAAGGAGTTCGGTGTCGAACCTGGCTCAGAGACGCGGGCGCTTTGGCAATCCCTGCTCCTTGCTGCCGACCCGGCGTCAAATGTTCCGTCGGCAAGTGGTATTCCGACCGGCCAGCGCCTCGGGCGCCCGTCTATCAGCGTTGCCGACTTCACCAATCTGACCGGAAAGCAGGGCGATGATTTTTTCGCCAGGGGGCTCGTCCAGGACATCACCACGGCCCTATCCGAGGTAGCCGACTATGTCGTGCTGTCCGCGCCTTCGCCCATGGAGAAGAAAGGCCTAGGCGAAGAAGACAAAACGCCGGGAATGCTCCGGGCGCAATATTTGCTCAGCGGCAGTGTCCAGAGATCCGGCAATGGGCTGAGGGTGAACATCCAGCTTGTCGATACCGCTGGCGGCCAGCATGTCTGGGCCCAGAAATTCGACGGCAACTCAGAGAACGCGCTCGAATTCCAGGACAGGATCGCGCAGTCCGTTGTTCTGGCTGTGATCCTCGAACTTCAACTGACCAACTGGAAAGTCCGTGACAAAAGCCCGCCTGGTCCCCCTGAAGTGCGCAGGTTGGTGAACGAGGCTCTCATGAAGTATTTTGAGATGACCCAGGATTCGCTGTTGGTCGGGATTGAGTTTGCCGAGAAGGCCCTCTTGATAGGCCCCGACAACGCCCGTGCGAAGCGGACGCTCTCGATCGTGATCTCCATGGGCGTGGCGTTTGGCGCACTGCTTCGGGAGGAAGGGCTGATCGAGCGTGCGCTTCAGCTTGCGGAAGCCGCCGTGAGGGCGGTGCCGGACGATGAAATTGCCCGGTGTATCCTGTCATTCGCACTCGAAAGTTCTGGCCGTATCGACGAGGCGGTCGTCGAGTGCCGCCATGCAATCAGCCTCAACCCGAACTATCCAAGCGGTCACGGCGATATTGCGATGCTGTTTGCCCTCCGCGGACAGGTCAGCGAAGCAGTCCGCGAGGCCAACGAGGCAATTCGGCTCGGGGCGCATGACGTCATCGACTACTGGCGTCACCACGGCTTGGTTGTGGCGCTGTTTGCCGGCGGAGACGATCAGCGGGCGCTCGAAGTCGCCCGCAGGGTGGTCAGGACAAAGCCGGGTTTCGTTCGAGGCGCCCTATATTGGGCTGCGGCCGCGTCGGCAACCGGAAACAACGAAGAGGCGTCCCGAGCCATCCACCATTGCCTCTCACAACTTCCACATCTCAACCTGGGCAATGTCTGCCCCGGCTTTGTGCCACGCTATGTCAAGGATCATCAGCACTCGAGATTCCTTGAAATGTTATCGAGAGCCGGCCTTCCCAATTGCTAGAGCAAGGTGAGAAATCGCGGCCGGTCGGTGATCGGTTGGTCTCAAGCCAATTTCCGTCTGCCGCTCTCCAGTTTTTTCCAAGACGTTCAAATTTGAGCTTCCGTACTCACGCTTTGTCGAGAGTATCTCCTGTAATCACTTGAACCTCCTGCGCCGAAAGTTTTAGCCGTTCTGAATCGCCGGCGGCGACGATGACGATGAAATAGGAGAACGCAATGTCTCGCAATCACGTTGAACGTCTTGAAGAGTTTAGGGAAATCCTGATCGCGACTCGACGCGAAGGAGTCCGCAACGTGCACCATACTCGCGACGCGATGCGGGCAAGCGGCTTTCAGATCGGAGACAGCGACGGCTCCAGCTACGGAGCCGAGCTGAAGGCGCTCCAAGAGGAAATCGAGGCAGTCGATCGCGCCATCGAAGACGAGAAGCGGTTGGCCTTGGCCCTCGAGAGCTCGGCTCAATCCCGTCGACCGGCTAAACCGAGAATCGTGAAGGGTACATAGCATCAGGCGCGACCGTTGGCGTTCGTTGCGCCGATCGCCCGCGGCCTGGTGTCGGACTCGCCGCCGTGGTGTCATCTGTTGCGACGGAAAGTAACAGCCGAGATTGCCTTCTGCCGATGTGTCATCTCGCTCAGACTGCGACTAAACGACAAGTGAGATCACCAAAGCCAGGAAGCCGATGCTGGTGAGAACGGCCCGCGCTACATGGGCATATTCCCAACGATCACGAAGTTCGGTCCAATCCGGCTGCGGACCGTCGCGCTTCCCGCCAGCCCCGAAGAAGGCTGCGCCAGGTGCGCCCACCGGCGCGCCTTCCATCCAGTATTTGTTTACCGGGTGGATCGCGAGCCAATAGATCGCGACCGTTGCCAGCAAGGCAAAGAAAGCGAGCAGGACAGCCCAGAAGCCGGCGGTTCCAGCCGGGGCCAGGAATAGCAGGAGACCGGTCACGACGACACTCAGCGGATCGGCCGCACCGCCGATCGTAAAGCCGGGATAATAGATGTGCTGCACGGCGCGATATGTGCGCTCGTCGAGGCGCATCTTGCCTGGAAGCTCCAGGGCGTGTGCGACCGATAGTGCCATGGGCAGCGCGGCGATCAGGACAGCCACGACTTGCAGCAGGCTGAACATTCCTCGCCTCCGGGTTCGCCATCGACAATACTATGGGGCGAACGCCGATGGGCACGCGATGTTCCATTGTAGAATCTGGATTTGAGGCTTTTTGGCGCCAGGCAACAGGCCGGCCTGATTGCCACGGCAAACGCACGCGCCAACATAGTCGAACGCGCCTACAAGGACGTGCGCAACCGAGACGAACGCGAACGCTCAGACCGCGAACGGCTGGATTTGATCGCGCAGAAGCGAAGTCAGGAGTAGCCGCGGAATTCTGTGCCGTTGGGTGGCGAGGCAACCCATCTACCCGTCGGCCACCCTCTGGGAACACTGATCGACGCCGTGGCTCAGCCAGCTTTGCTAAGGTGGAGTTCATCGGCAAGCACGCTTTCGTTGGGATCGATCGGACCCAGGTTCTTGACGACCCGGAAGCGACCGCCCTGCGCCTGCGCGATGTACATGTTCATGCGAACATGATGTTGGCCGGGGACCATTTCGGCCGGGCCACCCGGGCCCTCGCTGATTCGGGCGTGATCAAGTGCCCGGATGACCGCGCCCTGCTCGAGCGTGCCGGCTTCGTTGACTGCTGCTTCCCACATCTTGATTGCCCGGTAGTGGCCAGTGCAGCCGCTGCCTGCGGTCAACATGGCGCTGCCGGAGAATCGGTCCTGGTAGCGACGCAGGAGCGCTCGGCCAAACGGATCCTCGAGCTCCTGATAGTAGTCGAGGCAGCTGTAGAGGCCCTCGATCTGTTCGGACGGCACGAGATTGAAGAAGTTCTCGTCGAAGTAGGTGCAGACGATCTTGCCGCCGCGTTTGCCGAAACCGGCCTTGTACAGCTCTTCGAAGAACGGTGTCAGGCCCGGCGGAACGATGGTATTGAAAATCACGTCGGTGCCGCTCGCCATGATCTGATGCACAGTCCGCCTGAAATCGACGGTGTCCAGCGGAAAATACTCCTCGCCGACGATCTCGCCGCCATTGGCACGCACCACCCGGCTCGCCGCCTTGTTCAGCAGATGGGGCCAGATGTAATCAGCCGACGGCAAATAAAACCGCTTCGCGCCGGTGCTGTTCATGAGCCACGGTATCAATGGCTCAACCTGCTGCGCGGGGACGGGTCCCGTGCAGAAGATCAGGGGATGGTTTTCCTGTCCCTCATACTGCTCGGTATAGATGTAGAGCGTCTTGCCCCGCGTAACCGCCTCGCTCTTGATGGCCTGTCGGGTTGAGCTGTAGATGCCGCCTACGACCAGGTCGACCTTGTCGACGTCGATCAGTTTCGCGGTCCTTGCCTTGGCGGCGCCGTCGATGGTTTCGCCATCCTCGATGACAAGCTTCAGCGGCCGGCCGAGCAAGCCGCCCCTGGCGTTGATATCGTCGACGAGCATGGTGGTGAGGTTCGCATTGGCGATGCCCATGAAAGACAATGGGCCGGTGAGTTCGGCGATAAGGCCGATCTTGATGGGTTTCGGATTCATTTGATCTCTCCAAATCTGGGGGTTCGTCGGGCGCGCGCCGCCGCCGGGTGGCAGGCGGCGCTCAGCGAGGGGACCTCAGGCCTCGTAGTGGCCGAGCAGGAATGCCGCCTGCGGCTTGCCGACATGGCCGGCTTCCTGCAGGATCGCGGGCACCTCCGGATCCGACACGAAATTCTTCCAGCCCTCGGCGTCCCAGTCGAAGATCGCCCAGACGCGGTCTGGCTCGCTTGGGTCGCGGAAGACAGTCGCACCATTCGAGCCGTGCAGCCGGCGCTTGTCGGCGCCCTTGGTCGAAAAGATACGGATGAAGTGGTCGATATCAGCCACTTTGGTCGTTGCGAGAAGCATTTGATTTCCTCCTGTCGGTCGCGGCCACCATTGGTCCGTCGACAGGATCACGATGCGCGCCCCGGAGCGGGCGCACATGGGGTGGATTCCCTATGTCTGCGTCTCGCCTGGCCGGACAAGGCCGTGCTCGACCGCATAGAGCGCTGCTGCCGCGCGGGTGGTCACACCGATCTTGGCATAGACGCTCTGGATATGGTGGTCGGCGGTCTTGGGCGAGATATCCAGCTTGCGCGCCGCTTCCTTCGCCGTAAGGCCGGCGGCAATCAGGCGCAGCACCTCGATTTCGCGCGGCGTCATTCCAGCCAGCGGCCGGGGCGGCGTCCGGCGCGACGGTTGCCCGGCGAAGGACAGCACGGCCTCGGCAGCGTCAGGGCAGATGCAGCCCTCGCGAACGGCGGCGCGTAACTGGCTTGCCGCCGCATCACTGGACAGTGCCCGGCGGTGAGGGCGTTCCTCTCGCGACGTCTGGAATGCTTCGGCAGCGGCCAGGATCCTCGCCGCCGGGGACAGGTCGGAGGCGTGGACCTTGCGGTGATAGCCCGAGCCGTCCAGGCGTTCGTGATGGCGAAGCACGAGAGCAGCCATCGCTTCGCCCTCGTGACCGAACGAGGCCAGCGCCCGCTCGCCGTAATAGGCATGCAGTTGCGCCGCGTCGCGCTCACGGACAGACAGCGGGCCGTTACGCATCCAAGTCGCCACCGGCACCACGAGTTCGCCAATGTCGTGGATACAACCCGACCAGCGCAGCGCACGCAGGTCGGTGGCGGGAAGCTTCATTTGTCCCCCGGCTCCCTCGGCCAGTTGCGCCACCATCCGTGAATGGCCGTAGGTAAGCGGCATGCGCATGTCGATCATGTCGGCGATGGCAAGGAACGCCTCGTCGCAGCCTGCCTCGTCCAGCGTCACCGGCGGATCGGGCTCGAGCGCCAGTATTGTCTCACGGTCGACCGTTGCGCCGATCCCCTCCATCAGCGCCGGCGCGTTGGCTGAGACGAGCCGGGCCAGATCCGCTTCGTAAGGGCCATCGGCGCGACTGGCTATGGTTTCGGCCATTTCCTCGATGCCGACGGCTTCGCTGAGCGCGATGGCATCCTGCGCCAGCGTAATCAGGCGCACGGCTGGCAGGACATCCTCGCCGCTCAGTCCGCGCGGCAGGCCCTTGCCGTCCCAGCGTTCATAGATCTGCCCGAGATTGTGCCGAATCTCCTCGGGAAGGCCGAGCCGTTGGCCGATCCGCTGCGCGACCTCGCAATGCGCGGTAAGCACCGGGCGCGCGACCGCGAGCGCCTGCGACATCGCGGCCTCGATCGCCCTGGCCTGCGCGTCAGGCTCGAGATCATAGTAGAACCGCTTGAAGGCCTGCACGAAGACCCTGCCCAGTTCCGCCCGATTGCCCATGTCAAGACCGACAAGATCCTGACGGAGCGCGATTTCGTCGCCGAAGGTGGCCGACAGAAGGTCGGTGTCGGCATTGCAGCCGACATAGCGCAGCATCGACTGGTGGTAGGCATTGCGCCGAACCTCATCGGGAACACCCCCAAGCGCGGCGATCCGCATTGCAAGCACACAAGATTTCAGCGCGAAGTCGCGAGAATGGCCAGTGGCGAGATCGGAAGCATAGGCCAGGACCATCATGAAGTCCGCGCGGCGCATCGAGACGTCTGTCATCGCACACCCCCCAGTGAGCCCCATGCTAGCCCCGTGGGCCGTCAATACCTAGGGGAAAATCCCAAGCTTGACGTATCGACCCCCTGTATTCCGCCTCCCCTCTCCCTCGCAAGCCTGCCACAAGCTTGTTGAGGCATGGTCTGGCCAAGGAAACCCGGCAAAAGGCGGACTTTCTTGGCGATTTCTCCACCCAGCGACATCGTTATGGATGTCGCCCGAGCCGCGGAGCCGGCAGACATCGAGGCCGCCCGCGCCGCGCTGACCAAGCGCGCGGGCGGTGCCGCCGGCACGTTCTCGGTCGACGCCGCCGCGTCGGTCGATGCCGGCTCGATGCTGTCGCGCGCCACGGCTGACAAGGCCGCGGCGACAGCCGACCCGGCCAAGAAATTCAAGAAGTTCGAGGCGATGGTCTTGCAGACCTTCATCCAGAACATGCTGCCCAAGGACACCGAGGGCGTCTACGGCACGGGTCTCGCCGGCGACATGTGGAAATCGCAGCTTGCAGAGCGTGTCGCCGACGTCATGGCCGATCGCGGCGGCATCGGCATCGCCAAGTCGCTGCTCGCCGACCACTACCTGGACGGCAAGCGCAAGGTGCCGATCGGACCGGTTTCAAATGGACCGGAGAAGACCGAGATCGACCAGCAAACCCGTCTGTCCACTTCGCTCGTCCAGGAATTGCAGCGCAAGGCCGCAAGGTCGATGACCGGCGACGAGATAACCACAAAAACAGACATCAAGATCTAAACTGGGAAACGCCATGGCCGACATTACGGAATTCACCCCAAACCTGCCGGCGCGCACGACAGAATCGGAAACACCGATCCAGTTCGCACGGCCTGGAAACCTGGCCGCCATCATCGGCCGCATCGAGGAAGTGGTCGAGGAAGAGACCGCCGGCATCCGTAGCAACACAAGCTACGACCTCAAGGCGTCGAACGCCCGCAAGAGCCGCTATCTCTATGAACTGACCCGCGCCATGAAGGGCGGCAGCGAGGTCGAATTCCTCGAGCAGCACCGCGAGGGCCTGACCCGGCTGCGCCAGAAGCTGGCGAGGAACGAGGCGGCGATCCTGGCGCATCTCTCCGCCGTCAACGAGGTTGCCGGCCTGTTGCGGACGGCCATTCAGCGCGCCGAGACCGACGGCACCTACTCCGCCGTTGAATTCGGCAGGAAAGGTTAGGGCGCGATGATTTCGGGCTCGGGCTCTCGATGATCAAGGTCATTGCCATCGCGGTCTGGATCTGCGCCGCCACGCTCGGCGCGGTATTCTATTCGTTCCAGGCAGCGGGTGAAAAAGGTGTCGGCGAAACCCCGAAGCCGATGCTGGGCGGGTTGGACTACGTCAAGACCGACATCATTTCGGTGCCGCTGATCCACAACGCCTCGATCGACGGCTACTTCCTGACCAAGCTCGTCTACACTGTCGAGCCGGAGCAGATAAAGAAGCTGTCGATCCCGGCCGACGCGCTGATCACCGATCAGGTCTACACCTACCTCTATTCCAATCCCCAGATCGACTTCACCAACAAGCAAACGATCGACCTCGATGCCTTTCGCGCCGCGATCCGCGACACCATCAACACCCGTGTCGGCGCGAACCTGGTGCATGAGGTCCTGATCGATCAGGTCAACTTCCTGTCGAAGGACGAAATCCGCGACAACTGGCTGCGCCGCAAGAAAAGCGAGACCGCAAGCGAGATGACCAAGGCGTTCAAGGACCATTGAGCTCCGCAAGGTGCTGCCCGTGCCGACGCCGGCATGTGCGGCGATAGGAACCAGCGCCTGCAAACCGCGTTGACGTAAACGTCAATCCGAAGCTATATGCGGCAGCGATCATGATCGCCAAAGATGCGGCACGGGCTTCCGCCGGACCGAAATGCCCTGCGCTACAGATACAACCAGACAAGCAGATGCAACCAGACAGGAGAACAGCGTGAGCGTTCAGCAGATTGCCGAGAAGATCAAGTCACGCGTGGCCAGCAGCGGGTTCGATCGTTCCGTGAAGTTCGACACCGGCAGCGACGGCGTCATCGTCATCGACGGTGCCACCGTCTCGAACACCGATGCCCCGACCGATTGCACCATCAAGCTCTCGCTCGACGACCTGGACTCGCTGATCGCGGGCGATCTGAACCCGACCATGGCGTTCATGACCGGCAAGATCAAAGTCGAAGGCGACATGACGGTCGCCATGGCGCTGAGCCAGTTGATCGGCTGAGTGCGCGGCCGCTTGAACGCGGCTTTTTGAGGTCAGACGAACGCCGCCTTTCGGCGGCGTTTGTTTGAGGGTTGGTGCCTCAGGCCGCCAGTGTCGGCGCCTGCGTCTTCAGCTTGCGGCCGGCAGCCTTCAGCGTGCCCATAGCGCCGTCAAGCGCCCCGTCCACCAGTTCCAGTGCCAACAGGCGATGCCGCTCATAAGGTCCGGGCATGGCGAGCGAACCGGTCCTGGCGGCCGAGAACCCGAAGCGTCCGTAGTAGGGCGCATCGCCGACCAGAAGGATCGCCGCGTGGCCGAGGCGCGCCGCCTCGGCGATGGCGTGGCGCATCAGCGCCGAACCGATGCCGGCATTCTTGAGCGACGGGTCGACCGCAAGCGGGCCAAGCAGCAGTGCGGCCGCACCGCCCTCGCCCAGCCTGACATCCCACAGCCGCACCGTGCCGGCAACGCCGCCCGAGGCATCGCGCGCGACGAAGGCCAGGCCTTCCGAAGGCCGGCGGCCGCGCCGCAGCTTCTCCGACGATTTGGTCTTGCGCTTCGGCCCCATGGCACGATCGAGCAAGGCTTCGCGCGCCGCGACGTCGGCAACGGTTTCCGCGACCATCATGAAGGCCGGCGCATGAGCTACGAGTTCAACTGACATTTCCATTTCCGCAATCCCTGGCGAGCGGAGATCTGTTCCACAGGCGAGCCCGGGTGGGCGACAGGCGCCCGCCTGGGATGATCCGATCGGCTCTGTCAGCGCATTTTCAGGCGAAATCGTGTCCGGTTCGCCGTCCGAAAATGCGCCGAGGAAGCGCCGTCAGATCACGTAGGATCGGAGAGGCTCGAAGCCGTTGAACGCGACCGCCGAGTAGGTGGTCGTGTAGGCGCCGGTGCCTTCGATCAGCACCTCGTCGCCGATGGTCAGCGACAAGGGCAGCGGATAGGGTGTCTTTTCGTACATCACGTCGGCCGAATCGCAAGTCGGGCCGGCGAGCACGCAAGGCGCGGTCTCCGTGCCGTCATGACGGGTGACGATCGGGTAGCGGATCGCCTCGTCCATCGTCTCGGCCAGGCCACCGAACTTGCCGATGTCGAGGAACACCCAGCGCACATTATCGTTATCGGCCTTCTTCGAGATCAGCACGACTTCCGACTTGATGACGCCGGCATTGCCCACCATGCCACGGCCCGGCTCGATGATGGTCTCCGGGATCGCGTTGCCGAAATGCTTGCGCAGCGCCGAGAAGATCGCCTGGCCATAGGCCTGGGCCGCCGGCACGTCGCGCAGGTAGCGCGTCGGGAAACCGCCGCCCATGTTCACCATCTTCAAGACGATGCCTTCCTCGGCGAGCGTCGCGAAAACCGTCTTGGCGTCGCGCAGCGCACGGTCCCAGGCGGTCAGGTCGGTCTGCTGCGAGCCGACGTGGAACGACACGCCATAGGCGTCGAGGCCGAGGCCCTTGGCATGGCGCAGCACGTCGACGGCCATCGCCGGCATGCAGCCGAACTTGCGCGACAGCGGCCATTCGGCGCCCTCGCCGTCGGTCAGCACGCGGCAGAACACGCGCGAGCCTGGAGCGACGCGGGCGACCTTCTCGACCTCCTCGACGCAATCGACCGCGAACAGGCGGATGCCGAGCTGGTAGGCGCGTGCGATGTCACGCTCCTTCTTGATGGTGTTGCCGAAGGAGATGCGGTCCGCCGGCGAACCGGCGTCCATCGCCATCTCGACTTCGGCAACGGAAGCGGTGTCGAAGGACGAGCCCATCGCAGCAAGGAGACGCAGGATTT
Organism: Mesorhizobium sp. B283B1A; assembly: GCF_020165735.1. NCBI lineage: Bacteria > Pseudomonadati > Pseudomonadota > Alphaproteobacteria > Hyphomicrobiales > Phyllobacteriaceae > Mesorhizobium > Mesorhizobium sp. B283B1A. Next base: position 85,971 of record NZ_JAIUIQ010000007.1, read on the forward strand.
CCGGCGCCGGGTTTGCTTTCACCGCATAGTAGATCCTGGAATCGGGCAGCGCCTTCTCGAAGGCGCGGAAATTGTCGCGAACGACATCGAGGTCGACGACGAGGCAAGGGCCGGTCGGACGTCGGGTGGCGAGGAAGTCGAGGATGCGCTGAGTGGCCATCGGGATTCTCCATCACGCCTTTCGGCGCGCACAAGGGTGCGGACGCGGGCTTTCGGCCTCGCAAACACGCGGTGGACAAAGGCGGGACGGAAAATCATGGAACCAGCCGGTGGAGACCCCGGAACCATGAAACGCCGTCTCGCGGCGATGAACCTCAGCCTTGCCCGGCTTCGGTTCGCTTTGTCTGCCTTGGCTTGGATTGGGAGAACCCCGTTCCGCACTGCCGGCAATGATGGTGTGCCTCTTCAGTAACCCCGGTCTTTGGACAACCGGCAGAGAACCAGAAAGGCCCGCACCGTCGTTGCTTCAAGGTGTCCTCGGTCTGGCGGTTGGCCGCTAAACCGACTGGAGGGGTTAGCTCCAGTTACCTTACCGATTTCCCTCGCCATTCGAGGATCGGCGGACACCCACAGGCACGTGCGACTTTGGGCAAGCGCGATATAAGAGCGAAGAGTTTCACAATCAATAAAAATCGTATCCAAGGTTGTAAAATTTCTGGCGTCGAACAATGTTGGCTCAACCGTATACGGATAGCGAACGATGACAGGCACGCGTGGCCCTCTCAATGCCTTTCTCGATCTTCGCCAGATGCCGGTGGCGCATGCCGCGCTTGGCCCGCTGGCCGGCCTGCGGCTGGCCGTAAAGGACATCTACGACGTTGCCGGCTATCGCAGCGGCTGTGGCAATCCCAGGAAATTCGCCGATAGCCCGGCCGACTCGCGCACGGCGCCGGCGGTGCAGATGATTCTCGATGCCGGCGCGCGCTTCGTCGGCAAGACGCAGACCGACGAGCTGGCCTTCGCGCTGTTCGGCCAGAACGCGCATTTTTCGTTTCCGGTGAACCCGGCCGCGCCCGACCGCGTCACCGGCGGCTCGTCATCGGGATCGGCGGCGGCGGTGGCGGGCAAGCTCGCCGACATCGCCACGGGGTCCGACACCGGCGGCTCGATCCGCGCGCCGGCGAGCTTTTGCGGGCTGATCGGGCTGCGCACCACGCATGGCCGCATTTCGCTCGACGGCACCATGAAGCTGGCGCCGAGCTTCGACACCTTCGGCTGGTTCGCCGACGACATCGAGACTTACGAGACCGTCGGCAAGCTGCTGCTCGGCCGCGACCCGCATCATCACCATCTGGACCGCCCGCTGGCGCTCGACTGGCTGGACGAGCTGGTCGCCCGCCCGGCACTTGCCGAATATGCCGAAATGAAGAGGTTGGCGAGCGCGGTTTTCGGCGCGCCGGCGACGCCGGCGATGCCCTTCAGTTCGTCTCCGGATGAACTCTACTGGTGCTTTCGCCGCCTCCAGGCCAAGGAAGCCTGGGGCGTGCATGGCGAATGGATCACCAGCGGCGAGCGTGACCTCGGCCCCGGCGTCGAGGAGCGTTTCGGCTTCGGCCGTGCCGTCGACGAGCGGACGGCGCAGGCTGAGGAAGTGCGAAGGCTGATCTTTCGCGATGAACTCGGCGCCCTGCTCGGCAAGGACGGTTTCCTTGTCCTGCCAACGGTGCCGGGCCCGGCGCCCTATGTCGACTCGACGCCGGAGCAATTCCAGGCCTATCGCGAGCGGGCGCTGCACCTTCTGTGCCTCGCCGGGCTCTCCGGGTTTCCACAGATCACCTTGCCGATCGGCTCGGTCGCCGGCGCTCCGTTCGGCCTGTCGCTGCTTGGCCCTTCCGGCTGCGACATTGCCCTGATACGGCTCGGCCGAAAACTTCTCGACGCAGCAAAGGCCTGACAATGGACACACTGACCCGCATGCGCGCATTCATCGACGTCGTCGAGGCCGAAGGCTTTTCGGCGGCCGCGCGCAAGATCGGCCGCTCCAAGGCGCTGCTGTCGAAATATGTGCGCGAGCTGGAGGACGAGCTCGGCGCGCTGCTCCTCAACCGCACCACGCGCCAGTTCTCGATGACCGAGGCCGGCCACACCTATTACCGGCGCGCCTCCGAGATCGTGCGCGAGGTCGACAGCCTCGCCGACGCCGTGCGCGAATCATCCGGCGACGTGCGTGGCCGCATCAAGGTGTCGGCGCCGCGCACCTTCGCCGACGCGCCGATCGGTCAATCGCTGATCGACTTCGCCAAGCAGCACCCCGACATCGTGCTCGATATCCAGCTCGACGACCGCTTCGTCGATCTGGTCGAGGAAGGCTTCGACCTCGCGGTCCGCATCTCGCGCCTGGAGAATTCTTCGCTGATCGCCAGGCGGCTGGCGCCGTTTTCGGTAAAACTCTGCGCCTCGCCGGAGTTGATCGCCAAGCATGGCATGCCGACGCGGCCGCAGGATCTCGGCCACATGCCTTGCATCGTCGACACCAATGGCCGCGGGTTGAACAACTGGCCGTTCAAGGGTGACAACAACGACCAGCTGAGCGTCGCGGTGTCGGGCCCGATCGAGGTCAACAGCCCGATGGCGGCCCGCGCCGCCGCCATATCGGGGCTCGGATTCTGCATCCTGCCGGATTTCATCGCCGCGCCCGATTTGAAGAGCGGCCTGCTGGTGACGGCGCTCGATGACCGCATCCTGTCCGGAGGCGGCATCTTCGCCGTCTACCCGCACCGCCGCTATCTGCCGGCCAAGGTCCGCGTCTTCGTCGACTTCCTGGTGCAATGGTTCAGGACGCGCGAGATCGCCTAGCCGGTTTTAACCGTCTCAAGGTCCCAATTTCGCCCCCTTTCTGGTCACTCTCGGCATCTCTCCGAGGCCAATGGAATCGCGACCGGTAATGCACCTGAAACGGCACGCAATCATGCTGGCTTCGGCCTTGACGGCGATCTTTGCCGCGATTGGTCCAGCTTATGTGCACCCGCACGTCTTCGCCGAGGCGCGCCTCGACGTGATCCTCGGCCCGGATCACCAAACCGTGAAGGCGCTGCGCCATCTGTGGCGCTTCGACGACCTGTTTTCGAGTACGGTGATGATGGAGTTCGACAAGAACTCCGATCTGAAACTTGACGACAAGGAGCTGAAGGAGGTCGCCGACACGGTTCACGCCTCGCTGGCCGAATTCAATTACTTCCAGCTCGTCACGCAGAACGGCAAGGACGTGACGATGGTGCCGCCGCCGCATCTGATGGCCAATTTCGACAACGACCAGCTGATCATCCTGTTCGAGTCCGAACCCAAGGTCCCGATCAAGCTGACCGGCACGATCGACATCGGCGTCTACGACCCGACCTTCTACACGGCGATCGACTTCACCGAGGATTCCAACATTACGGTTGAAGGCCTGCCGTCGAACTGCACCAGCAAGGTGATCCGTCCGGACCCGGATGAGGCGATCAAGGAAAACCAGAAGACCCTGACGGATGCCTTCTTCAACGACCCGACAGGCACCGACATGAGCAAGATCTTTGCCACCAAGCTCGAACTGACCTGTCAGCCAGAAGGATGAAGCCGGTGACGAAACCGTCCCTGCGTTTGGCATTCGGCCTGTTGGCCCTGACCTTTGCGGCGATGCATTTCGCCAACGCCGCGCATGCCCAGTCCTCGCTCGGTATCGGCGTCAATGACGGCATGGCGCCGAGCACCGGTCCGTTCGCCCACATCCTGATGTGGATCAATCTGCGCCAGCAGGAATTCTACCGCGCGCTGGCGACAGCCATGAAGGCGATGCGCCAGGACAACAGCAAGATCTGGATCCTTATCGGCCTGTCCTTCGCCTATGGCATCTTCCATGCCGCCGGCCCCGGCCACGGCAAAGCCGTCATCTCGTCCTACATGGTGGCCAATGAAGTGGCGCTGCGGCGCGGCATCCTGTTGTCCTTCGTCTCGGCCCTGCTCCAGGGCTTGACGGCGATCGTGGTCATGCTGCTCGCCTATTTCGTCCTGCGCGGCACCACCATCTCGATGACCGACGCGGCCTGGTTCATGGAGATCATGAGCTTTGCGCTGGTCACCCTGTTCGGCGCCTGGCTGCTGTGGCGCAAGCTCGGCCCTTCCGTCCTGCGCCTGTTTGGCAAAGGTCCCGCCTACAGCCTGTCGGCGGCTCATGCCGGGCATTCTCATGGTGGCCATTCTCATGCGGGTCACTCTCACGCGGGCCACTCTCACGCAGCCCATTCGCATGCCGCGCACAGCCATTCGGCGCATGCCCATTCGCTCGCGGTCCATGTGCATGACGATCACGGCCATGAGCATGACCATTCGCACGATGATCACGACCATAGCGCGCATGACCACCATCATGACCATGGTGCGCATACCCATCACGATCACGCTGCGGGCGAGGTCTGCGAAACCTGCGGCCACTCGCACGCACCCGATCCGGCGCTTCTGTCGGGCGATCGCTTCGATTGGCGCACCGCGTGGTCGGCGGTGGCCGCCGTCGGCATCCGCCCCTGCTCCGGCGCGCTGATCGTACTCAGCTTCGCCCTGCTCAACGGGCTGTGGCTCGGCGGCCTGCTGTCGGTGCTGGCAATGTCGATCGGCACCGCCATCACCGTCTCGGTACTGGCGACGCTTGCCGTGACCGCCAAGAACTGGGCGGTGTATTTCGCCGGCGACGGCCGCATGGGCAACCGCATCCATTCGATCGTCGAGATCGGCGGCGCCGCCTTCGTGTTCCTGTTCGGACTTTTGCTGCTGTCGGCGAGCCTGACAGGCAGCGTCTAGGCCTTGCTCGAACCGATGGGCTGCACGAACTCCTAATCGGGAAGCTTGCCGCCTAGCTCATCCTCGATATGGGCGCGAATAATCTCATCAAAGCTCTTTTCGGCGCTGAAGCCGAGTTCCCGTGACCGCTTCGCCTCGAACCGAGTCGGCCAGCCCTTGACGATCGCCCAGATCGTCTCGTCCGGCACCTCAAGGATCAGTTTCACTACCTCGGTGCCGGCGATGCGTTCCAGCGCCTCGATCTGCTCGCCGACGGTGACGGCGACACCAGGCATCGTCAGGTTGCGGCGCGGCCCGACGGCGGCGCCATCGATCCCGGCGGCATGGATCAGGAAGTTCACCGCTGAGCGCGGGCTAGCATGGGTGTGCACGACCGAGCGCGGCACCGGCAGGATCGCCTCCTGGCCGCTCAGCGGCTCGCGGATAATGCCGGAGAAGAAGCCGGAGGCCGCCTTGTTCGGCTTGCCGGGCCGCACGCAGATGGTCGGCAGCCGGATGCCGATGCCGTCGAAGAAGCCGCGCCTGGAATAGTCGGCAAGCAGCGCTTCGCTCATCTGCTTCTGGGTACCGTAGGAGGTCAGCGGCGTCGGATGGAAGTCGTCGGGAATGACATTGGGAAACGGCGCGCCGAACACCGCGATCGACGAGGTGAAGACGACGCGCGGCGCAAAACCGGCCAGCCGGATGGCGTCGAACAGGGCGCGCGTGCCGTCGAGATTGACTCGGTAGCCGAGATCGAAATTCGCTTCCGCCTCGCCCGACACGATGCCGGCAAGATGGAACACGACATCGGGTCGCGAAGCCACCAGGCCTTCGGCGGCACCCGCCGCGGCGAGGTCGCCGGTATGGGTATTGATGCTGACACCGTCCATCGCCGGCGCCTGCGGCGGCACGATGTCGTGCAAATCGAGCGCGGTGATCTTCTCGGCCCGCAGCGTGCCGTCCTTTGCCAGCCGGGCGATGAGCTTGCGGCCGACCATGCCCGCGGCGCCCGTGATCAGAATGCGCATGTCAAAATCCCTTACTTGCCCTGATTTTTGCGCTGGCTGCGCGCGCGCAGCCAGAACACTAGGAAGAACGCCATCACGAACACGGTGCCGAACACACCGGCCAGCACGGTCGAAAAACTGCCGAGTGCCAGCATCATGGTCGGCAGGTAGAAGACGGCAATGCCGAACAGAAGCATGATCCAGACCGCTGCGATGGCCGCATTGCGCGTGTCGCGGTCCATCATGCCGCACCGGGGCGGCGGTCGTCGGGCTGGGTTTTCAAAGCTGGAGAACTCCTGAGGCAGGTTCGATCGATGGTCATCGACAGGACCTAGTGATAGTGGCCGTGATGCGGGACAGCATCGTGCTCGTGATGGTGGTCGTTGCCCTCGTCGGTGCACTTTCCGAATTCCGGCTCCACGGTGGCATGGCTGATGCCGTGCGCGCTGGCAAGCCGCTTCTTGACGGCGCTGACCGCCTGATACGCATCGACGCCGTCATTGAGACAGGCATGCAGCGTCGCCATGTTGCTGGCGCCATCGAGCGACCAGATATGCATATGGTGCACCTCCCGCACGCCCCTGACCGTTGCCTCGATATCGCGGGCGATCAGGTCCCGGTCGAGGCTGGGCGGCACGCCTTCGAGCAGCACATGGGCCGCGGCGCGCATCAGCGACCAGGCCGTCGACAAGATGAGCAGCGAGACCAGCACCGACAGGATCGGGTCGATCGGCGTCCAGCCGGTCGCCAGGATCACCAGTGCGGCCACGATCGCCGCGGCCGAGCCGAGCAGGTCGCCAAGCACATGCAGGATGGCGCCACGCATGTTCAGGCTTTCGCGGTCGCCGCCATGCAGCACGAAGAAGGAGCCGAGATTGACCAGCAGGCCCAGGATCGCCACCACCAGCATCGGTCCGCCCAGCACCGGGGCCGGCGTCTGCAGGCGCTCCCACGCCTCGTAGATGATCCACAGCGCAATGACGAAGATGGCGATGCCGTTGGTGTAGGCCACCAGCGTCTTGACCCGGCCGAAGCCGTAGGTGAGCTGGCCGGTCGCGGGCCGTCCCGCAAGATGGAAGGCATACCAGGCAAGGCCCAGCGCGATCGCGTCGGCGAGCATGTGCCCGGCATCGGCCAGCAGCGCCAGCGAGCCGGTGAAGAGACCGCCGAGTGCCTCCGCCACCATGAACCCCGCCGTCAGGCCGGCCGCGATCAGCACACGCTTCTTGTCGGTCGAGCCATGCACATGGCCGGGCCCGCCGTGATCATGGCCGCTATGGTCGTGGGAATGGGCCAAAATAAGAACTCCTAGGCGCCGAATTCAGCGCGACAATCCTCGAGCCGTCGCTTCTGCTGGCCGTCGCCATCGAAATTGGCCGGGTCGAGCCACGCTTCATAAGCCTTGCGCAACCCCGGCCATTCCTTGTCGATGATCGAATACCATGCGGTGTCGCGGTTTTCACCCTTGACGATGAGATGCTGGCGGAAAATGCCCTCGAATTTGAAGCCGAACCGTTCCGCCGCCCGCTTCGACGGTTCGTTGCGGTTGTTGCACTTCCATTCGTAACGGCGATAGCCGAGCCCGTCGAAGATGTATTTCATGAACAGGAACTGCGCTTCCGTGGCTGCCGGCTTGCGCGAAATGAGTGGCCCCCAATAGATGTTGCCGATCTCGATGACGCCGTAGGCCGGATCGATGCGCATCAGCGTCTGGCGCCCGGCGACCTTGCCGCTGGCCTTGTCGATGATGGCGAAGAACAGCGGATCTTCGCTGGCTTCGACCTTGTCCAGCCATGGCTGGAAGGCGGCACGGGTTTCCGGCGGATAATCGGGCAGCCAGGCGAAGCGGCCGTCGACATCGGACACCGAGGACGCCTCGTAGAGCCCATCACCGTGCTTTGCGGCGCTCAGCGGCTCAAGCCGGACGTATCGACCGTCGATGGGCTTGCGCTCGGGTCGCGGACGCGGTTGCCAGTCTTTGAGATTTTCCGACACCAAAAACTCCAATCCGTTTGACTTTTGCGGGCCAAGGCTCACAAAAACGCGACCCAACAGTAAGAACCACACGGACGGGAAAAATGCTCCACACGATTTCGGCCTTCGACCGTCTCGGCGAGGAAAATGCGTTCGCTGTGCTGGCGCGGGCAACGGCGCTGGCTCAACAGGGCCGCGACATCGTCAATCTCGGCATCGGCCAGCCCGACTTCAAGACGCCGCAGCACATCGTCGAGGCCGCCATCAAGGCGCTGCGCGACGGCCACCATGGCTACACGCCGGCAAACGGGCTTCTGGCGACGCGCGAGGCTGTGGTGCGCCGCACGCTGACCACCACCGGTGTCGAAGTGTCGCCAGAGACGGTGATGGTCCTGCCCGGCGGCAAGCCGACCATGTTCGCCGCCATCCTGATGTTCGGCGAGCCCGGCGCCGAGATCCTCTACCCCGATCCCGGCTTTCCCATCTACCGCTCGATGATCGAGTTCACCGGCGCGGCACCCATTCCCGTGCCGATGCGCGAAGAGAACGGCTTTGCCTTTTCCGCCGAGGAAACGCTGGCGCTGATCACCTCCAAGACCAGGCTCTTGATTCTGAACTCTCCGGCCAACCCGACCGGCGGCGTCACGCCGCGCGCCGAGATCGAGAAGCTGGTCAGGGGCCTGGAGAAGCACCCAGACGTCGCCATCCTTTCCGACGAGATCTACGACGTCATGACCTATGACGGCGAGACGCATTGCTCGCTGCTCGGCTTCCCCGAGATCCGCGACCGGCTGATCGTGCTCAATGGCTGGTCCAAGACCTGGGCGATGACTGGCTGGCGCATGGGCTGGTCGATCTGGCCGAATGGCGACAAGGGCGCTCATCTCTACGACAAGGTGCGCAAGCTGGCGGTCAATTGCTGGTCCTGCGTCAACGCGCCGAGCCAGTTCGCCGGCATCGCCGCCATCGACGGTCCGCAGGACGACGTCGACAGGATGATGCGTGCCTTCGACCGCCGCAGGAAGATCGTGGTCGAGGGCCTGAACGCCTTGCCCAACATTTCCTGCATCACCCCCAAGGGCGCCTTCTACGCCTTCCCCAACGTGTCGAAGACCGGCTGGAAGGCAAAGAAGCTGGCTTCCGCCCTGCTCGACGACGCCGGCGTGGCGCTGATCGGCGGCCCCGATTTCGGCATTCTCGGCGAAGGCTACATCAGGCTCTCCTACGCCAACTCCGAGGAGAACATCTTGCGGGCGCTGGACAGGATCGGAGCCTTCCTGGCGAAGTGAGGTTCAAAGCGGCCTGCTGCCCCCTCCCGGACGGTGTCATGAGCCGTCCGGAGGCGCGCGGCCAAGACTGGGCGTGCATGTCGGGAACAGCTACGGTCCTCGGATCAGGATCGAAGTGGGGTGACATTCGAATGTTCTATGCAATCCTTGCCTATCATGTGGAAGACGCAATCAAGGCGCTGACGCCGCAGGAAGATGCGGCGCTGATGGCTGACTTGCTCAAGATCAACACCCGGCTTCATGAGGAAGGCACGCTTGGACCGTCAGCGCGTCTGGGGTCGACACAGGATGCCTGCACCTTGCGCGGCCCGGGCGACGGCGTGATCATCGACGGCCCTTTCGCCGAGACCAAGGAACAGCTGCTCGGTCTCTATGTAGTCGACTGCGCCACCAGAGATGCGGCAATCGCGATCGCCCGCGACCTTCGCCGCGTCAATCCGACCGCCGTTTACGAGATCAGGCCCATTCTGCTGTTCAAGCCCGGCGTGCCGCTGGCGGGCGAATGAGGCGGCGGCGAAAGCCTGTGCTCATCCGCGCCCCACGAATGGCATCTTGGTCGCCATCACTGTCATGAACAGTACATTGGCGTCGAGCGGCAGGCTGGCCATGTGGACGACCGCGTCGGCAACATGCTGGACATCCATCACGGCTTCGGCGGCGATGGAGCCGTTGGCCTGCGGCACGCCGACGGTCATCGGCTGCGCCATGTCGGTCAGCGCATTGCCGATGTCGATCTGGCCGCAGGCGATGTCATAGGGGCGGCCGTCGAGCGCCAGCGTCTTGGTCAGCCCGGTGATGGCGTGCTTGGTCGCCGTATAGGGCACCGAGCCCGGGCGCGGCGCATAGGCCGACACCGAACCATTGTTGATGATGCGGCCACCCATCGGCCGCTGCTTGCGCATGGCACCGAACGCAGCACGCGCGCACAGGAAGGAACCGGTGAGGTTGACGCCGACGATATCGTTCCACACCTCGACCGGGATCTCATCGATCGGCGTCGACTTGTAGCCCATGCCGGCATTGTTGAAGAGCAGGTCGACGCGACCAAAGGCCTCCGCCACGGTCTCGAAAAGATCATCGACCTCGCCGGCCTTGCTGATGTCGCAGGCAACCGCCAGCGCCTTGGCGTCGGAGGGGCCAGCCTCGGCGACCGCGGCGTCCAGCACCGCCTTGCGGCGACCGCAGAACACCGTGTTCCAGCCGGCCTTGAGCAATGCCGTGGCGACGCTCTTGCCGATGCCCGTGCCGGCGCCGGTGACGATGGCGGTTTTCTCGGTCATGGCAGTTGTCCTCCGGCAGCGCCGCGCGTGCCCGCTTGATTTTCAGGATCTGGCTTCAGAACAGAAGGCATCGCAAATGACGGCAGCGATGGCAAGCGGAGCGGCCAGCACATGTTCCCGAAAAGTGGAATCCGGTGTGCGGAAGCGGCCTCATCCGGGCCGACAAAAAGGGCGGTCATTGGCGACCGCCCTGATCTGAACCGGACTTGGGAGGAGGAAAGCCGATCCGACTGTGTAGAATCATGCGCTTCCTGAGTTAACGAAGGGTAAACGCAGGCTAAGTGCACCTGTGCCGATATGGGCTACCAACGCGGATTGGGCGAAGTGCCCGCCTTTGCGGCCGGCACCTTGGCAGCCGAAACCGTCGCCTCGACATGGTCTATCAGGGCATCCGGCAGGCCAAGCCGGCCGGCGAGCAGGTCGAGATAGCCGCGCTCGGTGCGCGTGTCCGGGTCTATGGTCAGGCGCGACGCGGTGTAGAGCTCGAGCTTCTGCGCGTCGGTCTTGGCACCCGCCACCAGCGTGTCGAGATCGAGCGGGCTTTCCAGCTCCGCCATCAGGAATTTCTCGGCATCGGAGCCGATACCGGAAAGGCTGAGCTTGCCGGCGATCTTCTTGCGTTCGTCCTCGTCGACATGGCCGTCGGCCTTGGCCGCCGAGATCATCGCGCGAACCAGCGTCAGCGTGAACTCATCTTCGCCCTGCGGCGCCTGCGACGGGTGGAAGGCAGTATCCTTGGGCGGCGGCAGCAATTCCGGTTCGCCGGCGGCGGGCGCCTGCTCCGGTGCATTGCCGGCCTTGTAGTTCTGGTAGGCCTTGTAGGCGAGACCGCCAATGGCAGCCAATCCACCGAGCTTCACCGCCGTGCCTGTCACCTGGCGACCGGCGCCGGTTCCAAGCAGCACCGCCGCAAGCGCGCCGGCCGCCAGCGGATTGTCCTTGGCCATCTGCACGGCCTGGCCCGCCTTGTCGCGGACAGTGCCGGTGGTACCGGGAATTTGCGAGCCGAGCAGTTCGTCGAGAAGCTTCTTGGGATCGAACATCAATGCCTCCAGGATTTGCCCGGCTGAACGGGCAGGTTTCGAACGTCGAAGACGTAGGTTCCGAAGCCTGGCATTGCAATGACAGGCTGCCGCTTGGCAGCGGCTGGGATCAGGAGCCGATATGCGGGCCCTTGCCCCGCGCTTGCGCGAGTTCGACCTGGCGCTGGCGCTCGGCGTAGCGCTTGCGGTCTTCATCCGAGCGGGCATCGAAGCAATGCGGGCAAGAGATACCTGCGGCAAACTTCGGCGACGACCGCTCGCTTACCGTCAGCGGATGGCGGCAGGCGCGGCAGAGTTCGGCGTCCCCCTCGGCCAGGCCATGCGACACCGAAACGCGCTCGTCGAAGACGAAGCACTCGCCCTGCCACACGCTTTGTTCGGCCGGAACCTCCTCGAGATATCTGAGGATGCCGCCCTTGAGGTGGAACACATCCTCGAAGCCAAGCGACCTGACATAGGCGGTCGCTTTCTCGCAACGGATGCCGCCGGTGCAGAACATCGCCACCTTGCGGCCTTCGAGCTCCGCCCGGTGCGCTTCCACCCAGGCCGGAAACTCGCGAAAGCTCGCGGTCGCTGGGTCGATCGCCCCCTTGAACGTGCCGATCGACACCTCATAGGCGTTGCGCGTGTCGATGACGATCGTGTCGGGTTGCGAAATCAGGGCGTTCCAGTCGGCCGGCGCGATATAGGTGCCCGCACTTGTCGCCGGGTCGATGTCCCCGACGCCCATGGTGACGATCTCGCGCTTCAGCCGCACCTTCATGCGGTGGAACGGCATTTCCACAGCTTCGCTGTATTTGACCTCCAGGCCCGCCAAGCCCTCGACGGCCTCGATATGGTCGATGAGTTCGGCGATCGCTGCTTCGCTGCCCGCGACGGTACCGTTGATACCTTCATGCGCCAGGAGCAGTGTGCCCTTGATGCCGCGTCCGCAACAGAAGGCGGCAAGCGGCGCACGCAATGCCTCGAAGGCGTCGAGCCGGGCAAACCGGTAGAGCGCGGCGACGCGGACGGGTTGGGATGGCGCGGACGGTGTCATTGCCAGAGCAACTAGACGCTCGTAAAAGGCGATTCAAGGCAAAACGGGCTCGGCGGCCTGTTTCGGTGGCTTGTTTCGCTTGCCTGTCATGGCCCTGTTGGGGAAGAGACGGTAAGCTGCCCGATGACGCGTGACATCGCGACGCGACCAGGTTCGTGGACAGGCAAACACCCGTCTGCTAATCGGTTGAAATAGCCTTTTACATGGAGAGACAGATGCCCAGCAAGACCGAAAAACTCCTGTCGCTTCTGAACGGCCAGCCGGTCATTCCGGTGCTGAAGATCACCGATGTCGCCAGCGCGGTGCCGCTGGCCCGTGCACTGGCGCGCGGCGGCTTGTCGGCGATCGAGATCACGCTCAGAACCGCCGATGCGCTGGAAGCGATCCGGCGGGTCGCCGCCGAGGTCGAGGAAGCCATTGTCGGCGCCGGCACCATTCTGGACAGCAGGCAGTTCGACGAGGCAGCCAGCGCCGGTTCGCGCTTCATCGTCAGCCCCGGCATCACCCGCGAGCTTCTGGCGGCGGCCGCCGACAGCGAGGTTCCGCTGCTGCCCGGCGCCATCACGCCCGGCGAGATCATGGCCGCGCGCGAGGCCGGCCTGCGCTTCCTGAAGTTCTTCCCCGCCGAGCAGTCGGGCGGCATCGCCTCCTTGAAGGCCTTCGCCTCGCCGCTGGCCGATGTCAAATTCTGCCCGACCGGCGGCATCACCGGCAAGAACGCGGCCGACTACCTCAGCCTGCCGAACGTGATCTGCGTCGGTGGCTCCTGGGTCGCGCCCGACGATATGGTCAAGGCCGGCAAATGGGACGAGATCGAAGCGCTGGCGCGCGCCGCGAGCCAGCTTCGGAAATAGCCATCGCTCACCAGGGCAACGGACCATTCTCATCGAAATAGCCGCCGGTGGGGCCGCCGGCCTTCAGCGTCGCCAGCTGCACGATGATCCCGGCAGCCTGCTGCACCGTACGGCCGCCCTTGTGCGCATTGAGGTCCGTCGCGGCGTAGCCGGGAGCGGCAGCGTTGACCATGATACCGCGCGTCGAAAGCTCCCGGGCGAAGGCCACGGTGACGGCATTGAGCGCTGTTTTCGAGCTGCCATAGCCCATGACATTGGGCGACTGGCTGTTATCAGCGGCGCGCGCGATCGAGCCGAGATAGCTGCTGACCATGACGATGCGGGCGGCGGGCGATGCCAGGAGGAGCGGCAGGAATGCCTGGGTGACGCGAACCGGACCGAAGACGTTGACGTCATAGGTGGCCTTCATGTCGGCGACACTCTCGCGGCTCGGCGGCCGTTCGTAGCCGCCGTCCGGCCCCAGCGCGTCGACATAGCCGGGGGCAATGCCGGCATTGTTGACCAGCGCGTCAAGGCTGGATATCCGCGTCGTCAAAGTTCTGGCCGCGGCCGTTACGCTGTCGTCGCTGGCGACGTCGAGTTGGAGCCATTCGACGCCAAAACCTTCGTTGCGCAACGTCTTTGCCGCGGCCTCGCCGCGCTCGGCATCGCGGGCGCCGAGCCAGACCTTGAATCCCATGACCGCCAGCCGGCGAGCGGTCTCGTGGCCGATACCCTTGTTGGCGCCGGTGACCAACGCATTCACTTTCGTCGTCATGTCCGTGTCTCCTTGATGACCTAGAAATGACCTGCGTTGGCCGGTTTCGCGCGCCGGATACTCGCGTCCTCTTGCCTAATCCTCTCAACTGGTTGCGCGGTCAGCATGGATCGGCAATGCTGAAGACATGGAAGAAGCCCTGCAGGAATTGATCGTGATCGCCGGCCGCCATGCGCATGGGCGGCGCACAAAGACAGCCATCCCGCGTGTTTCCATCGGCCGCAGCGAGATTGCGACCCCGCCGCTGCCCGAGCTTTGCCAACCAACGGCGCTGTTCGTGCTGCAGGGGACGAAAACGGTGCTGATCGGCGACCGCACGCTTCGCTATGGCGCCGGCAGCTATTTCGTCTATGCGGTGGAGACGCCCGCCACCAGTCAGCTCATCGAGGCGAGCAGCGCCCGTCCCTATGTGGCCGTCGCCTTCGCCCTCGACATCGAGTTGATCGCCACCTTGATCGTCGACCACAAGCCGGCGCTCGACGGCGACAGCTTCGTGACCGACCGGGCCGATGACGAACTGCTCGATGCATGGCGCCGCATGCTGCGGCTGCTCGACCGGCCAGCAGAGATTCCCGTGCTCGCGCCCATGCTCGAACGCGAGATCGCATTCCGCCTGTTGCAGGGTCCGCAAGGCGCGAAGCTTCGCCATCTCGCGCGCGCTGACGGCCGCTTGTCACAGATCCGCCGCGCCACCGCCTGGATACGATCGCACTACAACGAGCCTATCGACGTGACGGAATTGGCCGAACTCGCGCATATGAGCAACGCCTCGTTTCACCGCCACTTCAAGGCGGCAACCGCCATGAGCCCGATCCAGTATCAGAAGCAGGTCCGTCTGCTGGAGGCGCGTCATCTGCTGATCGCTGAGTCGGGCAACGCCACGCGCGTCGCCTTTGCCGTCGGTTATGAAAGCGCATCCCAGTTCAGCCGGGAGTATGCGCGCCATTTCGGACTGCCGCCGTCGCGTGACGCAGCGCGGCTTCTGGCCAAGGGTGAAGCTGCTACGCTGGAAATCGACTGATGCCGCCGCCCGGCGGTGATCACGGGTTTGGGAGCGAGACTCGCGGTGACTTGCCGACAGGTTGGCTCCGACCAGTGTAAGAGCCGCGTCAGCTGGCATATGAACGCCCGGCCGACTCCCGCCGATCGGGCCAATTCACCGGATCTATCAATTCCGGATCAGTTGCAGACCCTGATCTTGTTGACCACCCTATGGTGGTGAACCCAATGCTTGACCACCTTGGTCCTGCACTGATGCTTGCCGTTCTTGATGATCACGGTTTCGGCTTGCGAGGGAGCAATCGCAGCCGATGCTGCCGCCAGTGCCAGAACTGATGCCAGTAGAATATCCCCAGGTTGGAACGCGCCGATAGTGACCTGGAAATGGGTCCATCGTTCCGATCTCACGAGAAGTTCCGTCTCGCGTGATCTGGCTCCCGACGGTGATGACCGGCGAGCCTTTCAAGCTTCGAATGGGTAATATTAAACAGCAAAAAGCCGCGCAGGCTGCCCGGCGCGGCTTTTGCGATTGGCTGGTCGGTTACTTCGTCTGGAAGCGGGCGACCGACATGAACTTGACGGCGTTGCCGGTGAAGCGATTGGGGTCGGCTACCGCGTCGCCCGACTGGAAGCCGGCCGTATAGACCTCGGTCGGCGGCGTATGCACGATATTGTAGGCGTAGCCCGGCGCCGTCGTTGCGCTCGAAACGGCGGCGACAGTCTCGCCACTGGTCAGCGCCCAGCGGGCGGCCTGAGGCGCGGCTGCGACCACCACGGCCCTGGGGCCGGGCTTCTGGTCGCGGGCGGTGGCCCTGGCTTCCTTGCGGGTCGTCTTCACGCCGGCGCCGATCGCGGCTGCCGGATCGGAACCGGCCGGACGGGCGGCAACAGCCTGGCGAGGCGATGCCGCATCGACGGCGGACGGATCGTTGAAGGCCGAGCGCGGTTCTTCGGACAGCGAGGCAAGCTGGTATTCGTCACCGCCGCCGACCTGTGCATTGGCAACCTGTGCATTGGCAACCTGGGCATTGGCGAGCTGGGCATTGGCTTCGTCGAGCACGGCCTTGACGGCATCCGGCTTGGCCGGTGCCGGACGCGCCGTCGGCAGCACCGAGAACGCATCCGTGGCGGACTTGTCCTGATCAGCCGTCTCGGCCAGCGCCATCAGCACATCCTTGCTGGGCGGCGGTGCGAGGTCCGCCGGCAACGAGTGTTCGGGACGCCAGGTCGGCAATGGGATGTTGTTGACGGCAATCTGCGCCGGATCGGCGGCGGCAGCAGCCGCCATCGCCGCAGGGTCGGCCTTGCCGAAAGGCATGTTCGCCGGCGCCTGCGCGGTCGCCACGGCCTGTTCGGTGGTGGCCGTCGCATCCGCCGTGGCGAACGGAACATTCTCAGGCTGCTGCGCGCCGACATCAGCCTTCGGCCGCGGCGCGAAGTCGGGCAGCGGGATCTCCTTGGCAGGCAGCGCCGCGATGATCGTCTCCGGCGTGTCCGTCCGCGGCTCCGGAGCCTGCTCGTCGGCGACCTGCGGAATTTCGGCGCGCTGCGCATTCTCGGGCGCGACGATGGCGATGCCCGGCAGGTTGCTGCTCTTGGCAGTGGCCAGCGGCTTCACGTTTCTCGGCTTGGGCGCGGGTGCGGCCGAAGCGGTTTCGACATCGGCGCTGTCGTCGGCTTCATCGTCGCCGCCGCCAAAGAATGCGGAGAGGAACCCGCCGGACTTCTTGCCGCTGCCGCCGGCGCTGGCCAGTTCGATGTTGGGTGTGCCGGAGCCGCTGCGCGCCTTGTAGGAGGCGAGCGCCTGCTCATAGCCCGGCAGCGGCCGGCCGTCGCTCGGCACATGCAGTGTCTTGCCATTGGGGAACAGGCTGACCAGTTCCTGGCGGCTGATGCCGGGCCAATGGCGTACATTGCCGACATCCATGTGGACGAACGGCGAACCGGAGGTAGGGTAATAGCCGACGCCACCGCCCTGCATCTTGAGGCCGATGTTGCGCAGCTTCTTCAGCGGCACGCCGGGAATGTAGAAGTCCATCGCTTTGCCAAGCATGTGCTGGCTCTTCTCGGCGACGCCCCGGCTGCGGCTGCGCAGCATCGAGTTGGTCGCCGGCGAGCGGTAGCCGCAGACGACCTGGATATAGTCGGTGGCGCCGCTTTCCCGATACGCCTCCCAGACCAGGTCCAGCAGGCGCGGGTCCATCTTGGTCGGCTCGTTGCGCCGCCAGTCGCGCAGGATGATGTTGATCTTCCTCAGACCCTCGGGAATGTAGCGGCCATTGCGCTTGTAGACGATCTCGGCCTTCTCGTGGGTGTGGAGGTGATAGAGCTTGAGCGAACGAACTTCGGCCTGGGCGCCCGTGGCGGCCGCGGCAACAAAACCAAATGCGACAATCACCGCTGCCAGCCATCTCGGCCAGACGCGCAAATGATGATGACGCCCGTTTGTGAGTCGTTCGATTCTGTTCAAATCAAAAGGCCTTGCAGGCTGCCGTTTGTCCCCGGATTTGCCCAAACGGATGTGTCGTTTTCACATCCGAATATCGATCCTAATGGTTAATCATCGCTTATTGAAGCCGAAATGCGGTAACACCATGGCGATATCCCGTCAAAAATTGTTCGGAGGGTTTCTTGGTAAACCGCTGGTTTAGATCACGTTTCCGCCTTTGGCTGAAACACGATCTGTTACCATTAGCCTTAATGCGTGATCGCCACCTGTCGGGCACCGCTCCCAGCCCGCCATAATCCGGCCGGGACAGTGCAAGACCGCACCATGACAGGGCAAGCTGGTCCCGGCCTTGCGCCGCTCAGGAGGCGAGGCGGTCGATACGCCCGGTTTCCGGGTCGATGCCGTATTCCTTGAGCTTGCGGTAAAGCGTCGAGCGGCCGATGCCGAGGCGACGGGCGACTTCGCTCATCTGGCCGTTGTAGTGATCGATGGCGAGCTTGATCATCTCGAGTTCGACATCGGCCAGCGCCCGCACATTGCCGCGTTCGTCGAGCGCCTTCAACGTGCCGAAGCGAGGCTGCGTCCTGACGGCTTGGTCGTGCACGCTTGCCGGAACGGCGTCGCTGGGCACGATATCCTCATCGCGGGGCTCCAGCGATGGCGGCGCGAGAGCGTCTGCTTCCTGATCGCCATCCGTTTCGAGGTTGACGGTACCCTCCACCTGCGCCCGGATCTGCGGGAAATCATCGACGGTCAGCACATCGCCTTCGCACAACACCGAGGCGCGAAAGACCGCGTTCTCCAATTGCCTGATGTTGCCTGGCCAATCATAGGCCTGCAGCACGGCAAGCGCCGCCGCCGAAATGCCCGTAAGACGGTGGCGCGGGTCGGCGGGCGCCACTTTCTCCATGAAATGTCTGACCAGGTGCGGGATGTCGTCGCGGCGGTCGCGCAGCGGCGGCACGAAGATCGGATAGACGTTCAGCCGATAGAACAGATCCTCGCGGAACTTGCCGTCCTTGACCTGCTGCAAGAGGTTGCGGTGCGTGGCCGAGATCAGCCTGATGTCGACCCTGACGGTGGCGCGGCCGCCGACCGGATCGACCTCGCCGTCCTGCACGGCGCGCAGCAGCTTGACCTGCACGTCGAGCGGCAGGTCGCCGATCTCGTCGAGGAACAGCGTGCCCGAATGCGCGTCGACGAACTTGCCGGTGTGCTTGTCGGTGGCGCCGGTGAACGAGCCCTTCTCGTGGCCGAACAGGATGGATTCGACCAGATTGTCGGGAATGGCGCCGCAATTGACGGTGACGAAGGGTTTCGAACGGCGGTCGCCGCTGCCCTGGATGGCGCGCGCCACCAGTTCCTTGCCGACGCCGGATTCGCCTTCGATCAGGGTCGGGATATTGGAAGCCGCCGCTTTCTGGCCAAGGCGTATCACCCTGTCCATGGCCGGACTGTGCGTGATCATGTCCTTGAAGGTCAGCAGTCCGCCGCGCTTGCGCGACGTGCGCTTGACCTCGCCCTCGACCGCCTCGACCTTGAGCGCATTGGCGATCGCGGCCTGCAGCCTGTCGGGCGAAGCCGGCTTGACGACGAAATCGAACGCGCCATGGCGCATCGCCGAAACCACGGTTTCGATGCCGCCCTGGGCGGTCTGCACGATGACCGGCACGCTGATGCCGCGCTCGCGCATCGCCTTCAGCACACCGATGCCGTCGAGGCCGGGCATGACCAGGTCGAGGATGACGACGGAGACGTCGCGAGTGCCAGGCCCGTCGAGCACTTCGAGACCCGCGGCACCGCCGTCGGCGACGATTGCCGTATGGCCGAACCGCGTCACCGCCGCCTCGAGCAGCCGGCGCTGCACGGGATCGTCATCGACTATGAGTATGGAACCTGTCATGACTGTCTTGAGTTGCCCGCGCCCGAAATCCCCATGGATCATCTTGGCACAGGGTTCTAAATAAGGTTTCAAAAAACCCGGTGAACGAATTCCTTAGGATTTGACCGGCTTCTCCATTCTCCCTTTGATTCTGACCCCAGATTCTGACCCGTTGATTCACAGAAGGTATTGTCGATGCGCATGATGTTTGGTCGGCGGCTTGCGGCGCCAGCGTCCGGTCAGGGCGCGGCCGGGCTTGGCGATCTGCCGGAATGGAACCTTGCCGACCTTTACACCGGCATGGACGCGCCGGAGCTGAAGCGTGACATCGCCAGGGCCGCCGCCGATGCGATCGCTTTCGAGGCCCGCTGGAAGGGCACGCTGGCGGCCGAAGCCGAGCGCGGCAGCGCCGGCAGGCTGGGCGAGGCGCTGGTGGCCTATGAGGCGCTGGAGGAACTGATCGGCCGCATCGTCTCCTATGCCGGCCTGGTCTATGCCGGCAACACGGCCGACCCGCAGCGCGCCAAGCTCTATGGCGACATCCAGGAGAAGATGACCGACGCCAGTGCGCATCTTCTATTCTTCGCGCTCGAATTGAACCTGATCGACGACGCGGCGATCGAAGGCGCGCTGGCCGCCGACCCCGCTTTCGGCCACTACCGGCCCTGGGTGCTCGATCTCAGGATGGACAAGCCCTATCAGCTCGAGGACCGCGTCGAGCAGCTTTTCCATGAGAAATCGATCACCGGGCGCGGCGCCTGGAACCGCTTGTTCGACGAAACGATGACCGACCTTCGCTTCGACGTCGAAGGCGAGGAACTGACGCTGGAGCCGGCGCTCAACCGCCTGCAGGATGCCGACGGTGAAGTCCGGCGTCGGGCTTCCGCGGCGCTGGCCGCGACTTTCCGCAAGAATTTGCGCACCTTCACCCTGATCACCAACACGCTGGCCAAGGACAAGGAAATCTCGGACCGCTGGCGCGGCTTCGAGGACATCGCCGATTCACGCCACCTCGCCAACCGGGTCGAGCGCAGCGTGGTCGACGCGCTCGCCACCGCCGTACGCGAGGCCTATCCGCGCCTGTCGCACCGCTATTACCAGATGAAGGCGCGGTGGCTTGGCATGGAGGTGATGAACCACTGGGACCGCAACGCGCCGCTGCCGGAGACGCCGCAAGCGGTGATCGGCTGGGACGAGGCCAGGAACACCGTTCTGTCGGCCTATCACCGCTTCTCGCCTGATATGGCCGAGATCGCCCGCACCTTTTTCGACCGCAACTGGATCGACGCGCCGGTGCGCCCTGGCAAGTCGCCCGGCGCCTTTGCCCACCCGACCGTGCCGTCGGCTCATCCCTATGTGCTGCTCAACTACATGGGCAAGCCGCGCGACGTGATGACGCTGGCGCATGAACTCGGTCACGGCGTGCACCAGGTGCTGGCCGCCGGCCAGGGCGCGCTGATGGCCTCGACACCGCTGACGCTGGCCGAGACAGCCTCCGTCTTCGGCGAGATGCTGACTTTCCGCTCGTTGCTCGAGCAGACCACCGACCGGCGCGAGCGCAAGGCCATGCTCGCACAGAAGGTCGAGGACATGATCAACACGGTGGTGCGCCAGATCGCCTTCTACGAATTCGAGCGCAAGGTGCACGCCGAGCGCCGCAACGGCGAACTGACATCCGACCGGCTCGGCCAGTTCTGGCTTGAGGTGCAGGCCGAAAGCCTGGGACCCGCGATCAAATTGCGCGAGGGTTATGAAGTGTTCTGGACTTACATCCCGCACTTCATCCATTCGCCCTTCTATGTCTACGCCTATGCTTTCGGCGACTGCTTGGTGAATTCGCTCTATGCGGTCTACCAGAACGCCGAGCGCGGCTTCCAGGACAAGTATTTCGAGATGCTGCGCGCCGGCGGCACCAAGCATCACTCCGAGCTTCTGGCCCCCTTTGGTCTCGACGCCACCGATCCGGCCTTCTGGCAGATCGGGCTCGGCGTGATCGGCGGCCTCATCGACGAACTGGAAGCGCTCGACGGTTGAGATGTCTCGCGCCGGCACGGAACAGTTTAGCCGGAATGCATGTTGGGCCAGCACCATTCCTGGCTAAATATCTGTTCTTCAACGACTCTCGGCGGCAAGTTTTCCGATAGCTTTCCGCAAGCCCTATGGTAGCCTTTGCTCCAAGCTCAGCCGGAGCGTACGCGGATCGGCGAGGAAAAATCTCGGCCGACCGTGGCGCTCTGGCGAACGCGACAACGGCCGTTGGCATGGCAGCAAGCCGATCGCCGACAGCTCGACCGAAGCCGGCTGTTCCGCGCCGCGGAACCACCACCGAGTAGTCCTTCGCCGAAGGTCATGAATCCATACCGCGGCAGACGGATCTGACTGGAGAGAGACAATGGGCACTTTTTTCTACATGCTCCTGGCGTTCCTTGTGGGTGTGTTGGTTGGCTGGTTCGTCTGGGGACGGCTGCGTGGTGAGCTCGACAGCTTGCGCGGCGATCTCGACCGCACCCGTAGCGAGCGCGACAGGCTGCGCGCCGACAGCGACCGCCTGACGGGTGAACTGAATGCCTGCGGCAAGACCCGCTCGGATCTCGAGCGCCAGCTGCGTGACGCGCAGGCTTCCGCCGGAGCCGGCGCCGCAAAGGCCGCAAGTCAACCGTCGGCCGCCCTGATGTCGACGCCGGCCACGGCCAAATCAGCTCCGGCAGCGGCCAAGGCCGCGCCAGCCAAACCGGCCGCGGCAAAGCCGGCGGCGGCCAAGGCACCAGCCAAACCCGCTGCGAGCAAATCCGCGGCCGCCGGCTCGGCAACCAAGAGCGCGGCCGCTCCCAAGGCCTCAGCAGCGAAGAAGGCCGCGCCGCCGGCGGCCAAGGCCGCCTCCGGCAAACCCGACAATCTGCGCCGCCTGATCGGTATCGGCCCGGTCAACGAGAAACTCCTCAAGGCGCAAGGCGTGACTTCCTTCGCCCAGATCGCCGCCTGGACCGCCGCCGACATCAAGCGTATCGAGGACGTGATGAACTTCGACGGCCGCATCGCGCGCGAACGCTGGATCGAGCAGGCCAAGCTGCTCGCCGCCGGCAACGAAAAGGAATTCGCCAAGCAGTTCCCGACAGCCGGAACCGCCAGCAACACCTGAGCGATAGACACAGCGATTAACCGGCGGCGCCAAGACGTCGCCGGTTTGTTTTGAGCGGACAAGGGCCAGCAGAGGTCGGCCCAAGGGTCAGCCCGGAGGTCGGCTTTGAGTGGCAGCGTGCCGTTCCCTCGATTGCGCGCGAACGGCCCCCCATATAGAGCGGTCAACGGCTTCATTGACCGCAGCACCCGAGTCCCATGTCCCTGCCCGCCGCCATTTTCCGCAACGACGAAAGCGCGCGCCAGCTCGTTTTCGACCGGCCGGCCGATATCATCGTGGCGCATGCGGCAAAGGACTTCCGGCCGGCGCTGGAGGCCGCGCAGGCCGCGCACGATGCCGGCAAGTGGCTGGCCGGCTATTTCTCCTACGAAGCGGGTTACCTGCTCGAGCCGAAGCTGGTTCCCTTGCTGCCAAGCGGACGCCGAGCGCCGCTGGTCTGCCTCGGCGTTTTCGATGCCCCGGTCGAAGAAGCGGTGCCTCAGCGCGCCGCGCCGACCAACGGCCCGATCTTCGATGCAAGGGCGGCATGGTCGTTTGAGGATTACGAGAAGCGCTTCGCACGGCTGCACCAGCACATCAGGCAAGGTGATTGCTACCAGGGCAATCTGACCTTTCCGGTGCGGGCGCAATGGTCGGGCGACCCGCTTGCCGCCTTCGATGCGCTGACCGAACGCCAACCGGTGAAGTATGGCGCACTGGTCGCGCTCGGTGACCCCGTAGTGCTGTCGCGCTCGCCCGAACTGTTCTTCGAGATCGACGCCGGCGGTATGATCGAGACGCATCCGATGAAAGGCACCGCACCGCGCGGCGCGACCAAAGCCGAGGACGAACGGCAGAAAAACTTCCTGCGCAACGACGAGAAGAACCAGGCCGAGAACCGGATGATCGTCGACCTCCTGCGCAACGACATCTCGCTGATCAGCGAGGTCGGCACGCTGGAAGTGCCGGCGCTGTTCCGCATCGAGAGCTATCCGACCGTTCACCAGATGGTGAGCGACGTCAGGGCGAAACTGCTGCCCGGGCTCTCGATCCGCCAGATCTTCGCGGCGCTGTTTCCCTGCGGGTCGATCACCGGCGCGCCGAAGATCCGCGCCATGGAAATCCTGCACGATCTGGAAAGCACGCCCCGGGACGTCTATTGCGGCGCCATCGGCTGGATCGCACCCGGCGGCACCATGCGCTTTTCGGTGGCGATCCGCACCATATCGCTCTTTTCCAGCGGCGAGGCCGTCTACAATGTCGGTGGCGGCATCGTCTTCGATTCGACGGCGCAAGAGGAGTATCAGGAGTGTCTGCTCAAGGCCCGCTTCGCAACGGGGACGCCACCGATTTCGAGCTGATCGAGACCATGCGCTGGGAGCCGGACAGCGGTTTCCTGCGCTTCGATCGCCACCTTGCGCGCCTCTATGGCTCGGCGGCGGAACTGGGCTTCAGCCATGATCCGGACAGGATCGGCGAGGCCCTGAGCAGCGCGGTCGGCGGCTCCCCCATCGCCATGCGCACGCGGCTCGCACTGTCGCGCCGTGGCGAGGCGAGCGCCTCCGCGCAACCTTATGAACCGCTCGCCGCCGACAAGGTCTGGGTGCTGCGGTTGGCGCGGACAAAGCTCGATTCAGGCAATATGCTGCTGCGCCACAAGACCAGCCGTCGACAGCTCTACACGCATGCCCGCTCCGAATATCTCGCCACCCAGGCCGACGAAGTGCTCCTGGCCAATGAGCGTGGCGAAATCTGCGAAGGCACGATCACCAATGTCTTCGCCGATTTCGGTGACGGCGTGCTGGCAACGCCCCGACTCGACTGCGGCTTGCTGCCTGGCGTATTGCGCGCCGAGCTTCTGGACGAAGGCCGCGCCCGGGAAGCGATCTACAGCTTGGACGAGTTGAAATCCGCGAAGGCGTTGTTCGTCGGCAATTCGCTGCGCGGACTGATCCCGGCAAAATTGATCTGAACCATGACCTCCTTGCCCACCCATACGCCCTATGACGGCTCGTCGAAACTCTTCACCATCGGGCTGAAGCCGCTCGATCCGGCGGATTGGATCGAGGTCGACGGCCATCTTCTGCCCTACCTCGCCGAAAAGCGCCGGCTCTATTCCGAAATCGCGGGGCGGGTTTTCGTCGAGGAGGAGGGCACGCGGGATGCACAGCAGGAAGTGCTCGAATTGCTCGGCGCGTATCTGCCTGGGAGATTCCCGCACACCCATCGCCGCACCGATATGGGCATCGAGGTGATGGACGCCGCGAACCACCCTGACCTCCCTTCGGGTCTCGCCGACGCACCGCTGGTCGCCGCCTCGCTGCTGGTGCAGGAGGACCTGATCCTGATGCGCCGCGACGACAGCGGCTGGCGGCTCGCCGCGGGTTCGCTGTGCTTCCCCTCATCCTGGTCGCTCCTGGAGAAGTTCGGCAAGCCGCTGCAGCAGATCCACGCCCCGGTGCCGGGTTTTGGTCCCGGTACCCGGCCTGCCGAACTCATCAACCGCATGTTCGACGGTCTCCAGGGCCAGGCGGTCGAGCGTTACAACTGGTCGATCCAGTCGGGCGATGCGCTGTACCATCCGCTGTCCAATATCGAGCGCATGGACCGCGCCACAAACCGGCCGACACGCGTCCCCGACGGTGACGTCAAGGCGCACGCCTTCATCCGTGTCGAGCGGCAGACGCTGCGCAAGCTTCCCGCGTCGGGCGATATCCTGTTCACCATCCGCATCCATCTCGACCCGCTCGCCGTGCTGGCACGGCATCCGAACCGGGCGACGCTGGCGCTGTCCTTCGCCGCCCAACTCGACGCGCTCGACCTTGCTCAGCTCAACTACAAGGGCCTGACATCGGACCGCGACCGGCTGGTCGAACGACTGAAGACGATGGCCGGCTGAAGCCGCCTACAGGCTGCCCGCCACGAAATCAACGAATGTCCTTGCCCTGACGCTGGCCTTGCGTCCGGCCGGAAACAGCGCCCACAATTCAACAGGCGGCAGCACCCAGTCGACCAGGATCGGCCGCACCGCACCGCTGCGCAGTTCTGCGTCGAACATCCATTCGGAGCCGACCGTGAAGCCGATGCCGGCAAGTACTGCCTCACGTATCCCTTCGGCGGAAGTCACGCGCAGCCGCCCTTGGCCGGCAAGCGAAATCTCTTCGGCGCCTCGCCGGAACGTCCAGCGATTGGAAGTGCCTGCTCGGACGAAAAGGATCGCCTCGTGCCGCGACAGCTCATCCGGCGCGATGGGTTCGCCCTCGCGTGCTAGGTACGAGGGTGCTGCCACTACGAGACGACGACAGGTGGCGATCTTGCGCCCGATATGAGCAGGGGCAAAGCTTTCACCCAGACGCAGCATGACATCTACCCCTTCCTCGACGAGGTCGACGTTCCTGTCGTCCATCGCCACCTCGACGTCGAGCCTCGGATGAGCGTCCAGGAACGCTTTCAGCCTCGGCACGACATGCAGGCGGCCGAAGGTTACCGACGTACCGATGCGCAGCAACCCGGTAAGCGCCGCCGCAGTGCCACGGGCCGCGTTCTCTGCTTCGTCGGCCTCGTCGACCGCGCGCTTCGCGCCTTCATAGAAGCTTAGGCCCGCATCGGTCGGCGAGAGACCTCGGGTGGTGCGCGACAGCAGGCGAACGCCGAGCCGCTCCTCGAGCTGAGCGATGGCCTTCGAGACGGCTGGCTGCCCGACGCGCAAATGCCGCGCAGCCGCCGAGAACGAGCCGGTTTCGATGACCCTTATAAAGGTGTTCATCACCATGAGCCTGTCCATCTATTCCACCTTGGAATTAGTAATATGTTTTTGTTCACTCTACCTGACCCACCCAGGAATGGCCAATTGGGCGGTTGTCAAATCCATCCATCCATTCGGAGAACCAAAATGGGCAAGCTCAACAACAAGGTCGCCATCGTCACCGGTGCCGCGCGAGGCATCGGTGCGGGCATCGCCAAACGACTGGCGGCGGAAGGCGCCGCCGTCATCGTCAACTACGCCTCCAGCCGTGAGGCTGCGGAACGCACGGTCAAGGAGATCGTCGCCGCCGGTGGCAAGGCTACTGCGGTCCGGGGCGACGTGGCCGATGCCGCCGAAGTCGAGAAGATGTTCGAGGCCGCCGAGATCGCATTTGGCAAGCCAAGCATTCTGATCAACAATGCCGCGACCGCCAGCTTCGGCACTTTCGAGGAAGCCAGTGAGGCGGATTATCGGCGGCTCTTCGACACCAACGTACTGGGCACGATCCTGACCACGAAGGCGGCCATGCGCCACTTCCCCGAGACCGGCGGCAGCATCGTCAACATCGGCACGATCTCGAGCTGGAACCCAGTGCCAAACACCAGCCTCTATTCCGCCAGCAAAGCGGCGATCGATACGCTGACGCTTAGCCTGTCGAGAGAACTCGGAGCCCGCAACATCCGTGTCAACATCGTGGCGCCCGGCTATACCCATACAGAAATGACCGAAGGCATGGTTGGCACCGATTTCGGCAATATGCTGATCGCTGGCGTCCCCCTTGGCCAGCGCTTCGGCAAGCCGGACGACATCACCCCGACCGTGGCCTTCCTCGCTTCGGACGAGGCGGCGTGGCTGACCGGCGAACGCATCAACGCGTCCGGCGGCGCTCGCTGATACGACGCCGGCTCAATCCGCCACCGGCAGGCCATGGCCTCCCGGTGGCATCGCCGAGCACCTCCACGGCGGCGCTCCCAAGCGTTTCGCCGCTTTTCCCTTTATTGTGACAATGATCTATGGTTTGTCGCGCCGCGGCCAAGCGGCTGTTCTGGAGTGTTTTTTGAGGAGTGCTCGATAAAATGGCGACTGAAAACTGGCCCGTTTACGGTGAGATCACCGGCCCTGTGGTGATGATCGGCTTTGGCTCGATCGGACGGGGAACGCTGCCGCTGATCGAGCGCCATTTCAAGTTCGACAAGTCGCGCATGACGGTCCTCGACCCGCGCGACACCGACCGCAAGCTGCTCGACGAGCGCGGCATCGCCTTCGTCCAGGAAGCGGTGACCGAGAAGAATTACAAGAAGCTCCTGACCCCGCTGCTGACCAATGGCGGCGGCCAGGGCTTTTGCGTCAACCTGTCGGTCGATACCGGCTCGGTCGACTTGATGCGGCTCTGCCGCAAGCTCGGCGTGCTCTATATCGACACTGTCGTCGAACCCTGGCTCGGGTTCTATTTCGACGCCAAAGCCGACAATGCCAGCCGCACCAACTATGCGCTGCGAGAAGCCCTGATCAAGGAAAAGCACGACAAGCCCGGCGGCGCCACGGCGGTCTCCACCTGCGGTGCCAATCCCGGCATGGTCTCGTGGTTCGTCAAGCAGGCGCTGGTCAATCTCGCCACCGATCTTGGCCTGGAATTCTCGGAGCCCGCGCAGGAAGACCGCGAAGGCTGGGCCAAGCTGATGAAGAAGGCCGGCGTCAAGGGCATCCACATCGCCGAGCGCGAC
The DNA here is from genome assembly GCF_020165735.1 of Mesorhizobium sp. B283B1A. Classification (NCBI taxonomy): domain Bacteria; kingdom Pseudomonadati; phylum Pseudomonadota; class Alphaproteobacteria; order Hyphomicrobiales; family Phyllobacteriaceae; genus Mesorhizobium; species Mesorhizobium sp. B283B1A. Next base: position 113,886 of record NZ_JAIUIQ010000007.1, read on the forward strand.
ACGCAGCGCACCAAGAAGCCGAAGCCGATGGATGTGTTCTGGAACACCTGGTCGGTCGAGGGCTTCATCTCCGAAGGAGTGCAGCCGGCCGAACTTGGCTGGGGCACACACGAAAAATGGATGCCGAAGAACGGCAAGAAGCACAAACATGGCTCTAAGGCCGCGATCTATCTGGAGCAGCCGGGCGCCAACACGCGCGTGCGTTCATGGTGCCCGACGCCGGGCGCCCAGTACGGCCTGCTGGTGACGCACAACGAGGCGATCTCGATCGCCGATTTCTTCACCGTGCGTTCCAAGAAGGGCAAGGTCCAGTACCGCCCGACCTGCCACTATGCCTACCATCCCTGCAACGATGCGATGCTGTCGCTGGACGAGATGTTCGGCGCTGCCGGCAAGCCGCAGCCGGTGCACCACGTGCTCGACGAGAACGAACTGGTCGACGGCGTCGACGAGCTCGGCGTCCTGCTCTACGGCCATGACAAGAATGCCTACTGGTACGGCTCGCAGCTTTCGCTGGCCGAGGCGCGCAAGCTGGCGCCCTATCAGAACGCCACCGGCATGCAGGTCACCTCGGCGGTTCTCGCCGGCATGGTCTGGGCTCTGGAAAATCCGGACGCCGGCATCGTCGAGGCCGACGAAATGGACTACAGGCGCTGCCTCGACGTGCAGTCGCCCTATCTCGGGCCGGTCAAGGGTTACTATACCGACTGGACACCGCTCGACAGGCGCCCGGGCCTGTTCCCGGAGGACCTCGACCGCAGCGACCCGTGGCAATTCCGCAACATCCTCGTCCGATAGCATGCCCCATTACCTTGCAATCGCCCGGAAATCGGGCGATTGAAGGGATGCGGCCTAGACAGCTTTGTGCGTCCCGTTGGGCGCACAAGGCACACTCTAGCATTTTGGGCGTTCGCATCGCGCTTTCCAAAATCGAACCCGATTTTTGGGCCGATGCGTTTGGAGAGGATTTCATATGACTATTGCGCGCAAATTTCTTTCGATGGGCATGGCGGGTGCCGTGGCCTCGATGCTTGCTGCCTGTGCCACCAGCGGTCCTGGCGAGCCGCCGATGGCAGCCTCGCCGAAAGGCGTCGAAGGCTCCTGGATCGACGCCAAGGGCACCGGCCTGTCGACCTTCACCGCCGGGAAATTCGCGACGGTGGCCACCGACACCGGCCAGAAGCTGGCGGATGGCAGCTACACGATGACCGGCGCCACGTCGGTGCAGATCAACGGCACATCGCTGATCCGCCAGACCGGTGTCAGCTTCAACTGCCTGCTGGTGTCGACCAGCCAGCTGAACTGCACCAGTTCGTCCGGCCAGAACTTCGTGCTGACGCGACGCACCTGAACGAGCAGGGGTTCGCCTCATAGCGCCTCACGAGGGACGGCGGTCAACAGGCCGCGGTCCTTTTTTTGCGCCAGAAAACACCCCGGGGTTTTCGCCGGAAAATACAGCCGGCATTTCCGCTTGCGTCAGCCGAAACGTGATGGGAACATGGCCAAAATGCTGGCTGTTATATCCCAGTCAAGCAAGGGCGTTAAACGCCTTGGATCAGCCTGCCGGGAGACGAAGATGAAGAAGCTTGCCGCCATAGCCGCCCTTTCCGCATCGACGCTTGGTCTGTCGGCCGGCGCATCCTTTGCCGACTACACACTGAACATTTTGCATTTCAACGATTGGCACAGCCGCATCGAAGGCAACAACAAATACGAATCGACCTGTTCGGCCGATGAGGAGACCAAGGGCGAATGCATCGGCGGCGCCGGCCGGCTGGTCACCGCGATCGCCCAGGAACGCAAGAAGCTCGAAGGCCAGAACGTACTGCTGCTCAATGCAGGTGACAGCTTCCAAGGATCGCTGTTCTACACAACCTACAAGGGCGCCGTGGAAGAGGAATTCCTCAATCAGATAAAACCCGACGCTGTGACGCTCGGCAACCACGAATTCGACGACGGCGAGAGCGCGCTGGTGCCTTATCTCGACAAGGCGAAGTTTCCGGTCGTCAGTGCCAATGTCGTGCCCAACGACAAGTCCGGCGCGGCGGGCAAGATCAAGCCGTCGATCGTCGTGGAGGTCGGCGGCCAGAAGATCGGCATTGTCGGCGCCGTCACCAACGACACGCCCGAACTCGCCTCCCCCGGCCCCAACATCGCCATCGCGGACGACGTCAAGTCGATCACGGCTGAGGTCGAGAAACTCAAGGCCCAAGGCGTCAACAAGATCATCGCCGTGACCCATATCGGCTACAACCGGGAGAGCGACGTCATCGCCAAGATCCCGGGCATCGACGTGGTCGTCGGCGGCCACAGCCATACGCTTTTGTCGAATACCGATCCGAAGGCGGCAGGCCCCTATCCGACGATGGCCGACAATCCCGACGGCTACAAGGTGCCGGTCGTGCAGGCGGCGTCCTATTCGAAATATCTCGGCGAGTTCAAGGTCGTGTTCGACGACAATGGCGTCGTCAAATCGGCGAGCGGCGATCCGATCTCTCTCGACAAGTCGATCACGCCGGATCCTGCCGTGCTCGCCCGCATCAAGGAGCTTGGCGCGCCGATCGAGGCCTTGAAGAACAAGGAAGTCGCCGAGACCACCGACGTCATCGACGGCAGCCGCGAGAGCTGCCGCGTCCATGAATGCGCGATGGGCAACCTCGTTTCCGACGCCATCCTCGACCGCGTCAAGGGACAGGGCGTCGAGATCGTCATCTCCAATGGCGGCGGCCTGCGCGCCTCGATCGACAAGGGCACCGTCACCATGGGCGAGGTGCTGACGGTGCTGCCGTTCCAGAACACGCTGGCGACCTTCCAGATCTCCGGCAAGGACCTGGTCGCCGGCCTCGAAAGCGGCCTCAGCCAGATCGAGGACGGCGCCGGCCGCTTCCCGCAGGTCGCCGGCCTGAAATATTCCTTCGACAAGTCGGTCGCGCCCAATGCCGGCCGCGTCAAGTCGGTCGAAGTGATGGAGAACGGCGCCTGGGCGCCGATCAATCCCGACAAGGACTATCTGGTCGCCACCAACAATTACGTCCGCCAGGGTGGCGACGGCTACAAGGTCTTCGCCGAAAAAGCCAAGAAGGCCTACGACTACGGCCCCGGCCTCGAACAGGTGGTTGCCGACTATCTCGGCGCGCATCGGCCCTACACGCCCAAGCTCGACGGCCGCATCACCGAGATTGCCGCGACCGTCGCGGCGGCACCGGCGGCAGAACCGGCAAAGCCCGCCGAACCGGCGAAGCCAGCGCCGGCCGAAGCCGCCAAGCCGGCTGAACCGGCGAAGCCCGCGGACGCGGCACCGGCAATGCCTGACCTGCCCGCCAACTCCGGCGATATTGCCAACAAGCCGCCGGCCATGTCGACAGAGGCTGCACCTGCTGAACCGGCAAAGCCGGCCGAGACGGCTCCTGCACCGGCAGCACCCGCCCCGGCAGCCCCCGCGCCCGCCGAGCCGGCAAAACCCGCAGAGGCCGCGCCGGCTACGGGCAATCATGTGATCGTTGCCGGCGACACCTACTGGGACCTGGCAAAGAAGGCTTATGGCGACGCGACCAAGTGGAAGCTCATCTATGATGCCAACAAGGGTCAGAAGCCGCACCGGCTTATGCCCGGCGCATCGCTGACCATTCCAGCGAAGTAGCCTCACTTTACCTCTTCCAGCACCAAGCCTGCCTGGGAAACCGGGCGGGTTTTGTGTTTTCAGGCTAAGGTGCGGCCAGACGCTGCATTGAAAGCGCGCGCAAGATGGTTAGGTTCGCGTCTCCTGGAGAACTCTTATGACGCTTTCCACCTCCGTCGATGCCAAGGCCGCGAAAGCCATCGGCCCGTTGCCTGCCGGCCACCTGCCGGTCAAGGCGGGCAAGGTGGGCGTCGTACTGATCAATCTCGGCACGCCGGACGGTACCGATTTCAAGCCAATGTGGCGCTATCTTAGGGAATTCCTGTCCGATCCGCGTGTCATCGAGCTCAACAAGGCGGTCTGGTATCCGATCCTCTATGGCCTGGTGCTCACCATGCGGCCGAAGAAGTCGGGCGCCAACTACGCCAGGATCTGGAACCGGGAGAAGAACGAGTCGCCGCTACGCACCTATACGCGCGCTCAGAGCGAGAAACTGGCCGAGGCATTGCGCGACCTGCCCAATGTCGTGGTCGATTGGGCAATGCGGTACGGAAATCCGTCGACGGCAAGCGTCGTCGAGAGGCTGGTCGCGCAAGGCTGCGACCGCATTCTTTCATTCCCGCTCTACCCGCAATATTCGGCGACCACCACCGCGACCGCCAATGACCAGCTGTTTCGCGCTTTGATGAAGATGCGTCGCGCGCCTGCGGTGCGCAGCGTGCCGTCCTACCATGACGAGCCGGTCTACATCGAGGCGTTGGCGCGTTCGATCGAACAGCATCTGGCGACGCTCGATTTCGAACCCGAGGTTGTCATCACCTCCTATCATGGCATCCCGAAGCCCTATTTCGAGAAGGGCGATCCCTATCATTGCCACTGCCAGAAGACGACACGCCTGCTGCGCGAACGGCTCGGCTGGGATGACAAGAAACTGATCATCACCTTCCAGTCGCGCTTCGGCGCGCAGGAATGGCTGCAGCCCTATACCGACAAGACGGTGGAGAAACTGGGCAAGGACGGCGTGAAGTCGATCGCCATCGTCAATCCCGGCTTTTCCGTCGACTGCATCGAGACGCTGGACGAGATTGGTCGCGAGGCCGCCGAAACCTTCCATCATGCCGGCGGCAAGAACTTCGCCCACATCCCTTGTCTCAACGACAGCGCCGAGGGCATGGCGGTGATCGAGGCGCTGGTGCGGCGCGAACTCTCCGGCTGGGCCTGACGCCGGAACAACGGCCACTCCGGGGCGTTGAGGCGCACCTTCCGGAGCGTTCGATGCCCCGCCAACTCGACCTCAGAACTGGCCGGCCCGTCTGGTCCGCCTATCGGGCGCCTGCGGTGCCGACGACCGCGCTGAGCCGTGACGCCAAGGCCGATGTGCTGATCGTCGGCATGGGCATCAGCGGCGCCATGATGGCCGAAGTACTGACGGCGGACGGTCATTCCGTGATCTGCATCGACCGGCGCGGGCCGGTGAAAGGCTCGACCGCGGCGACCACGGCGCTGGTCGAATTCGAACTCGACCAGCCGCTTTCAGTGTTGATCAAGATGATCGGCGAGTCCAAAGCGCAGCAGGCCTGGAGACGCTCGCGGCTCGCCATTTCCAGTCTGGCCGGTCGTATCGAAGATCTGGCCATCGACTGCCGCCTGAGCCGTACCCAATCGCTCTATCTGGCCGGCACCATGCTCAGCGCTTCGGAACTGCGGGACGAAACCGAAGCCCGCCGGCAAGCGGGTATCGCCGCAATCTATCTCACTCCGCAGCCGCTGGCCGAGCGCTACGGTATCGAGCGCGGCGGCGCCATCCTCAGCCACGGCAATATCGCGCTCGACCCGCGCAAGCTGACCGCCGGGCTGCTGTTGAAGGCGTTGGAGCGCAAGGCACGTTTCCACGCCCCCGTCGAGGCAACAACGATCGAGGACAGTGCCGACGCGGTGGTCGTGGCGACCAAGGGTGGCCCGATGATCACGGCGCGGCATGTTGTTCTGGCCACCGGCTATGAACTGGTCGACATCGTGCCGGCGGCCGCTCACCGGATCATCTCGACCTGGGCTATAGCGACACGCCCGCAGCCGCGAAAGCTCTGGCCGCGGGCAGCTTTCATCTGGGAAGCATCCGAGCCCTATCTCTATGTCAGGGCGACAGCCGACGGCAGGGTCATCTGCGGCGGCGAGGACGAGGACCTCATCGACGAGGCACGCCGCGACGAACTGATCGCCGACAAGAGCGCGCGCATCGCCGCAAAACTTAGCCGGCTGTTTCCACGTCTCGACGTCAGGCCTGAATTTGCCTGGACCGGGTCCTTCGGCACCACGACCACCGGCCTGCCCTATATCGGCGCCATTCCGAGACACCCGCGCATCCATGCCGTGATGGGTTACGGCGGCAACGGCATCACCTTCTCGCGAATTGCCTCGGAGATCGTCTCGGCCTCCATCGGCGGCTTCGACGACACGGATGCAGGCCTGTTTGCCTTCAACCGCTAGCTGCAGACCCGCAAACAATCCCTCATCACCTGATTGTAACGCTGCTGAAACACACTTAAGTCTTTGCTGAAGCTGGCTGCGCGGGAATGGCTCGCGCGACTTGCTTCTGAGGGAGAGCCAAATGGATTTCAGTGGTTTCGATATTGCGGTCGTAGTGCTGGTCGCGCTTGTCGTGCTGGTGCTGTTCAAAGGCATCAAAACAATTCCGCAAGGCTACAACTATACCGTCGAACGTTTCGGCCGTTATACAAGGACACTGAGCCCAGGCCTCAACATCATCACGCCGTTCGTCGACCGTATCGGCGCCAAGATGAACATGATGGAGCAGGTGCTCGACGTTCCGAGCCAGGAGATCATCACCCGCGACAACGCCATTGTCGGTGTCGACGGCATCGCCTTCTTCCAGATCCTCAACGCGGCACAGGCGGCCTATCAGGTTGCCGGGCTGCAGAACGCGATCCTCAACCTAACGATGACCAACATCCGCACCGTCATGGGTTCGATGGACCTCGACGAACTGTTGTCCAACCGCGACGCCATCAACGAGCGCTTGCTGCGTGTCGTCGACGAGGCGGCGCATCCGTGGGGCATCAAGATCACCCGCGTCGAGATCAAGGACATCAACCCGCCGGCCAACCTGATCGAATCGATGGGCCGCCAAATGACCGCCGAGCGTAACAAGCGGGCGCAGATTCTCGCCGCCGAAGGCCTCAAGCAGTCGCAGATCCTCGAAGCCGAGGGCCGCAAGGAAGCCGCCTTCCGCGACGCCGAGGCCCGCGAGCGCTCGGCCGAAGCGGAAGCCCGCGCCACCCAGGTGGTGTCGGAAGCGATTTCCAAGGGCGACGTGCAGGCGCTGAACTACTTCGTCGCCCAGAAATACACCGAGGCACTGGGCAAGATCGGCTCGGCCACCAACAGCAAGATCGTGCTGATGCCTTTCGAGGCGTCGTCGTTGATCGGTTCGCTCGGCGGCATCGGCGAGATCGCCAGGGAAGTGTTCAAGGGCGATGGCCCGGCCGGCACGCAGCGGCAGGTTTCACGCCCGCCCGTCGTCAAGCCAAGCGACAATTGATGTCTGCGGTTTGGGAGTAGACCATGATCGACCGTGTCATTTCCGAACTCGGCCCGTGGAGCTGGATGGTCCTGGGCTTCGTCCTGCTGGTGATGGAAATCATCGCGCCGGGCATCTTCATGCTGTGGATCGGCATCGCGGCGCTCATCATCGGCGCGCTGTCGCTGCTGATCTGGGATGTGGCCATCTGGACTTGGCAGGTCCAGGTACTCGCTTTCCTCGCGCTTTCGCTGGTCTCTGCCTATGTCGGCAAGAAACTGGTCGGCGGGCGCCATGATCCGACGGACCAGCCGCTGCTCAACCGGCGCGGCGCCCAGATGGTCGGCAAGATGGCGACGCTTGCCGAGCCGATCAGGGACGGCCGTGGCCGCATCAAGCTCGGCGATACGCTGTGGCGCGTCTCTGGCCCGGATCTGCCGGCCGGCACGCAGGTCCGTGTCACGAGTGCGGCGGATACAGACCTGGAACTCACGGTGGAGCGGGTCTGAATCTTCAGACTGCGCTAAGGTATTGAGATTCAGATCAGGCCGCGTCGAAAACGATGGCTTTCGAGAACTGGAGCGGAGCGGACATTTGGGTCCGTGAGCACCGGAAGCGCAGAAAGCCGTCGTTTGCAGGCCGGCCTCACCTGAATATCGATACCTTAGGCGGCGCCGATGCGAAGCAGGTCGTGGAAATGCACCACGCCCAGCGGCATGTTGTTCTTGGTCACCACCAGGGCGCCGATATTGTGCTCGTTGAGCAGCGCGATCGCCGTACCGGCAAGCGTCTGCGGGTCGACCGTCTTGGGCGTGCGGGTCATCACCTCGTCGACGATGACGTCGGCCAGGTTACGGTGCAGGTTGCGGGCAACGTCGCCATCGGTGATGATCCCAGCCAGTTCGCCGTTGGCGTCGACGATCAGGACGCAGCCGACTTTCTTCTGCGACAGCGTCATCACCGCTTCCGGCATCTTGGTGCCGAGCGAAGCCAGCGGAATCTGGTCGCCGACCCGCATGATCTCCGAGACCAGGGTCAGGTTGGCGCCAAGCTGGCCGCCGGGATGGAAAGTGCGGAAATGGTCCGGTGTGAAGCCGCGCGCCTCGAGCAGCGCGATCGCCAGCGCGTCGCCAATGACCAGTTGCAGCAGGGTCGACGTCGTCGGCGCCAGGCCGTGCGGACAGGCCTCCGGGGTGCGTGGCAAAAGCAGCACGACGTCGGCGGCCCGCGCCAGCGCCGATGTCTCTCCGGAGGTGATGGCGATGAGCGGAATGGAGAAGCGCCTGGAATAGGCGACGATGCCCAGCATCTCCTTGCTCTCGCCAGACCATGAGATGGCGATGATGGCGTCGTCCCTGGCGATCATGCCGAGATCGCCATGGTTGGCCTCGACCGGATGGACGAAGAAAGCCGGCGTGCCGGTCGAGGCAAGCGTCGCCGCGATCTTCGAACCGATATGGCCGCTTTTGCCGACACCGGTGACGATGAGCCGGCCTTCGATCTTCGAGATCGTGTCGACCGCCTGGGCGAAAGGTGCGGCCAGGCCGTTCTCGAGCGCCTCGGCCAGGGCTGCGATCCCGGCCTGTTCGGTCGCCACCGTTCTCAGCGCCGAAGCGATCGACGCCTGCCTGTCCAGGGGCTTCTTATTGAGGGATTTCGCATGCATGGGTGATGCGATTAGCGCTTTGCCGCCCGCCTGTCCAACAGAAATGGCCCCACGGATATCGGCCGGGCTGTGAGACGGAATGGGCCAGCGACCGGCATGAAAACAGGAAGCTTGACGAAGGCGGTATGATTCCCTTTCGAAACCGGCGTCCGGGACCCGGTAAGGGACCCGTCTCAACCCTCCGTTAACCATCCCCATTTACGGTTCGGTAAGTATGGCGCTCAAGGCGCCGCGCAAGCAGTGGTGGCGATGTCCGGGGTCCAGCCAGAAAAATCGACAGGACGACAGGGCAAGGCGGTCTGCGCCTTGCTGCTGGCGACCAGCATGTTTGCCTTGCTGCGCCCGGCACCGCTGCATGCCCAGGAGACGGAACTGCGCGGCGAGGTGTCCGAATCGGCGATCCTGTCCGACCAGCAGCGCAAGGCGCGGCAGCTTGCCTTGGCAAGACAGGGCCAGCAGGCACCGGCCAACGCCGTGCAGGACGCACAGGCCGACACCTATCTGCCGGCCAGCGCCGGCGCCGTGCCTGACGATACGGACAGCAACGACGCAAGCGCGTCCGGCAGCATTTTCGACCCGCCGCAGGCGACCGACGATGCCTCTGCCGACGCTTCGAAGCCGGCCAAGCCTCGCCGCCGTCCATCGACTGGCGGGCAGGCGGATCAGGACAAGACCAAGGCGGGCTCCAAGACTTCCGACAATGCGGCAGACGGGTCGAAAAAGAAGAAAAAAACGACGTCCACCGATACCACCGCTTCAACGACGGCCTCCACGACGGATGCAACCGATACAACGGACACGGGCGAGGAGACGGCCAACCGCCGTGTCCGCACCATCGACAGCGCCGACAAGCAAAAGCTCGACCCCGGTGCCGAGCGCACCGACGCCATCGAAGGCCAGAAGAAGAAGCCAGAGGACGACCCGTTCGCCGCCCCCGGCGTCAAATGGGGTTCCTTCGTCATCCGGCCGACGATCGAACAGGGCCTGACCGCCACGTCGAACGGCGATTCGAGCAGCGCCGGCAAATCGGCGCTGCTGTCGGAGACGGCGCTGCGCTTTTCCGCCACTTCCGACTGGCGCGAGAACTCTGCTGTCATTGATGGCTACGGCCTGTTCCGCGAAACGGTGTCGGGTTATCCCGTTCACAATGCGCAGGGCCGCATCGAAGGCCAGTACAATGTCGACCTCGACAACGAGTTGCGCGCCATCGCCAAGCTCGGCTACGAGGCCGTGCCGGAATCGGCATCATCGCCGGACGCCATTGCCGGCGTCAGCACCCAGCCGCTGCGGCAGACCGTCGACGGCAGCCTTGCCGTCGAAAAGGCGGTCGGCAAGATGCAGTACACGCTGACCGGCGCGGTCGCGCACGACTTTTACGGCGACGCCAAGCTTTCGGACGGCACCTCGCTGTCGCAGAAGGACCAGGACAACACGCTCTATACGGCGACTTTGCGCACCGGTTACGAAATCTCCCCCGCCCTCACCCCGTTCAGCGAAATCGAGGTCGGCCGCCGCACCTACGATCAGCGCATCGACAATGAAGGCTTCGAGCGCTCCTCGACGCGGCTCGGCGCCCGTGCCGGCCTGCAGCTCGACATGGGTGAGAAGCTCTCGGGCGAATTCTCGGCGGGGTGGCTGCGCGAAGCGATCGAAGACAAGAGCCTGGAGCCCATTTCAGGCGCCACCGTCAACGCCGCCCTCAAATGGTCGCCCGAGCGTGGCACCACGATCGGCCTGACCGGCAGCAGCACCGTCGAGACCACGACCACGGCAGGTGAAAGCGGCGATATCCTCTACTCCGGCCGCCTGACCGGCGAGCGGCAGATCCGGGCCAACCTCACCGGCAACGCGGCCCTGGGCCTCGACTGGCGCAACTATGTCGGCATCGACGGCCATGACAGGATTTTGAGCGCCGAGGCCGGGCTGACTTGGTGGCTGAACCGCTATGCCGGCCTCACCAGCAAGGTGAGGACCGAAAAGCTGACCAGCAATTTGCCAGGCCGCGACTACACCGCCAACAGCATCTATCTCGGCGTGAAGGTGCAGCAGTGAAGGCGCCTGCAACGCCAAGGATGTGTTGAGATTCAGGTCAGGCGGCGCCGAGAATGGTGGGTTCCGAGAACCGGAACGGAGCGTACGTTTGGGTACGTGAGTACCGGAAGCGCAGGAAGCCGCCATTCGCAGGCCGGCCTCACCTGAATATCAGCACATCCTAGAATGCTGCCCCGCGCCGCTCTGATGGCTTCATCTCGTCGAGAAGCGTGCGGATGACGCCGGCCATGCTGTGATTCATGTCGCTTCGCCACAGCGCGAAGGCGACATTGGCCTCGACGAAGCCTTCCGGGGAGCCGCAGTCGAAGGTGCGGCCCTGATAGTGGTAGCCGTAGAAGGCCTGCTGCTTCTCCAGCTTCAGCATCGCGTCGGTGAGCTGGATCTCGTTGCCGGCGCCCTTCTCCTGCCCTTCGAGGATCTTGAAGATCTCGGGCTGCAGGATGTAGCGGCCGTTGATGTACAGGTTCGACGGCGCGGTGCCGGTCTTTGGCTTCTCGACCATTTCGGTGATGCGGAAGCCGTGATGGGTCGGTTCGCCCCGGCCGACAATGCCATATTTATGGGCTTCGGCCGGATCGCACTCCTGCACGGCGATGATGTTGTTGCCGGTCTCGGCGTAGAGATCGACCATCTCCTTCATGCAGCTCTTTTCCGACTGCATGATCATGTCGGGCAACAGCAGCGCGAACGGCTCGTCGCCGACCAGTTCGCGCGCGCACCAGACGGCATGGCCAAGCCCCATCGGCACCTGCTGGCGCGTGAAGCTGGTCTGTCCCGGCGCCGGCTGCAGCCGCTGCAACCGGGCTAGCTGCTCGTCCTTGCCGCGCTGGGCGAGCGTGTCATAGAGCTCGAACTGGATATCGAAATGATCCTCGATGACCGCCTTGTTGCGGCCGGTGACGAAGATGAAATGTTCGATGCCTGCCTCGCGCGCCTCATCCACCACATACTGGATGACCGGCCGGTCGACGACGGTCAGCATTTCCTTGGGAACAGCCTTGGTGGCGGGGAGAAACCGCGTGCCGAGACCAGCGACTGGAAAAACTGCCTTGCGAACTCTCTTCATACGCCAATTATCCATTTGATGGCTGGCTCCGCAATCCCCGTCCGGCGACATTTTCACGCCGGATTTGAGGATTACTGGCAAGACCGAGGGGAAACTCCCATCCGTAAAGCATCGAGACGTCTTTTCGTTCCAGGCATTGCCTATGGTAAACTAATTCATAACCCGGTTCGGCGATGAATGGTCTTTCCTGAGACAGAGAAGGAGGAAGAGATGTCCGTTCGCAATGCCGCAAAACGTTTCACCAGCGTCATGACGGCGGCCAGCCTCTCGCTCGCTATGCTGATGCCTGCCGGGCCGGTCTTCGCCGACGCCGGTTTCCGGCAATGGGTCGCCGGCTTCCGCGCCACGGCCGTGGCGGGCGGCGTTTCCGGCTCTGTCTACGATCAGGCTTTCAGGAGTATCAACGAACCCGATCCGGTGGTGCTGGAAAAAGCCCGCACCCAACCCGAATTCACCGCGCCCGCCTGGGACTATTTCGACAACCGCGTCCATGACCAGTCCGTCGCCGTCGGGCAGCAGATGGCGAAAAAGTGGAAGCCGTGGCTGGACAGGATCGAGGCGAAGTTCGGCGTCGACCGCTACATTCTGCTGGCTATCTGGTCGATGGAATCGAACTATGGCGAAATCCTCAAGCGCGACGACATCATGCGCAATGTCGTGCGTTCGCTGGCGACGCTTGCCTATGGCGATCCGAAGCGGTCCAAATATGCCCGCACCCAGTTGGTCGCGGCGCTGAAGATCCTGCAGACCGGCGACATCGACGAAGGCCACCTGATGGGCTCCTGGGCCGGCGCCATGGGCCAGACCCAGTTCATCCCCACCAGTTACCAGCACTATGCCGTCGACATGGACGGCAACGGCAAGCGCGATATCTGGAATTCCATCCCCGACGCGCTGGCGACATCGGCCAATCTGTTGAAGAAGAATGGCTGGCAGGCCGGCAAGACCTGGGGCTATGAAGTCGCCTTGCCGGCGGGAAAACTGCCGGCCGGCTCGAAAACCCTGGCGCAATGGCAGGCGCTCGGCGTCGTCAGGGCCAGCGGCAAGCCGTTCAAGAACCTCACCGACAAGGCGACGCTCAAAGTGCCGGATGGCCGCGGCGGACCGGCGTTCCTGATGATCAGGAATTTCTCGGTGATCAAGGCCTACAACAACGCCGACAAATATGCCCTCGCCGTCGGCCTTCTTGCCAACGAGATCGCCGGCTCCAGCGGTCTTGTGCAGGATTGGAAGCGGCCTTTCACCAAGCTCAGTTTCGAGGAACGGCAGGAGCTGCAGAAGCGGCTTTCGCAACATGGGCTTTACGACGGCAAGTTCGACGGCAAGATCGGCGACGGATCGAAGACCGCCATCATGGCCTATCAGGCAAAGGTCGGCTTGACCCAGGACGGGTATCCGAGCATGGAAGTGCTCAAATGGCTCCGGCAAAAATAGAGCCGGCCACGGCGCCGAGTGCGTTTTTGGCGGACGCACCAGGCGCAACGGTACTTTGAACTTGCGCCCGGTCCCAAAACCGGCTCGTTTTGTGGGGTGGGCGCAAGGGGAGGAGGAGTGATTGGTTTCGGCCGCGCGTATCGCGATCCTTGTTCGCCGCATGCCGATCCTGATTCTGGCGATTGTTCTGCTTGTGATCGGCGCTGCCAGTGCCTTCCATGCGCCGGCCATGGCGCAGGAGCAGCAGCAAAATCGTGGCTGGTCGTTGCGCGACCTTCTGTTTCCGCGCCGCAGCGAGCGGTTTGAGCCGCCGCCGACCATCCAGAAGGCAAGACCCAAGGCGAAAAAGCCGCGCGCTCCCCGTCCGCCCGCGGAACCGGAAACCCCGGTGGTCGACAAGGCGCCGGATGCCCGGACCGTCCTGGTGGTCGGCGACTTCATGGCGGCCGGCCTCTCCGAAGGCCTGGACACCGCCTTCGCGGAGAATCCCGGCGTCAGGATCGTCGTTCGCTCCAATGGTTCGTCCGGTTTCGTGCGCGACGATTTCTACAACTGGCCCGAACAGATCAAGTCGCTGATCGAGACCGAGAAACCGGCCGCCGTGGTCGTCATGCTGGGGTCCAACGACCGTCAGCAGATGATGGTGGGGGACGTTCGCGAGCAACCCCGGTCCGAGAACTGGACCAAGGAATACGAGCGCCGCACCGACGAACTCGGCAAAGCCATCGCCAGCACCAAGGTGCCGTTCCTTTGGGTCGGCATGCCGGCCTTCCGGGTGGCGAAGATGACCTCCGACATGCTGGCCTTCAACGACATCTACCATTCGGCGGCCCAGAAGAACGGCGGCGAGTTCGTCGATGTCTGGGATGGCTTCGTCGACGAGAACGGCGCCTTCATCACCAGCGGCCCCGACATGAACGGCCAGCCGGTGCGGCTGCGCGCCGATGACGGCATCAACGTCTCGAAAGCCGGCAAGCGCAAGCTCGCCTTCTACACCGAAAAGCCGCTGATGAAGATCCTCGGTCTGGCCGCGTCCGGAAACATGGCCCCGGCCGCCGCACCGGCAGGCGCCCCTGTCGAGGCCCCGGCGTCGGCCGCCGCACCCATCGTCATCGACCGCACCGTGCCCATGCTGCTCAGCGATCCGGCGCTCGACGGCGGCACCGAATTGCTCGGTGACGCGCCGCCGGCAAAAGCCAATCCGGCTCTTCCCGGTGAAAGACTGGTGATCGAGGGCAAGGCGCCGGCGGCTTCACCCGGCCGTGCAGACGATTTTTCCTGGCCGCCCAAGACAAGCTCCGCCGCTGCGGCCGCCTCGGCTGACACGACGACGGCGATCGCGCCTTAACGCGGCAGTACGCTCGTTCCCATCAACGCCTCGTCGATCGACCGCGCCGCCTGGCGGCCTTCGCGGATCGCCCAGACCACCAGCGACTGGCCGCGGCGCACATCGCCCGCCGCGTAGAGCCTGTCGACGCTGGTCTTGTAGTCGCGGTCATTGGCCTCGACATTCCGGGAGCGGCGGCTGTCGGTGGTGACCTTCATCTCCCCCTCCAGTTCCGTCACCACACCGGCCGTCGTCGGCCCGGCAAAGCCGATGGCGATGAAGGCGAGGTCGGCGCGGATGACGAAGTCGGTGCCGGGGATCGGCTTGCGCTTCTCGTCGACTTCGCAGCATTTGACGCCGGTCAGCTGGCCCTCCTCGCCGATGAACTCGAGCGTCGCCACCTGGAACTCGCGCTCGGCGCCTTCGGCCTGCGAGGACGACGTGCGCATCTTGGTCGCCCAGTAGGGCCAGACCGCGAGCTTGTCTTCCTTCTCCGGCGGTTGCGGGCGGATGTCGAGCTGGGTGACGCGCACCGCGCCCTGCCGGAAAGCCGTGCCGACACAGTCGGAGGCCGTATCGCCGCCGCCGACGACGACCACATGCTGGCCGCCGGCGATGATCGGGTGCGAGGGCCAGGCCACCGACTGGATCGGCTCGCCGCCGACGCGGCGGTTCTGCTGCACCAGATAGGGCATGGCGTCATGCACGCCGCCGAGATCGTCACCGGGAATGCCGGCCGCGCGTGGCGTTTCCGAACCGCCGCAATAGAGCACGGCATCGTGTTCGGCGAGCAGTTCGGCAACAGGCTTGTCGACACCGACATTGACACCGCAATGGAAAGTCACGCCCTCGCCCTGCATCTGCTCGATGCGGCGGTCGATATAGTGCTTCTCGATCTTGAAGTCGGGGATGCCGTAGCGCATCAGCCCGCCTGGACGGCTTTCGCGCTCGTAGACGTGAACGTCGTGGCCGGCGCGCCCAAGTTGCTGGGCTGCTGCCATGCCCGCGGGGCCGGAACCGATGATAGCGACCCGCTTGCCGGTCTTCTTCTCCGGCGGATAGGGCCTGATATGGCCGGTCTCATAGGCCTTGTCGGCGATCGCCTGCTCCACCGTCTTGATGGCGACCGGAATGTCCTCGAGATTCAGCGTGCAGGCTTCCTCGCAAGGTGCCGGGCAGATGCGGCCGGTGAATTCCGGGAAATTGTTGGTCGAATGCAGGTTGCGGATCGCATTGTCCCAGTCACGGTTGTAGACAAGGTCGTTCCAGTCGGGGATCTGGTTGTGGATCGGGCAGCCCGTCGGCCCGTGGCAGAACGGAATGCCGCAATCCATGCAGCGCGCGGCCTGTTTCTCGACCTCCTTGTCCGACATCGGCAGCGTGAATTCGCGGAAATGCCGGATGCGGTCGGAGGCCGGCTGGTACTTGTGGACCTGCCGGTCGATTTCGAGAAAGCCTGTTACCTTGCCCATAGTCCAGTTCCTGCTGTCCAGATGGTACGGTTTTCGCCGCACCCGTTAACCTCTTGAGGCAGCCATGGCAACCTTCGGCAAGAGGTCAAATTGTCGGTGACATGAAGCCGGGAAGCCTGGGCCTCCCGGCCGTTGCAAAAATCTATTCGGCGGCAACGCCCATGCGCATGCGTTCCATCTCGATCAGCGCACGGCGGTACTCGACCGGCATGATCTTGCGGAATTTCGGCCGGAACGTCGTCCAGTCGTCGAGGATCTCGCGGCCGCGCACCGAACCCGTATAGTGCACGTGGTTCGAGATCAGCTGGTAGAGCCGTTCCTCGTCGTGGCTGGTCATGTCGCCCGACACGTCGACGCGGCCCTTGTGGTCGAGGTCGCCGCCATGGTGCAGCAGCTTTTCCATCAGATCGTCTTCTTCCGGAACCGGTTCCAGCTCGACCATGGCCATGTTGCAGCGCTCGGCGAAATCGCCGGCCTCGTCCAGCACATAAGCGACGCCGCCCGACATGCCGGCGGCGAAGTTGCGGCCAGTCTTGCCGATGACGACGACGATGCCGCCGGTCATGTACTCGCAGCCATGGTCACCGACGCCTTCGACGACGGCGGCAACACCGGAATTGCGCACGGCGAAGCGCTCGCCGGCAACGCCGGCGAAATAGGCTTCGCCCTCTGTTGCGCCATAGAGCACCGTGTTGCCGACGATGATGGACTCGGCCGCGACGATCTTGGCTTCTTCTGGTGGCCGGATGACGATGCGGCCGCCCGATAGCCCCTTGCCGACATAGTCGTTGCCGGCGCCGACAAGCTCGAACGAGATGCCGCGCGCCAGGAAGGCGCCGAACGACTGGCCGGCGGTGCCGGTCAGCTTCACCTGGATCGTGTCCTCGCGCAGCCCCTTGTGCTTGAAGCGCTTGGCGACTTCGCCCGACAGCATGGCACCCGTCGAACGGTCGACATTGCGGATGTCGACCTCGATCTGGACCGGCTGCTTGGCCTCCAGCGCGGGCTTGGCCAACTCGATCAGCTTGCGGTCGAGCACATCGTCGATGGGATGCTTCTGCCGCTCGGTCCAATGCACCGCCTCATGCGGGGCATCGGGCTTGTAGAACATCTTCGAGAAATCGAGTCCGCGCGCCTTCCAGTGCACGATCAGGTCGCGCTTTTCCAGAAGGTCGGTGTCGCCGATGATCTGGTCGAGATGGGTGAAGCCCATTTCGGCGAGCAGCGCCCTCACCTCTTCCGCGACGTAGAAGAAGAAGTTGATGACGTGCTCGGGCGTGCCCTTGAAGCGCTTGCGCAGCACCGGATCCTGCGTCGCGACGCCGACAGGGCAGGTGTTCAGGTGGCACTTGCGCATCATGATGCAGCCGGCCGCGATCAAGGGCGCGGTCGAGAAGCCGAACTCGTCGGCGCCGAGCAGCGCGCCGATGATGACGTCGCGCCCGGTGCGCAGGCCGCCATCGACCTGCAGCGCCACGCGCGAACGCAAGCCGTTCAGCACCAGCGTCTGATGCGTCTCGGCCAGACCCATTTCCCACGGGGAACCGGCGTGCTTGAGCGAGGTCAGCGGCGAGGCGCCGGTGCCGCCATCATAGCCCGAGATGGTGATATGGTCGGCGCGTGCCTTGGCGACACCCGCCGCGACCGTGCCGACACCGACTTCCGACACCAGCTTGACCGACACGTCGGCCGCCGGATTGACGTTCTTCAGGTCATAGATCAGCTGCGCCAGATCCTCGATCGAATAGATGTCGTGATGCGGCGGCGGCGAGATCAGGCCGACGCCGGGCGTCGAGTGCCGGACCTTGGCGATGGTCGCGTCGACCTTGTGGCCGGGCAACTGGCCGCCCTCCCCGGGCTTGGCGCCCTGCGCGACCTTGATCTGCATGACATCGGAATTGACCAGATATTCCGCCGTCACGCCGAACCGGCCGGAAGCGACCTGCTTGATCGCCGAGCGTTCCGGGTTCTTGCCGCCACCGGGCAGCGGCAGATAGCGGTCAGCCTCTTCGCCGCCCTCGCCGGTGTTCGACTTGCCGCCGATCTGGTTCATGGCGCGCGCCAGCGTGGTGTGGGCTTCGCGCGAAATCGAGCCGAACGACATCGCCCCGGTCGAGAAGCGCTTGACGATATCGGCTGCCGGCATGACGTCGTCGAGCGCGACCTTCTTGCGCCCGTTCTCTTCAGCCAGCTTGATCTTGAACAGGCCGCGAATGGCCTGGGCGCGCGCCGTCTCGCTGTCGATTTGCGCGGAATAGTCCTTGAACGTCTCCCACGAGCCCTGCCGCACGGCATGCTGCAAGGTGGCGACCGCGTCGGGCGACCACATATGCGCCTCGCCGCGCATGCGGAACAGATATTCGCCGCCGACATCCAGGCTGTTGCGCAGCACCGGATCGCTGCCGAAACCGTCCGTGTGACGGCTGACCGTCTCGGCCGCGACCTCGTCCAGCCCGACGCCTTCGATCAGCGTCGCCGTGCCGGTGAAATATTGCTGCACGAAATCGGATTTCAGCCCGATCGCGTCAAAGATCTGCGCGCCGCAATAGGACTGGTAGGTCGAGATGCCCATCTTGGACATCACCTTGAGGATGCCCTTGCCGATCGACTTGATGTAGCGCGACACCACTTCGTAGGCGTCGACCTCCTCCGGCAGCTCGCCGCGCTTGTGCATGTCGAGCAGCGTGTCGAAGGCGAGGTAGGGGTTGATCGCCTCGGCGCCGTAACCGGCAAGGCAGCAGAAATGGTGCACTTCGCGCGGCTCGCCGGATTCCACGACGAGGCCGACAGAGGTGCGCAGCCCCTTGCGGATCAGGTGGTGATGCACGGCTGCCGTCGCCAGCAGTGCCGGGATGGCGATCCGGTCAGGGCCAAGCTGGCGGTCGGACAGGATGATGATGTTGTAGCCGCCGGCGACCGCCGCCTCCGCTCGCTCACAGAGCCTGTCGATGGCGCCTTGCATGCCGGCAGCGCCCTCGCTCGACCCGTAGGTGATGTCGATCGTCTTGGTGTCGAAGCGGTCTTCGGTGTGGCCGATCGAGCGGATCTTTTCCAGATCGCCATTGGTCAGGATTGGCTGGCGCACTTCGAGCCGCTTGCGGCGCGAATTGCCGACCAGGTCGAAGATGTTCGGCCTGGGACCGATGAAGGACACCAGGCTCATCACCAGCTCCTCGCGGATCGGGTCGATCGGCGGGTTGGTGACCTGGGCGAAGTTCTGCTTGAAATAGGTGTAGAGCAGCTTCGACCTGTCCGACATTGCCGAGATCGGCGTGTCGGTGCCCATCGAACCCACGGCTTCCTGGCCGGTGGTCGCCATCGGCGACATCAACAGCTTGGTATCTTCCTGGGTGTAGCCGAACGCCTGCTGGCGATCGAGCAGGCTGACATCCTTGCGCAGCGCGCGCGGCTCGACCGGCTTCAGATCTTCCAGGATGAGCTGGGTATTCGCAAGCCAGGTCTTGTACGGATGCTTGGTCGCGATCTCCGACTTGATCTCCTCGTCGGGAACGATGCGGCCCTTGGCAAGGTCGATCAGCAGCATGCGGCCGGGCTGCAGCCGCCACTTCTTGACAATCTTCTCCTCCGGCACCGGCAGCACGCCGGCTTCCGAGGCCATGATGACGCGGTCGTCGTCGGTAACGATGTAGCGTGCCGGACGCAGCCCGTTGCGGTCGAGCGTGGCGCCGATCTGGCGGCCATCGGTGAAGGCGACCGCCGCCGGTCCATCCCATGGCTCCATAAGGGCCGCATGGTACTCGTAGAAAGCCTTGCGGTCGGCCCCCATGAGCTTGTTGCCGGCCCAGGCTTCCGGGATCAGCATCATCATGGCGTGGCTGAGGCTGTAGCCGCCCTGGAACAGGAATTCGAGCGCGTTGTCGAAGCAGGCGGTGTCGGACTGGCCGTCATAGGAGATCGGCCACAGCTTCGAGATGTTGTTGCCGAACAGTTCGGAATCGACGGAAGCCTGTCTGGCCGCCATCCAGTTGTTGTTGCCGCGCACCGTGTTGATCTCGCCATTGTGGGCGACCATGCGGTAGGGATGCGCCAGCTTCCACGACGGGAAGGTGTTGGTAGAGAAGCGCTGGTGGACCAGGATCAACGCTGTCTCGAAGCGCGGGTCCTTGAGGTCCTTGTAATAGGCGCCGACCTGGTAGGCCAGGAACATGCCCTTGTAGACGATGGTGCGCGCCGACAGCGACACGCAATAGGCGCCGATATCCTTGTTGTCGTTCTCGGCGTAGATGCGGCCCGATATGACCTTGCGCAGCAGGTAAAGCCTGGCCTCGTACTCCTCGTCGTCGGGAATATCCGCCGTGCGGCCGATGAAGACCTGCCGATGGAACGGCTCGGACGCCACGATGTCAGCCGCCTTCGACAGGGATGAATTGTCGACGGGCACGTCGCGGAAACCGATGAGCGGCAGTCCCTCGGACTGCGCCGATTCGGCAATGATCTCTTCGACATGGGCACGAAGAGCGGCGTCTTGCGGCATGAACCAGTGCCCGACGCCATATTGGCCAGAAGGCGGCAGTTCGATGCCCTGGGCCGCCATCTCCTCACGGAAGAATTGGTCCGGAAGCTGCACCAGCACGCCGGCGCCGTCGCCAACCAGCGGATCGGCCCCGACGGCGCCGCGATGCGTCAGGTTTTCGAGCACGGCAAGGCCGTCCTTGACGATCTGGTGCGACTTCACGCCCTTCATGTTGACGATGAAGCCGACGCCGCAGGCGTCATGCTCGTTGCGCGGATCGTAGAGGCCCTGCGCGGCAAGACCGTTGGCGGTTCGGCCGATGTTGGATCGAGGCGCAGTTTTGACGGCAGCCGCTTTCGTCTGCGCGGCCTGGCCGTTCGTCGCAGCAAGCGTCATGTCCGTCATTGTCCTGTCCTCCGTTCCCAGCCCTTCGGGCGCTGGCCATTTCTTCGGTCGCTAATTTGCCTCGGCAAGCGTCTTGCTCACCCTGATCCTTGCGGCACGTCTTGCGAAATCCTTGCCGGATCATGCGGCTTTTCGCATGGTCCGCATCTGGTATCGTACAGGCCAGAGTCTGGCCGTCCACCTGTCGCTCGCGGCAACAGCCGGAGAGGCCCATATGTTACGCCAATCCAGCCTGTTTTGTGCGACAAAATAAGACAGCACTACTGTCCTAAATTTTTATGGCAGAATTCCCCGACGCACACAAGACCGATTCACAAAAAACTTGGGCCTTACACGACAGAAAATGTCGCGAAGCTGACCGAAAACGTAAGCTTCAGTCGCCAGCCGCCACACTGACAAGTTGATCGGGGCTGGTGGTTTTTCGGCGTCTGGCCCTTGCGGTCGGCTTGCGAAACCGGTCAACTTCGCGCTGATTTCCCCAGCACAGGCAGATACATGTTCTTCGCTTCCGACAATTGGGCAGGCGCCCATCCCAATATCGTCGCCGGCCTGTCGGCCGCGGCCGGCGGCTTTTCCACCGCCTATGGTGACGGCGCCCTCGACCAGGCGGTCTACCGGCGCTTCAGCGAGATTTTCGAACGCGAGGTCGCGGTGTTCTTCGTCGCAACCGGTACCGCCGCCAACTCGCTGTCGCTGACCACCTACAACAAGCCCGGCGGCATTTCCTTCGCCCACCGCGAATCGCATGTCATCGAAGACGAGTGCGGTGCGCCGGAATATTTTTCCGGCGGCTCGCGGCTTCATGCCGTCGATGGCCCTCTGGGCAAGATCGACCCGCACAATCTGGAACGGACCATCGGCCGCTTCGCGCCCGAGATCGTCCATTGGGGTCGGCCGATGGCCGTTTCGATCACCCAGTCGACCGAGGTCGGCACCATTTACGGTCTGCAAGAGATCGAGACGGTCGCGGCCATCGCCAAGCAACATTCCGTGCCGTTGCATATGGATGGCGCCCGCTTTGCCAACGCGCTGGCCGCGCTCGACACGACGCCGGCCGAAATGACCTGGAAACGCGGCGTCGACATCCTGTCCTTCGGCGGCACCAAGAACGGCTGCTGGTGCGCGGAGGCGATCGTGCTGTTCGACCTCGACCGCGCCAAGGAAATGGCCTTTCTGCGCAAGCGTGCCGCGCAGCTGTTTTCGAAGTCTCGCTTCGTGGCGGCGCAATTCGAGGCCTATTTCAAGGACGGGCTGTGGCTCGACACGGCCCGGCACGCCAACGCCATGGCCGCGCGCCTCGCGGCGGCGATCGAGGACTCGCAGACAGCGAAGCTCGCCTGGCTGCCGCAGGCCAACGAGGTGTTCGCGGTGATCAAGAAGACAGAAGCCGACAGGCTGCAGGCGGCGGGCGCCGCCTTCTACGACTGGCACAAGCCGCATGGTTTCGACGGCCATATCGGCGAGGACGAGTTGCTCTACCGCTTCGTCACCAGCTTTGCCACGACGGCCGAGGAAGTCGATCGCTTTGGCCAGCTCCTGGCCGGATAAGCGGGCAAAATGGCTGCGACACGCCCCGTTTTTGAATTGGCCTCGGACCTTGATAAGCGGACCAAGGTGGAAGGCAGCGGATCAGGGTTCATACGTCGTTGGCGATACCATTGGCTTTGCTGGACAATTCAGTTGCGAGCAGCGCTGGTCACAATGATCCTCGCTTGCAGCCTGCAAGGGGCTTGGTCCCAGAGCTGCTCCGTCACGGCCGCCAACGGATCGTACGGCGTGGTGGACATTCTGAGCGGAGCCGTTGACGACACGACGGCAACCTTCTCGATCAACTGCACCGGGACAACCAACCAGACCGTGCGCCTTTGCGTCGAACTTTCACCTGGCCAGACCAACGCGGCCGGCAACCGCCGGCTGGCTTCCGGGTCCGAGCGATTGGTCCACGAGCTCTACAGCGACGCGTCGCGAACGACGATCTGGGGGTCCTGGGGTCTGGCCACGACCAGTTACGGGCTCTATCCCATTGGGGCGACCTACGATCTTGCTTTGGGTTCCTCGGGCAGCGCCGGCACCGCGTTGACCGTTTACGGCAGAGTATTCTCCAACCAGACCGCCGCTGGACCCGGATCGTATGTCTGGACCATGACCACCGCACCGGCTGCCAGCTATGATTACAAGACCGCCTCGACGTGTCCGACAGGCAGCCGGCAAGCCACGTCCAGCGGCTCCACCTGGACCGCGACAATCAACGCGAACTGCAACGTCTCGGCCACCAACGTGAACTTTGGCTCCGTCGGAGTGCTGGCATCCAATGTCGATTCGACCGGTTCGGTCACCGTTCGCTGTACCGACACGACGCCGTACAATATCGGACTGAGCGCCGGCGCCGGCTCCGGTGCCACGGTTGCCAGCCGCAAGATGACGAGCGGCGCAAAGACCGTGACCTATTCGCTCTACAGCGACAGTGGCAGGGCCAGTGTCTGGGGAACCACGATCGGCATTAACACCGCTAGCGGCACCGGCACCGGGCTCGATCAACCATACACCGTATACGCCCGCGCGCCCGCGCAGACGACGCCCGCGCCCGGAGCCTACACCGACACAATCGTCGTGACGGTTACGTACTGATGACCCACAGACAGCCGATCCGGGATCAGCGGCAGACAACCTGGATGACCACTTGCTCGTTTGCTTTTGTCATGTAGCCGAATGATGCGCGGCACGAACCCTTGGCGGTCTCGGCAACGACAGTGTTGTTTCGCGCCAGTGCTTTCACATAAGCGCGTCCGTCATAACCGATGACGAAGTCCTGCGTGCCGTTGATCGTGCCGTGCGACCCGACCTCGAGCGGCTGTCCGTCCGGCCCCGACAAGACGAGGACCGCGGCGCTGACGTCGGTGCGAACTCGGAAATCGACCCTCACGCCAGCCCGGTCGGCTGGCGCAATGATATCCTGCGTGGTCGTGACGTCGGCGTCGACGGGCAGATTGGTCGTGTCGATGGCGATCTTGTTGCGCTGATAGGAGCGCAGGCTCGGCACCAGAAGCCTTCCTTTCGCGTCGGTGACGCCGGCCGGCCGGTTCTCGAAAAGCACGCCGACACCCGGCAAACCCGTCTCGACAACGGCGAAACTGTCGTCGATCCGGTCTGTCAGGAAAATGCCGGAACCCATCGTTGCGATTGCCCCCTCGAACTGGGCTGTCGCCGCTGTGCCCGAGATTGAACGGCCGACGCCGGCCTCGGCATGCCCATGGGAGGAACGATAGGAGACTGCCGCGGAGCCCTCGGCGGACCCGTCCTGACTGAAGCTCGTCCGCCAGCCAAGGCTGCCCGGGTCCTCGCCGAGCGGTTTGCTAACATCGGCAATCACATCGACACCGTGCTTGTCGGCTGAAATGGCCGTCGAAGCCATTACATTGCCGCCGATCGGGATCGACAGGCCGGCGAAGAGGCCGGCATTCCGTCGCCCGCCAAGGGCGGCGAAAGCGGTCGCGTTGAGATAGCTGAATGGCAGCGCCCGCGAATAGGAAGCGGTGAGTATCCTGGAACCTTCACCGCAGGCCGGCGTCAGATCGATGTAGCTTGCGCTAATGCTGCCACTGTCGAAGGGCAGCGGCGTTCCGAAGGAAATGCTGTTGACCATCTTCGGCGGCCTGGATCGGGTCGACGCACCCACGGCCATGGGGTCGAAGGACAGCAGCCTGAAGAAGGCGTGGCCGGACGTTCCGCCGTCTTGAAGCCGGTCGCTCACCGAGGCGAGATCGTCATAGGACCCGAACGTCATTTGCGAACTGGCATTTACACTGAGGGTCCCGATTCTGATCTCATAGGAGGCATAGGACTGCAGCCCGCCGCCCGCCGCGCCATGGCTGCCGGCCACCGCGAAGGAAGCGACGCCGAGCGAACCGGTGCGCGTCACTATGCCGAGACCACCGTTGAGCAGGCCGCTGCTGGCCTCCGCGTGGGCTTCGAGCGTCAGCCAGTCGAAGATGCCCTTTCTCAGGCTTGCCGACAGGACTGGCTGGTTGACGGCATAGGCGTCGGACGTCGTCGCGTATCCCAACCTCGGCAGGCCTGCCTCCAGCGAAAAGTCGAAGAGCCCCGGCCTCAGTAGGTTGGGCGAGGCGTAGAATGGCACGCTCTTGCGCGTTTCACGGCCGGCCGCATCGCGCAAGACGATAACCGCCTGCCCACCGCCGGTGGTGACGGGAATGTCTGTGATCTGGAACGGTCCGGTGTCGACGGGGTGCGAATAGGTCTTCAACTCGTTGACATAGACGTCGACCGTCGACGGCACCGCCGCGCTGCCGCTCGCCGATACAAGCGGCTGGGTGATCAGATCGGTGCGAAGGCCGAAGTCGCGGCGCGCCTGAAGCCCGCCGATGCGGATCGGCCTGGTCCAGGCGAACCCGCCGGAAATCGCATCGCCAGCTTGATACGTGGTTAGCGTTGCCGGGTCGGAATAAGTGTAGGCGGTATCGAGCCTCAATGTATCGGCGCGGCCGTTGTCCTCCAGCCGCAGGATCGCCGATTGGCCGAAGGTGCCGACCGGCGAAAAGGCCCGTGCATCGAGGGTGGTGGAAGCGCCGCTGAAGGCGAAGCCACTGGCGTCGGGCCCCTGCCGCGATGCTGCGAACAAATTGTAGTTGAGAACCCCGCCGAACCCCGCTCGAACGTCAGGGGAAGCCTCCCGGCCGGGCGCGGCGTCATAGGATATCATGCCGCGCAGGCCATCATTGATCGTCAGAAAAATGCGTTGCTCCCGCTCTTCGTAGCGGTAGCCCAGCCCCCGCACGGTGTCGAGCATGACGATGGCTCTCCGAGGTCGGGGTT
The DNA here is from genome assembly GCF_020165735.1 of Mesorhizobium sp. B283B1A. NCBI lineage: Bacteria > Pseudomonadati > Pseudomonadota > Alphaproteobacteria > Hyphomicrobiales > Phyllobacteriaceae > Mesorhizobium > Mesorhizobium sp. B283B1A. Next base: position 139,772 of record NZ_JAIUIQ010000007.1, read on the forward strand.
GCTTGCCGAGGTCCAGTCCCAAAGCGCGCAGTTCGTCGGGAGCGGCGCCGAGATGCCGGCCGTCGAAAGACTCGAATGCCGCGATCTGGTTGGTGGCGGCGCCGTTGATGAAGACTTCGAGCTGAAGCTGCTGCGCCGCTCCGTCCGCTCGATTGGACTGTATCAGCGTGGCAACCAATATCGACAATGTCAGGAGCCAAGCCGCATTCACGGCGCGGCGACAACCGGCGCCACGGCATTGATCGGGCCATCATTGCCTTGGCCCGAGATCGAGACCGAGCCCTTGGTGGCGAATTTGCGCCCGCTGGCCGGTGCCGCCCACCGCATGGTCGACTGACCGAGCGCATAGCCGACCAAACCCCCGCCGAATGAAATCTTGTGCCCGCTGACGTCGCGTAGCAAGAGTGCGGAGATGCGCAAGCGGGTACCGCCCCTGTTGTGGGCTGAAACGATCAAACGGCCGTCCTGTCTCGATATCGTCCAGTCCAAGGTGGGTGGCGTTCTTGCCTGCGAACCGAAGAAGACTGGGATCGAGTGGCGAACCAGCAGCCTCACCGTGCCTGTCTTGGCCCGACTGGCGTCTGGAAGCTCGTCGACGAGCAGGCGATAGGCCTCCTCGGTCGCAACCGGTCGCTTGACCACTCGCACGATGCGGGCAACATAGTCGGTACCCGGCAGGAGCGTGACGGCAGGAGGCGAGGCAACCACATCATCCGTGGGCTGAAGGGATTCTTCGCCATTGACCTGCGACCAGCGAAAAACACGAATCTGCACGTTGGTCGGCGTCGTCCCCTCATTGCGCAGCGTAATGGTCGAGGCCGCGCTCGGCGCGACGACATCGACCAGAGCGGGCTGCACCTGAAGCGACTCCGCACGGACCTGCACAGCGCCGAACAGCAATGCCCCCGCCAGGGCAGAAGCCAGCCTTACCCAATTCATTGCCACCCCCATGGCGTCGACCGTCAATGAGGCCGACTTCAGTAGGTTACCGTGACGGTCACGGTGTCTGTATAGACAGCTGGCGCAGGCGTTGATTGCGCCGGCACGCGTCCATAGACGGTAAAGTTTTGCGCGGCGCCGGAACCGGTCGCCGAAACCGTATTTGTCCCGATGGTGTTGCCCCAGACGGTCGTTCTGCCGCTGTCGCTATAGAGAGAATAGGTAATCGTGGCGGCACCATTGGTCATCTTGCGGGCGGCGACGGTCGCGCCCGATCCGGTGCCCGCGTCCAGGCCGACATTGTATGGAGTCGTGTTCGTGCACTGAACCTGGACCGTGGACGTCTGGTCGACATTGGTCGCAATGACGCCGGACGAGCCGAAGTTCAGGGTTGACGCGCTGTTGATGGTGCAGGACGCGGTGATCGTCATCTGCACGGCCATGGAAGCGGTTGTTGTCGTGGCGCGCGCCTCGCCGCCGGTAATTGCCAGGATCGCCAGACACGCTGCTGTTTTCCGCCACATCCGGCGAGGTCCTTTTTCGATGGTCCCAGGAGAAGACGAGGCGGGATTGGAAGCATGTGCCCGTGATTGAGCCTCGCCGAAATATGTTCGATCTTGCTTAACAAGATATTACTTATTTAGAGAAAGCTAAACCAATTGGTGCTCGGCCCCTCCCGAGGGCAAAAAGAGGTATCCCGCTGCCGGATGCGAGCAGCGTCAGGCCAAAGCCCCCTTTTCACATCCCCCCAGCAAACGCACAAAAAAGCGGCGCCTTTCGGCGCCGCTTCCGTCTCGGGAGGAGACTTTAACTTTATGCATTAGGCAGCCGTCTTGTCAGGCGGCGGTTTTGGCCTCGATCTGCTTGGCCTTGGCCGGAGCCGAGGTGATCGCGATCTTGCGCGGCTTCAGCTCCTCGGGGATGTTGCGCTTCAGATCGACGAAGAGCAGGCCGTTCTTCAGCGCGGCGCCGACGACTTCAACGTGATCGGCAAGCTGGAAGCGGCGCTCGAAGGCCCTGGAGGCAATACCACGATAGAGCAGCTCGGAACCTTCACCGGTACCCTCGTCCTTGCGCTCACCCTTCACGGTCAGCACGTTGCGATGGGCTTCGATCGAGATTTCCTCATCCGAGAAGCCGGCAACCGCCATCGAGATCCGGTAGGAATCCTCGCCGGTGCGCTCGATATTGTAAGGCGGATAGGTCTGCGCGCCATCAGGCTGCGCAAGCGAATCGAGCATGGTGAAGAGGCGGTCGAAGCCGACGGTCGAACGATAAAGCGGGGAAAAATCAACGTGACGCATGAGGTGTTCTCCTGTTGAGCAACATGGTTTGCGTATGGTCGGTGCGAAACCCGCGAGCGGCGTTTCGAGAGGACCAGCGGCCCCGACATTGGCGACCGCAAACCACATTTGGGGAGCGTTCGAAGGCATTTCAAGATTTGGCCGGACGGCAAAAAAAGCAGGGCGGCCTGCCTTGATGAACGGCAGATGAACCGGCGCTTCGGCGCGCGTTCATTGAGCTGCCGCTAAAGTGGCTCTCAAGATCAAGGATTGGCGGCGCCGAATTTGCAGAGGGGCCGCAACGAGGCCGAACCGGGTGTTAACGTCCCTTCCTCCCGGATCGACAGAAGGCCGGAAGCGGGCTCAAAGCCGCTTCCGCCCTTCCCTGTGCTGCGGCCCCCGTCATCTGGAATTCCTTTGCTTTTGATGTATTGACGTCTATCACCTTGAGAGGCCGGTCCCGACAGGCTGGCACGTGAAGACGCCGAGCACAAAGCGCCGTATGACGGACATCCTCCAAGACACCTCCCTTTTCCATGACACTGAGGGCAATCCGCGGCCGGAAAACGCCGCCGGCGGCTTCTTCACCACGCGCGACCGCAAGAAGATCCGCTATGGCCTGTTTGGAGCGGTCGCGCGCCCGATGAGAGGCACGGTGGTGCTGCTGCCAGGCCGCAACGAGTGCATCGAGAAATATTTCGAAACCATCCGCGATCTTGCCGCCCGGGGCCTTGGCGTCGCCACGCTCGACTGGCGCGGCCAAGGCGGTTCCGACCGGCTGATCCGCGATCGCCAGCGCGGTTATGTCAGGTCCTTCCGCGATTATACGGCCGACCTGGAGCAGTTCTTCGAGGAGATCGTGCTGCCCGACTGCCGTGGACCCTACTACATCCTGGCTCATTCCGCCGGCGCGGTGATCACGCTGCTTGCGGCGCCGTCGATGGTCAACCGCGTGCGGCGCATGGTGCTGATCGCGCCGTTCCTGACGCTGCCCGACTTGCCGGTCTCGATAAGCACGGTTCGCCGCGTCTGTTCGTTTTTCTGCGCTTTGGGCCTTGGCAGGCTCTATGCCGCCTGGGGCCCACGACCGAGAGACACGCTGCCTTTCGAAGCCAACAAGGTGACGTCGGATCCACAGCGCTATCGTCGTAACACCCGCATCTATGAAGAGTATCCGCAACTGGCCCTCGGCGGCCCGACGATCCGTTGGCTGCAGGCGGCGGCAAAGGCTTCGGAAGCGATCAGCGATCCCGACTTCATGGCCAGGATCCAGGTTCCCCTGCTGATCATCGCCGCCGGCGCCGACCAGGTCGTCTCGACCAGGGCGGTGGAAGCATACGCCAGAAGTCTGAGGCTCGGCTCGATGCTGATGATCGACGGCGCCAAGCACGAAATCCTGCAGGAGGCCGACCTCTACCGCGAACAATTCCTCGCCGCCTTCGATGCCTTCGTTCCCGGCTCCGACGACCCGACGGCCTGACTGGCCAAAGCCCTTCACGGATCGGCCGGCATAGCTGACACCCCGTTGTCAGGAAGATGGGGCGTGGGCGCCCGCAGCACTCAAAAGCGCTAAAGATTCTGACAGTCCGCGCCCGTACCGGAATGCTCATCTGCTCGCGTCGAATTGAACGCCGAGGAGATGAGATCATGACCGACAAAACCTGCGCCGCCTGCGATTGCCAGCTGGGCGCCAATCCGATCCATGTCAAGGTCGGCGGCAAGACCGTCGAGGTCTGCTGCGAGGAATGCGCCCAGGCACTCAACGAAGCCGGCGCTTGGGCGGCCGGCGCCGGTGAGGATTGAGCCATGCGCCCCGATCATTCAATAGCGCAGCGCTTGGCCGGCCACGTCGCCGCGCCGACAGTTCGCACCGAAACCCTCCGCCAGTCCTTGCATGCCCAATGCCTGGCGGCAGCCCGATGGGTCGGTCGCCAGATGGAAAACCGCCGAAGCCGCCTTGCCTTGCTCGAGATGACCGACGAATAGCTCAAGGACATTGGCCTGTCGCGCGGCGACGCCTATTGCGAATTCAGCCGCCGCTTGTGGGAATGAGGCACCGTCCGGAGGTCTCCTGACAGGATTGGACCGGCCGATTGCGTAGAGTGCCTTCGTAATTCCGGATTCATTTTCCGGTACGAGGGATGAACGCAACGGCCATGTCGCAATTCACGGTACAGCCGCTCCTGGACACCGGCACCGTCAGGGTGCGCGACATCGTCTGCAGCGGCGAATGCCGGCACCGGAGCGACGAAGAGTGCAGCACGGCCACGCATCTGGTGTTTCCCTATCGCGGCGTCTTCGTGCGCCATGTCGGGCGCAACGACGTCGTCGCTGAGGCCAATCAGCTGCTGTTCTTCAACGCGGCTGAGGCCTATCAGGTCAGCCATCCCGTCGAAGGTGGCGATGCCTGTCTCGACCTTGTGGCCGAGGAAGGCCAATTGCGCGAACTGGCGCCGAAGGGACAGCTGCGCGCCGGCGACCGCCTGGCGTTCCGCCGCCAGCGCCGGCGCATCGACCCGCGCGCGCAGGCTCTGGTGGCGTTGCTGCGCCATAGCCTCAGCCGCAATGTCGCCGAGACCTTGGAAGCCGAGACGCTCGCCTTGACGCTGGTGCGGCGCTCGCTCGGCGAACACACCTCGCATGTCGCGGGCGCCAGCCCTGGACGGCAGAAATTGGTCGACCGCGCCAAGCTCGTCCTGTCCTCGGACCTGTCGCGGCGCTGGACGCTGGCCGAGATTGCCGCCGACGTCGGCGTCTCGCCGGTCTACCTGACGCAAGTCTTCCAGCAGGTCGAGGCGATGCCGCTCTATCGCTATCACCTGCGCCTGCGGCTGGCGCGCGCGCTCGACCTGCTCGGCCGCTACGACAATCTGACCACGCTGGGCATGGATCTCGGCTTCTCCAGCCACAGCCATTTCAGCTCGATGTTCAGACAGGTCTACGGACGCACCCCAGCGGAATTCCAGCGCTCGATCGGATCGCGCTGATTTAATCGCGCCAAACAAGGCGCCGAGATATCAGCCGCGCAGGGCAGCCATGGCGGCCGCATGAAGCTCAGGCGTTGCCGCCGCCAGCACATCGCCGCCCTTTTCCGCCGGCCCGCCGTCGAAGGTGGTGACGACACCGCCCGCCTTCTCGATGATCGGGATCAGCGCCACGATGTCGTAGGGCTTCAATCCGGGATCGGCGACAATGTCGACGCTTCCCGAGGCGATCATGGCGAAGGCGTAGCAATCGGCGCCGTACCGGGCGAGTTGGATCTGCCGCTCGAAGGCGTCATAGCGATTGCGCGCCTCGCCCTTGAACAGCGCCGGCGTGGTGGTGAACAGGGTTGCCTCGGAAAGCTTCGTCGTCTTGCGGGTCGAAAGCTTGCGCGGCCCTCCCGGCCCCTCGTAGTGCGAGCCCGACGCGTTGGCATAGAACAGCTCGCCGGTGAAGGGTTGCGCCATCATGCCGGCGACCGCGTCACCGTCGACCGTCAGCCCGACCAGCGTCCCCCATACCGGCAGGCCCGAGATGAAGGCGCGCGTGCCGTCGATCGGATCGATCACCCAGACATGCCTGCTCGAGATATTTTCGCTGCCATGCTCCTCGCCAAGAATGCCATGGTCGGGATACTCGGCCGAGATCAGCGCCCGGATGGCGCGCTCGGTCTCGCGGTCGGCTTCGGTGACCGGATCGAAACTGCCCTTTTCCTTGTTGGCGACAGCCCCTTGGGCACGGAAGCGCGGCAAGGTCTCCGCCGCTGCCGCCTGCGCGATGCGGCGCATGAAATCGATGCTGATATCCAACTGATTCTCCCGCATACGGCATGCCCAAACAGGGCTCTGCCGCCACTTTCCTGCCAAAACAAGGCTGTTTATCGATTTATCCGCCGCCGCGACTGTTGCCGGAATGTCACGCCAGCGTCATCGAAACGATGTTTCCACATCACTCTGAATTAAAAAAGCCTGAACGTCGCTTGACATTTGTGCAGCGCACAATACCCTCAATCTCGGACAGGTTCTCCTGTCCATGCCCTCCTTGGGCGTTTCCTCCCTAGACTTCGACCGTATCGTGAAAACGATGCGGTCTTTTTTTACGCCGCAAATCCCAAGCTGCCCATCCGGTGCGCGATCTCACTCCGCGGCCAGCGGCAAGTCGATGAAATGATGGTCGGGCATCGCCATCAGATCGGCCGAAAATCGCGTCAAATCATCCGCCAGCGCATCAAAGCCGGCGGCCTTCTCGAATGTCCGCTCGTTCATGTAGAGCCCGCGATTGACCTCGATCTGCAGTGCATGCAGATGACGCGCCGGGCGGCCATAGTGCTCGGTGATGAAGCCGCCTGCATAAGGCTTGTTGTGGGCGACGGTGTAGCCCATGGCGCAGAGCAAGCCGATCGCCGTTTCGGTCAGCGCAGCGGTGGCCGAGATGCCGAAACGGTCACCGATGATGAAGTCCGGCCGCAGGCCGTTATCGCCGACACGGATGCTCGCCGGCATCGAATGGCAATCGATCAGCACCGCAAAGCCGAAACGGGCATGGGTTCTCGTCAAAAGCCGCTTCAGTGTTTCGTGATAGGGCTTGTAGACGGCCTCGATGCGGGCGACCGCTTCGGCGAGCGGCAAGCGGCCGGAATAGATGTCGAGCCCCTCGCCGACCAGCTTGGGCACCGTGCCGAGCCCGCCCGCCACCCGCGCCGAGCGGATGTTGCAGAAGGACGGCACCGGCTCGGCGAACATGCGCGGGTCGAGTTCCCAGGGCTCGCGGTTGACGTCGAGATAGGCGCGCGGGAAATTCGCCGCCAGCATCGGCGCGCCGAGCGCCACCGCGCCCCCGAACAGCTCATCGACGTAGCAATCCTCCGAGCGGCGGATGGCGTTGCGGTCGAGCCTTGCCATGGCAAGGAAGCGTTCGGGATAGTAGCGGCCGCTGTGTGGTGAGTTGAAGAGGAAGGGAACGCGCTGTTCGGCGCCCGATCGGATTTCGAAGGGTGAAACGACCGAAAAATCCTCGGCTGCCGTCTTCAATTTGAACGAACCCGAAAACACCAGTGCATCATGAAACGAAACTGCCACCTTGCTGGCCGCATGTCCAGCATTTCGGCGGCCTCACCGCTTACCAAATGTGGGGCTTCCTCGTCCTCGTTCACTTGATGTTTACCCTCACCTCCTCATATACAGGATGGTTAACGGGCCTGCCCCACGGCAGTCTCGGGCGGGTGATTCGGACGGGACATCATGGCACGCATTCTTCTGGCGGAAGACGACGACGATATGCGTCGGTTCCTCGTCAAGGCGCTGGAGCGCGCCGGTTATCAGGTCAGCGATTTCGACAATGGCGCCAGCGCCTATGAGCGGCTGCGCGAGGAGCCGTTCTCGCTGCTGTTGACCGACATCGTCATGCCGGAGATGGACGGCATCGAACTGGCACGACGCGCCACCGAGATCGATCCCGACCTCAAGGTCATGTTCATCACCGGTTTCGCCGCTGTTGCGCTGAACCCGGATTCCAAGGCGCCGAAAGACGCCAAGGTGCTGTCGAAGCCCTTCCATCTGCGCGATCTCGTCAACGAGGTCGAGAAGATGCTGCAGGCGGCCTGAGCCGCCTTCGGCCAAGGCATCGCGGCTGCGGCGAGACGACGCCTTCTTTCCTTTTTCCTGCTATTGACGCGCTGGATCAAAAATGGTGTATGCGCGGCTTCGGATGGGCGTGTAGCTCAGCGGGAGAGCACTGCATTGACATTGCAGGGGTCACAGGTTCAATCCCTGTCACGCCCACCATCCTTTCAAAGACTGAGATAACTTCCTGACGACGTGGCTATCGAGCGTCTTGGCCGACACGCCGGGCGCGCCGGCCGCTTCCCAAATCGATGCCTGCGAGCGAGGCTGGTTGCATGGCCAGCAGCGCGATGTGCGCTGGCCGAGAAAGGCACCTTCGGCCGGATCCGCACCGTGCCGCCCGTGGTGCGGACCCACAGACTGGGAGGTTGTAAATGGGACAAGGATCTCTTTATCCTTAAGTGGAACCTAATATACCGGTTCTCAGTTTCAGTAGCGCAGCATCCCCCTCCGCTGCGGCCAAGGGAATTCACTCTTGGTCGGCCCGCATCGTCCCAACCCGGCGGTGCGGGCTCATTTTGTTGGGACGGCGTCCCCTTTAAATTTGCGCTTTCCATTGCAGGCTCCCTGGAAAGCAATGGCAAACGGAATTGTTGGGTCGAAGCCGGGCGTCGCAAGGCTATGTACAACAGTTGCCCGCTTGCTGAAGGACAGGGCTCCGCCGCTGGTGCGCTACCTATTGAAAGTCTTCGGTTCGACAAGGAACGATGCTGCGATCAGGTCGTCGCCAGCAATCTGCCCGCGACCGTCATCCATGATCGCTGCGACCTTTTGGAAGGTTCTTATTTCGGTCTCGGTTATACGAGCGGCCCGCACTCTCGCCTGGAGATCAACCAAGCGCGCCTCGAGGGCTTGCGATGTTTCGACTTCAAGGGTCATCATCTTCACTTGTCCGGTTGAGTGGCGACCGACATGCACTGCCCGCCGCCATGGGGTGGCGGCGGGAGTGGTAGTTCGAAGTTCAGTCGTAGACTTTGACAATCTTGCGGGTGCCTGGGTCCACCAGAACCGTGCGGTTGTCGACCACCACGTAGCGGTATTTGACGTTGGGGACCTCATGAAGTTCAACCGTGTCCGGCAGAGCCGTTCCGACGTTCAGTTCCACACCAGGAACCTTCACGGAAGCAAGTGGCTGCTTCTTCACATATTCGCGCACGACGGTGTCCTGCTCCGGCGTGATGACAACGTCCTGTGCCGCAACTGCGCCGACGCCGGCTAAAAGCAGTAGCGCCGCAGCGCTGCTGGTAAGGTGCATCCTCATGGTTTTCTCCTCTTATGGTCCGGGCGACAGCACGACCGTCTGCGCGCCAGCCATCCGAACACCTCGTCCGGCCAAACGTTCCGCTGCCGGGCTTCAGTCTGAAACAGGATAAGACCAAAGTCCGGCCGCAAAACGCAATGGTCTTGCCTCTTGGGACTGGGCGGAACGGCCTACGTCCGGCGTAGTTGCTTCTCCAAATCGGAGAAAGCAGATGGATAAGAGTGTTGGCCAAGCGCGGTGGTTGCTCGCACCGGTTTTCGCGACGGCCGTCACCTTTCTGGTGATCGGCATAGCCCTTGGCTGACATGTCGTGGATCGGCACAGCTACGTCCCTTCCTGTGCTGATAGGACCCGCGAGCCGCCTAGGGCAGCTGGCGGGTCCTCTATTATCTGGTGAGCAAAGGACAATGACATTGATCCAGAAATCGAATGAAAGTGTCAACGCGAACGACCCTGCGAATGACAATGATCAGCCTGGGTTGCTGGACGCCGTCTCCTTGACCGACGAGGAAAATATTGCCGATCTTGTCAGACGAACCGAGCGCACTGCTCTTTGGGTAGTTCTAGGAATGGGCGGCTGGTTGATGTTAGTCCCCGCTATCTACATTGTACTGACCCACGGAATATGAAGGCAATACTGCGCCCGCCGTGGGGGCATTGCTCAACCTCACGAAGCGTCTTGATGGCAAATATCGAAGCGGGTCCGTCAACCAACGGACTGAAGGCGAAATGCTATTCGATCGAATTCGAACTTCTCGGTGTCGAGCGCGAAACGGCCGAGCCGGCATTGGCTCTAATGGCCGATCGGTCGACAGGCAGGCATGCGGTTCGGCTTTCATCAATCCGAGCGGCGCCATCCGAGACCGACTGTGGAAGCGGATCCAAGCACTTGGGGCCGGCGGAAGGTCATGAAGCGGCCGGCAACACAATGGGTCAGCTCGACCGCATTAAGCACTTGCGCGGAAAGGAAGATTTGCGGCACGTTTCACTGCAGGAATTTCGGGGAGGAAGATCATGCCGATTCGACGGAAGGCGACTGAGGTAGGTATTTTTGACGCTTCAGAGATAGCTCTTCTCGGGCGGGTCTTTGATAGGCTCAGGCTTGATGACCAGTCGGCCGATGCACGCGACGCAATCGCATCCCGCATTATCGCAAACTACATGGCGGGTGTGATCGACGAGGACGAACTCGCCTCGCTTTCGAAACAGCCGTTGGGGCGGTGACAATGGCGGTCGTCAAGAAGGATCAAGAGTGCGCCAACTATGCCTGGATGTACTGCGTTACAAGCGCGGGAACATGGCAAGAACGCGTCGTGCCTGATATCTGCCGACGCCTTGCTAGAAGCCTTTGACGACGTTCTTGCAGGCCGCCAGAGTGCGATCGGCCCGATCGTCCCGGCCTGGTCATTAAAACGGCGCATGGCTGGAAAAGTGCCCAGGATCTCACTTCTTGTCGGCGAGCGATACCGCCCGCTCGTAGTAGCCGTCGGCCGGGATGAGACAGCGCTTTGACTTGAAGAATCGTTGGACATCCCAAGAACCTGTTCAGAAAACCCCGCCTGACTCCCGGTCGGCGGGGCTTTTCCGTGCGTTCACACCATGCATTCAACGCGCTAGAACGAGCGGCCGTAACCACGCGGCCTGGCTTTCGGCCCCGGCGAACTTTCCGCCGGATTTGCGGCCAATTTGGCGAATCGCCGGTCTCTTAGCCGCAGGAACTTCTCCTTTGTCAGCAGCTCGTCGCGTTCGTCATCATCCGCGTCCATTCGGCGATACATCGCGGCAATCACATAGTCGGCTTTGTTGGTTCGATAGTCTTCTTTTCGCACAGACATCGTTTTCTCCCTGGTCGCGGCCTTTTTCCCTCCTTTTGGCCTGACGGAGGAATTAACTGCCGGTGCGCCGCACGAGTCTACCAATTGGGGATTGTATTAAAACGGTACACGCCACGTCCGGGCGGCCCCACCCCATGCGGGGGATACTTCCGGTCAATCCCGCTGGGCTCAGAAGCCCGCGACCGCGCACAGGCTCTTCATCCTGGATACGGCCAGTTCCGGATCGGCCAGCAGGCCTGCCTGGTCGGCAAGGCGAAAGATATCGGCATAGTGGCGGATGCCGCGCGCCGACTGCATGCCGCCGACCATCGTGAAATGGTCCTGATGGCCGTTCAGCCAGGCCATGAAGACGATGCCGGCCTTGTAATATTCGGTCGGTGCCTCGAAGATCTTTCGCGACAGCGGCACCGTCGGCGCCATCAGCGCATCATAGCCGGCGCGGTCGCCCTCGGCGAGTTTCGCCAAGGCGGCGTTGGCGACCGGCGCGATGGCGTCGAAAATGCCGAGCAACGCGTGCGAATGACCATGGCCGTCTCCGGCGATCAGTTCGGGATAATTGAAGTCGTCGCCGGTGAACATCACGACCCCATCAGGCAGCCGGTTGCGCAGCGCGACCTCCTTGCCGGCATCGAGCAGCGAGATTTTTATGCCTTCGACCGTGCCGGCATGGCGCTCGACGATGGCGACCACCGTATCGAGCGCGGTCTCGAAATCGCTGCTGCCCCAATAGCCTTTCAGGGCTGGGTCGAACATGTCGCCCAGCCAGTGCAGGATCACCTTGCCGGAGGCCTGGCTCAAAAGGCGGTCGTAGACGCGCGCATAGTCATCGGGACCCTTTGCGACAGCCGCCAGTGCCCGGCTCGCCATCATGATCACCTTGCCGCCTTGGCCTTCGATGAAAGCGAACTGCTCTTCATAGGCGGCGATCACATCGTCTGGTGTGCGAGCCGCCGCCGGGGCCAGATGATCGGTGCCGGCGCCCGAAGCAAGATCGGCGCCTTCGACGGTCCGCGCCTCGGCGATCGAGCGGCGGATCAATTCCCGCGCATTTGCCCAGTCGAAACCCATCCCCCGCTGCGAGGTATCCATCGCCTCGGCGATACGGAAGCCGAGCCGCCACAGATGATGGCGGAACGCCATCGTCCGCTCCCAGTCGACCACCGGCCGCGACCATGGATCGGTCATCCCGAGCGGATCGGCAACGACATGCGCCGCCGCATAGGCGATGCGCGAAAACCGCGCGCCGACCATCGGCCGCACCGGCTGTCCGACAAGCGCATAATGGCTGCTTGGGCCACCCTCACCAGGCAAGGCTATATCCATCGATCTCTCCCTGTAATCGCAGCTAATAAATGGAACGTTCCAATAAATCAAGAAGCTTTGAGATTCGAGGTTCACCTCCCTCGTATTGCTGCAACGCAGCACGACAGCCCCGCAATTACAGGGCCCACGGCGTGAGATTATCGATATTCGGGAATCCAAAAATTCCCGATTGACTCGCGATTGGAGCAGAGATTAGAACGTTCCAATAAAAATGTGGATGGAAACCGGGAGGAGACATCAGGATGGCCAGCCGGGCCAAGGCGACGATCTTCGACATCGCCCGCGAGGCAGGCGTGTCCAAATCGACGGTGTCGCTCGTCCTCCAGGGCAGCGGACTGATCCGCCCCGAGACCGCGGTCAAGGTGCGCAAGGCGATCGAGGACGTCGGCTATGTCTACAATCGCGGCGCCGCCAATCTGCGCAAAGCCCACTCCAACGTCATCGGCATGGTCATCAACGACCTCACCAATCCGTTCTTCGCCGAACTGGCGGTCGGCATGGAGCGCGTCTTCCAGTCCGCCGGCATCGTGCCTTTCATCGCCAACACGGCGGAAAACCCGGTCCGCCAGGAAGAGGTACTGAAATCGCTGATGGAACAGGGCGTCGCCGGGCTCATCGTTTCGCCGGCGCGCGGCACGACCCCGGGAGCATTCCGGCGGCTGGAAATGGCCGGTGTTCCGATTGCCTTCGCCATGCGCCGGCTGCCCGAGAGCCGCATTCCGGTGATCGCTCCCGACAATCATCGCGGCGCCTATCTCGCCGCCGCTCACCTCATCGGCAAGGGGCATCGCCGGTTGGCCTTCTTCGGCGGCTCGTCCGACCTCGTGGTCTACCATGACCGGCTGGGTGGCTTTCGCGAGGCATGCGAGACGCTCGGGATAGATACGCGTGACATGCTCGTCATCGAAGGTGAGACAAGCCGTCGGGGTGGCATCGCTTGCCTGGAAACCGCGCTTGCAATGGCTGAACCGCCGAGTGCTGCCCTGTGCTTCAACGATGCGGTCGCCTTTGGCGCCATGCTGGCGCTGCGCAAGCGTGGACTTGAGCCGGGACCGGATTTCGCCGTCGTCGGCTTTGACGATGTGACGGAAGCCGAACACTACATGCCTGCGCTGACCAGCGTCGCGGTGGACAGCGCCGGCCTCGGCGAACGCGCCGCCCATGTCATGATCAAGATGATCCAGTCGCGCACCACGCGCGCCGAAGACCATATCGGCGCGGTCAATCTCGTGGTCAGGGAAAGTTGCGGTCCGGACCGCCGCGCCAGAAACAGGTCGTCGGGAACGGGAGGCGTCGCATGAGCCTCAAATGGGGACTGATCGGCGCCAGCACGATCGCCAGGCAATTCATGGTCAACGCCATCCGCGTGCAGGCCGATGGCAAGATCGCGGCGGTGATGAGCTCCAGTCCGGAGCGGGGCCAGGCCTATGCCGTGGAAAACAACATTGCGGTTGCGGTTTCGACGCTTGACGAGCTCCTCGCAGAGGATATCGACGCCGTCTACATCTCGACCACCAACGAGCTGCATCTGGAACAGGCCTTGGCCGCCATCAAAGCAGGCAAGCACGTGCTGTGCGAAAAGCCGCTGGCACTGACGAGTGCCGATGCGCGCACGATGGTTGCCGCCGCCAGGGCGGCCGACGTCGTACTCGGCACCAACCACCACCTGCGCAACGCCGGCGCGCATCGCGCCATGCGCGAAGCGATCGCCACGGGGCGCATCGGCAAGCCGATCGCCGCGCGCGTTTTTCACTCGGTCTACCTGCCCGAAAACCTGCAGGGCTGGCGCATCGCCAGGCCCGAGGCGGGCGGCGGCGTGGTGCTCGACATCACCGTGCATGATGCCGACACGCTGCGCTTCGTGCTCGGCGACGATCCGGTCGAGGTTTCGGCTTTCACACAGTCCGCCGGCATGTCCGGCAGCGGACTGGAGGACGGCGCCATGTGCATCTGGCGTTTCAAGTCGGGCCTCATCGCGCAGTCGCATGAAGGCTTCACCACCAGCTATGCCGGCACCGGCTTCGAGGTGCATGGCTCGGAAGGTTCGCTGATCGCCAGCAATGTGATGACGCAGAAGCCGGTCGGCACGGTCATGCTGCGCACGAAAGGCGGCGAGCAGGAATTGAGCTTCGACCGCGAGGATCTCTACGTCAGGTCCGTGCGGCGGTTCCATGCCGCGATCCACGGCGACGGCCAGCCTGCCGCCACCGGCGAGGACGGCATCTGGTCCCTCGCCTCAGCCGAGGCGGCATTGCAATCGGCCAGCTCCGGCAAGGCCATCAAGATCGACCCGAAACTCGGGAGCATGAAGTGAGCAAGGTCGTTTCAGCGGCGCAGGCAGCCGGTCTGATCAAGGATGGCATGACCGTGTCCGTCTCCTCGTCGAGCGGCCTCGGCTGCCCGGACGCGGTGTTGGCCGCCATCGGCGAACGCTTCGACGCGGAAGGCCACCCGAAGAACATAACCACGCTGCATCCAATCGCCGCGGGCGACATGTATGGCATCAAGGGCATCGACCATCTGGCAAAGCCTGGCCTTTTGAAGCGCACCTTGTGCGGTTCCTATCCGTCCGGTCCCTCCTCTTCCGAACCGCCGCGGATCTGGAAGATGATCGGCGACAATTCGGTGGCCGCCTACAACGTGCCGTCCGGCATCCTGTTCGACATGCATCGCGAAGCCGCCGCCAAGCGGCCGGGCGTGCTGACCAAGGTCGGGCTCGACACCTTCGCCGACCCGCGCCACCAGGGCTGCGCCATGAACGCGGCGGCAAACGAGCCGATCGTCTCGGTGCAGCAGTTCGACGGCGAGGAATGGCTGTATTTCCGCTCGATCGTGCCCCACGTCTCGATCATCCGCGCCACCACGGGGGATGAGCGCGGCAACCTCACCTATGAACATGAAGGCGCCTATCTCGGCGGCCTCGAACAGGCACTCGCCGCTCGCAACAATGGCGGCGTCGTCATCGCACAGGTCAAGCGCGTCGTCGAAAACGGCACGCTGAAGCCGCATGACGTGCGCGTGCCGGGCGTGCTGGTCGACCACATCGTCGTCGCGCCCGACCAGTTGCAGACGACGCTGACGCCTTACGACCCGGCCATATCAGGCGAGATCTTCCGGCCATTGTCGACCTTCCGCAACGCCGAGATGAACGTCCAGAAGGTGATCGCCCGCCGCGTCGCCATGGAGCTGCGCGACGGCATGGCCGTCAACATCGGTTTCGGCATCTCCGCCAACGTTCCGCGCATCCTTCTGGAAGAAGGCCAGCACGGCAAGGTCACCTGGGTGATCGAACAGGGCGCGGTCGGCGGCGTGCCGCTGCTCGACTTCAAGTTCGGCTGCTCGTCGAACGCCGATGCCTTCATGCCCTCGCCGCACCAGTTCATCTATTTCCAGGCCGGCGGCTTCGATGCTTCGCTGCTCTCCTTCCTGCAGATCGACCGCCACGGCTCGGTCAACGTCTCGAAGCTGTCGGCGCGGCCGCATGTCACCGCCGGCGCCGGCGGTTTCGTCGACATCACAGCGCGGGCGAAGAAGATTGTTTTCTCGGGTTTCTTCAATGCCGGCGCAAAACTGTCATTGGCCGATGGCGGCATCCGCATCGACCAGGAGGGCAAGATCAAGAAGATCGTCGGCGAGGTCGAGCACATCTCCTTCTCCGGCAAGCGCGCGGTCGCGCAAGGCCAGGACATCACCTATGTCACCGAGCGCTGCGTGATGAAGCTGACGCCTGACGGGCTGATGGTGACCGAACTGGCGCCGGGCATCGATCTCGAGCGCGATGTGCTGGGGCAGTCCGAGATCGCGCTCGGTGTCGCCAACGACCTGAAGGTAACGCCGTCAGCACTCTACCACGACCAGCCGATCGGCCTGTCGCTCAATGGCGGCGCCTCGCTCGGAGGCGCGCATGGCTGAACGCCTCGTCACCTTCGAGCAGGATGGCGCCATCGGCATCGTCACCTTGCGCCGGCCGGAGAAATTCAACGCGCTGGATATTCCGATGCTTCGCGCGCTCGAAACAGCGCTCGACGAAGCGGAGGCGGCCGACAGCGTGCGTGTCGTGCTCATCCGCGGCGAAGGCAAGGGCTTCTGTGCCGGTGGCGATGTCGAAGCCTGGGCCGCCATGAGCGCCGCCGAATTCCAGGTGCAATGGGTGCGCTACGGTCACCGCGTCTTCGACCGGCTGGCGCGGCTGCGGCAACCGACCATCGCCGTGCTGTCGGGCCACGCGCTGGGCGGCGGGCTGGAACTGGCGGCGGCCTGCGATTTCCGGGTCGCGGAAACACAGGTGAAATTGGGCTTCCCCGAAACCTCCATCGGCGTCGTTCCCGGCTGGTCCGGCACGCAGCGCGCCGTGCGCCGTTTCGGCGCGCAGACGGTGCGTCGCATGGCGCTGGGCGGCGAGGTTCTCCTTGCTCCTGAAGCGCTGGCCCTGGGCGTGATCGATCGGGTGGTCGAAACCGGCAAGGCACTCGCCGGGGCCAAGGCCTGGGCCGAGAAGATCGCCGAGCGCGGTCCGCTGGCGACGGAAGCGGCCAAGCTGATGATCGCGGTTGCTGAAGGTGAGGAAAGTGCCGCCGCGACCGAAGCGCTGGCCAGCGGCTTCATTGCGCTGACCGGCGACCTCAAAGCCGGCGTCGGCGCCTTCAAGGCCAGGCAGAAGCCGGCATTTTCGAGATCCTGAGGATTCACGACCAAGATGAACGCGCCTCTCAACATCGCCATGCCCGCCGAGGCTTCCGCAGCGCCGAAGACCTATCGGCTGCTGATCGACGGCAAACATGTCGATGCCCGCGACGGCAGGACGCTGGAGCGCAACAGCCCCGGCCATGGCTTCACGGTTTCGCGTTACGCGCAGGCCGGTGAGGCTGAGGTGGAAGCGGCGATGCAAGCCGCGCACAGGGCGTTCGAGACCGGTCCCTGGCCGCGCATGAAGGCGGCCGAACGCGCCGCGCTCCTGCACAAGGCGGCCGACCTGATCGAGGCCCGGCTTGAAGACATTGCCCGTCTCGATGCGCTGGAATCCGGCAAGCCGATCGCCCAGGCCCGCGGCGAGATCGGCGGTGCCGTCGACATCTGGCGCTATGCCGCTTCGCTCGCCCGCACGCTGCACGGCGAGAGCTACGCCAATCTCGGCGACGCGATGCTGGGCGTGGTGCTGCGCGAACCGATCGGCGTCGTCTCGATCATCACGCCGTGGAATTTCCCGTTCCTGATCGTCAGCCAGAAACTGCCCTTCGCCCTCGCCGCCGGCTGCACGGCGGTGGTCAAGCCGAGCGAAATGACCTCGGCCTCGACCTTCGTGCTCGGCGACATCCTGACTGAGGCCGGCCTGCCCGCCGGCGTCGTCAACGTCCTCGCCGGCCTGGGCGGCGATGTCGGCGCACCGATGGTCAGCCATCCCCTGGTCGAGATGGTGTCGTTCACCGGCTCCACCCGCGTCGGCAAGATGACCATGGCTTCCGCCGCGCAGTCGCTGAAGAAGGTCTCGATGGAGCTCGGAGGCAAGAACGGCCAGATCGTCTTCCCCGACGCCGACCTCGAAGCCGCGGCCGACGCGGTGGTGTTCGGCGGCTTCTTCAATGCCGGCGAATGCTGCAATGCCGGCAGCCGGCTGATCGTTCACGAGGCGATCGCCGACGATTTTCTGGCCGCCGTGAAGGCACTTACGGCCAAGGTGACAGTCGGCGATCCGCTCGACGACCGAACCAAGGTCGGTGCGATGATCTCGTCGGACCACCTGGCCAAGGTCACCGGTTACGTTACGGCAGCGGCAAGCGACGGCAGCAGCATCTACAGCGGCGGCGGGCAACTGGCCTCCAATGCCGGCCAATATCTCGACCCGACGATCATCCGCGGCGTCACCGAGGACATGGCCATCGCGCGCGAGGAAGTGTTCGGCCCGGTGCTCTCCGTGCTGACTTTTGAATCGATTGAAAAGGCGTTGCACATCGCCAACAACACGCCCTATGGTTTGTCGGCGGGCGTGTGGAGCGCCAGCATCGACACTTGCATGTCGGTAGCGCGTGGGGTGCGTTCGGGGACGGTTTGGGTGAACACATTCATGGAAGGTTATCCCGAGCTGCCTTTCGGGGGCTACAAGCAGTCCGGTCTCGGACGCGAACTCGGCAAGCGCGCCGTCGAGGATTATACCGAGGAAAAGACAATCCAGTTTCATCGCGGCCAGCGCACCGGATGGTGGGTCGGCTGAGTTGGGAAGAACCCGGTGGGCTTCCACCGGTCGTGTAATGCAACAAGGGAGGAAGTACATGTTGCGCAAACTGCTTATCGGAACGGCTCTCGCATCGGGGCTCGCTTTCGCGGCCCATGCCGAGGACGTCAAGGAAGTTCAGATGCTGCATTGGTGGACGTCGGGCGGCGAAGCAGCTGCCCTCAACGTCCTCAAGGGCGATCTGGCCAAGGAAGGTTATGCCTGGAAGGACGTGCCGGTCGCCGGTGGCGGCGGCGACGCTGCCATGACCGCGCTGAAGGCGATGGTCGCGGCAGGCAACTATCCGACCGCCTCGCAGATGCTCGGCTACACCGTGCTCGACTATGCCGCCGCCGGCGTCATGGGCGACCTGACCGAGACGGCGAAGAAGGAAGGCTGGGACAAGTCGGTTCCGGCGGCCCTGCAGAAATTCTCGGTCTATGACGGCAAGTGGGTCGCGGCTCCGGTCAACGTCCACTCGGTCAACTGGCTGTGGATCAACAAGGCCGTCATGGACAAGATCGGCGGCACCGAGCCGAAGACCTTCGACGACTTCGTTGCGCTGCTCGACAAGGCCAAGGCGGCAGGCGTGATCCCGCTCGCTCTCGGCGGCCAGAACTGGCAGGAAGCCACCATGTTCGACTCGGTCGTGCTGTCGACCGGCGGACCTGAGTTCTACAAGAAGGCCTTCAACGACCTCGACGACGCGTCGCTCAAGTCCGACACGATGAAGAAGTCGTTCGACAACCTCGCCAAGCTCGTCACCTATGTCGACCCGAACTTCTCGGGCCGCGACTGGAACCTTGCCACCGCCATGGTCATCAAGGGCGATGCCCTGGTGCAGGTCATGGGCGACTGGGCCAAGGGCGAGTTCAATGCCGCCAAGAAAACACCGGGCACCGACTTCCTGTGCTATCGCTTCCCGGGCACGGAAGGCTCAGTGGTCTACAACTCCGACATGTTCGGCATGTTCAACGTTCCGGACGACCGCAAGGCCGCCCAGGTCGCACTGGCCACCGCCACCCTGTCGAAGAGCTTCCAGTCGGCCTTCAACGTCGTCAAGGGTTCCGTTCCGGCCCGTACCGACGTTCCGGATACCGACTTCGACGCTTGCGGCAAGAAGGGCATCGCCGACCTGAAGGCCGCCAATGAAGGTGGCACGCTGTTCGGTTCGCTGGCCCAGGGCTACGGCGCGCCGCCGGCGGTCGCCAATGCCTACAAGGACGTCGTGTCGAAGTTCGTCCATGGTCAGATCAAGACCTCCGACGAAGCCGTGGCCGAGCTGGTCAAGGCGATCGACGACGCCAAGTAAGCGCAACGCCTGAAAACACCTTCCCCGCTTCGGCGGGGAAGGTTTTATCTCAACGATTGGCCGGCTCAATACCATGCCGACCGAAGACCCGTATGCACGGGCCGCCTTGCCGCCTGACGGCAGAGCACGGACGACCCAAAGCGGGAGGAGCTCATGAGCACGGTAGCGACAAGCCAGATCAAGCTGACGCCGGAGCACGCCAGGCCACGCGCCTCGGTGCGCTCGCGCCTGCAGGACGCATTGCCGAAGATCGTGCTGGCGCCGAGCTTCGCCATCACCATCGTCTTCGTATACGGCTTCATCCTGTGGACGATCTATCTGTCCTTCACCAACTCCAAGACCTTCCCGTCCTATGTCATCACCGGCTCGCGCGCCTATCAGCGGCTGTGGGGCTGGACCTTCGACACCGACCCGCCTTCGAGCTGGTACACGTCGATCACCAATATGGGCATTTTCGGTTTTCTCTATATCCTGATCTGCCTGGCGCTCGGTCTGTTCCTGGCCATCCTGCTCGACCAGAAGATCCGCGGCGAAGGCGTGCTGCGCCCCATCTACCTCTATCCCATGGCGCTGTCCTTCATCGTCACCGGCGTCGCCTGGAAATGGTTCCTCGATCCGGGTCTTGGCCTCGAGCAGACGTTGCACCAGTGGGGCTGGACGAGCTTCCATTTCGACTGGATCAAGAACAAGGATTTCGTCATCTACACCGTGGTCATTGCCGGCGTCTGGCAGGCTTCCGGCTTCATCATGGCGATGTTCCTGGCCGGCCTGCGCGGCATCGACGGCGAGATCATGAAGGCGGCGCAGATCGATGGCGCCACCACCTTCCAGCTCTATCGCCGCATCGTCATTCCGCTGCTGCGGCCGATCTTCCTGTCGGCCTTCATCGTGCTCGCCCACCTTGCCATCAAGTCCTATGACCTTGTCGTGGCGCTGACCTCCGGCGGACCCGGCGGCTCGGCCTGGCTGCCGTCCAACTTCATGTACGAGTACACCTTCAAGCGCAACGAGATGGCTGTCGGCTCGGCAAGTGCGGTGATCATGCTGATGACCATCGTCGCCATCATCGTGCCCTATCTCTATTCCGAACTGCGGGAGAAGCCGCGATGAGCGCTGTCACCACTCCCGCCCGCCAGGCTTCCGGCGGCGTCAACGCCAAACTCGTCAACCGCATCGTCATCTATGGGCTGCTGGCGCTGTTCGCGCTGTTCTACCTGATGCCGCTGTTCGTCATGCTGGTCACCTCGTTCAAGACCATGGACGAGATCCAGAACGGCAACATGCTGGCGCTGCCCAAGGCGCCGACCTTCGAGCCCTGGCTGAAAGCCTGGGGCGAGACCTGCGTCGGCCTCACCTGCGCCGGCATCAAGGGCTATTTCTGGAACTCCATCAAGATGGTGGTTCCGGCCGTCATCATCTCGACGATGCTCGGGGCGCTGAACGGCTACGTGCTGACCAAATGGCGTTTCCGCGGCGCGACGCTGGTGTTCGGGCTGATGCTATTCGCCTGTTTCATCCCGTTCCAGTCGGTGCTGTTGCCGATGGCCACCATCCTCGGCAGCCTCGGCCGCTTCGGCGTGTCGCTGCAGAACACGGTCGGGACCAGCTTCGGCCTCGGCAATCCGACCGTGAACCTGGTCTTCGTCCACGTCGTCTACGGCCTCGGCTTCACCACCTTGTTCTTCCGCAACTATTACGAGGCGTTCCCGACGGAATTGGTGAAGGCCGCGCAGGTTGATGGGGCGTCCTTCTTCCAGATATTCCGCCGCATCATGCTGCCGAACTCGATGCCGATCTTCGTCGTCACCGTCATCTACCAGTTCACCAACATCTGGAACGACTTCCTGTTCGCCTCGGCCTATGCCGGCACCGGCGACTCGATGCCGATGACGGTGGCGCTCAATAATGTCGTCAACACCTCGACCGGCGTCGTCGAATACAACGTCAACATGGCGGCGGCGATGATCGCCGCACTCCCAACCCTTCTCGTCTATGTGCTCGCCGGCCGCTATTTCGTGCGCGGTCTCATGGCCGGCGCCGTCAAAGGATGATCCGATGGCTTTTCTGGAAATTGATGGTCTGAGGAAGCGCTTCGGCCAGGTCGAGATCCTGAAAGGGATCGACCTCGAGCTGGAAAAGGGTGGCTTCCTGGTGCTGGTGGGGCCCTCCGGCTGCGGCAAGTCCACGCTGCTCAACACCATTGCCGGGCTGGAGATGATCACCTCGGGCGAGATCCGCGTCGACGGCCGCACCATCAACGATCTGCACCCCTCCAAGCGCGACATCGCCATGGTGTTCCAGAGCTACGCGCTCTACCCGAACATGACGGTGGCCGGCAACATCTCCTTTGGCATGGAGATGCGCGGCGTGCCGGCGGCGGAGCGCCAGAAGGCGATCGACAAGGTGGCCAAGGTCTTGCAGATCGGCCACCTCCTGCAGCGCAAGCCAAGCCAGCTTTCAGGCGGCCAGCGCCAGCGCGTCGCCATGGGCCGGGCGCTGGTGCGCGACCCCAAGCTATTCCTGTTCGACGAGCCTTTGTCCAATCTCGACGCCAAGCTGCGCGTCGACATGCGCATCGAGATCAAGCGCCTGCACGCTACGACAGGCACAACAATCGTCTATGTCACCCACGACCAGATCGAGGCGATGACGCTGGCGACCAAGATCGCCGTCATGCGCGACGGCGAGGTTCAGCAGTTCGGCACGCCGGCCGAGATCTATAACAACCCCAGCAACCTGTTCGTCGCCGACTTCATGGGTTCGCCGGCGATGAACCTGATCCCGGCGACCATCGCCACCTCAGGCAATGCACTGTCCGTCGTGCTGCAGCGCGAGGCGCGCGAGCCCATCACCTTGCCGATGGCCAATGCCCCGGTGGGCCTGTCGGCATTCCAGGGCAAGCCGATCATCTTCGGCGTCCGCCCGGAGGCACTGACCGATCCGGAGGGCGCCGAGCGAAACGCCTCGAACATCGCCACCGCCGACCTGCACATCGAAGTGGTCGAGCCGGCCGGCTCCGACACTTTCGCCGTCACCAATCTCGGCGGCAAGGGCGTGGTGGCGCGGCTGCGCGCCGACGCCAACATCCAGCCGGGCACCAGCACGCCGCTCGCCTTCAATTTGACCAAGGCGGTGTTCTTCGATCCGGCGACCGAAAACCGCATCCTCTGAGCGAAATGACAAATCCCGATATCGTCATCATCGGCTCCGGCATTGGCGGCTCGACAATCGCTTCCGGCCTGGCCGGCAGCGGCGCCTCGATCCTGATGCTGGAGCGCGGCGAACCCTTGCCGGCAACGCCGCATGCGCGCGATACGCGTTCCATCTTCGTCGACGGCCACTACCGGCCGAAGGAGATGTGGCGCGAGGCCGGTGGAGCGGCCTTCAACCCCGGTAATTACTACTATGTCGGCGGCAATTCGAAATTCTACGGCGCGGTGCTGATCCGCTATCGCAAAGAAGATTTCTCGGCCATGGAACATTTCGGCGGCGTCTCGCCGGCCTGGCCGTTTTCCTATGACGAGTTCGAGCCCTGGTATTCCAAGGCCGAGCAGCTGTTTCGCGTCCGCGGCGCCCTGGGCGAAGATCCGACCGAGCCGTTCCACTCGGTCCCCTATGCCTACAAGCCGGTGCCCGACGAGGCGCCAATCGCCCGCGCTCGCGCCGAGCTCAAGGGGTTGGGCCTGCATCCCGCCTCGCTGCCGCTCGGCGTCGACATCGACACCTGGTTGAAGGAAGGCAACACCGGCTGGGACGCCTTTCCGAACACCGGCCAGGGCAAGGTCGACGCGCAGACCGGACCGCTGGCGGCGGCGCTGACGGACACCAACATCCGGCTTGAGACCGGCTGTTGTGTCGAGTACGTGGAGACCTCGGCCGACGGCAAAACCATTGCCGCCATCCACTATCGGCAAAATGGTGAGCTGAAAAAGGTCGCGCCGAAGCTGGTGATCCTGTCCGCCGGCGCGGTCAATTCCGCCGTTATCCTGCTGCGCTCGCCCTCTTCCAATGGCAAAGGCCTCGCCAACAGCTCCGACCAGGTCGGCCGCAATTTCATGAACCACAATTCGAGCGCCATGCTGGCGATCGATCCGCGCCGCCGCAACGATGCCGTCTATCAGAAGACGCTGATGCTGAACGATTACTACCTGTCCGACGGCAAGGGCGGCAAACCTCTGGGCAATGTCCAGCTGCTCGGCAAGATCGACGGCAATATGCTGAAGGCCAACGTGAAGTCGATGCCGAAATTCGCGCTCGACTTCATGGCCGGTCACGCCATCGACTGGTACCTGATGTGCGAGGACCTGCCCGATCCGGAAAGCCGCATCATGGTCGACGGCAAGGACATCGTCATGCAGTGGCGGCGCTCCAACATGCAGTCCCTCGACGGTCTGACTAAGGTGATGCGCGAAAACTTCCGCGCCTGCGGTTACCCCATCGTGCTCTCGCGCCCCTTCGACAAGCGCACCCCCTCGCATCAATGCGGCACGGTCAAGATGGGCGACGATCCGGCGATCGCGCCGCTCGATCCGTTCTGCCGCTCGTTCGACCACCAGAACCTGTTCGTCGTCGACGGCAGTTTTTTGCCGAACTCGGCGGCGGTTAATCCGGCACTGTCGATTGCCGCACAGGCGCTGCGTGTCGCCGACCACATCCGCAAGGCCAGCCTCCAATGACCCGCCCGGCCGCGATCATCACCGGCGGCGCGCGCGGCATCGGCCTTGCCTGTGCCCAGGCGCTTGCCGATACCGGCTTTGACATTCTGATCGCCGACCTTGCCGAGAAAGCCGCAGACGGACTGGCCGAAAACATCGCCGCACGCGGCGCGAAATTCGCCTACGCCCAATGCGACATCGCAAACCTCGACAGCCACACAGCACTTGTCGATGCCGCGCTACGCGCCTTCGGCCGCATCGACTGCATCGTCAACAATGCCGGCGTCGGCGCTGTCGTGCGCGGCGATTTGCTGGATCTGAAACCGGAGAATTTCGACCGCACGCTCGGCATCAACCTGCGCGGCACGGTGTTCCTCAGCCAGGCTGTCGCCAAGGCGATGCTGGCTACGCCGGGCGAACACCCCCGGTCGATCATCACCATCACCTCCGTCAGCGCCGAAATGGCCTCACCCGAACGGCCGGACTACTGCATCTCGAAGGCCGGGCTTTCGATGTGGGTGAAGAACCTTGCGCTCCGGCTCGCTCCGGAAAACATCGGCGTGTTCGAACTGAGGCCGGGTATCATTCGCACCGACATGACGGCAGGCGTGACCGCCAGATACGATGCCTTGATCGACAGCGGTCTGGTGCCGGCAAAACGCTGGGGCGAAGCATCCGACATCGGCGCGGTGGTGGCGACGCTTGCCGCCGGCAAGCTCGGTTTTTCGACCGGCTCGATCATCAATGTCGACGGCGCGCTGTCTGTGCCGCGGCTGTAAGTGGACAGTGTCATGACCGACTACATCATCGTGGGTGCCGGTCCGGCCGGCTGCGTTCTGGCCAACCGGCTGAGCGAGGATCCGGGCAATTCGGTGCTGCTGCTGGAGGCCGGCGGCAAGGACTGGCATCCCTATATCCATATGCCGGCAGGCTTCGCCAAGATGACCAAGGGCATCGCGTCCTGGGGCTGGTCGACCGTGCCGCAAAAAAACATGAAGGACCGTGTCTTCTGGTACACGCAGGCCAAGGTGATCGGCGGCGGTTCCTCCATCAACGCCCAGATCTACACGCGCGGCAATGCCCGCGACTACGACGCCTGGGAGAAGGAGGAGGGCCTCGCCGGCTGGGGTTATCGCGACGTGCTGCCCTACTTCAAGCGCGCCGAGAACAACCAGCGTTTTGCAAACGACTTCCACGGCGACCAAGGCCCGCTCGGCGTGTCGAACCCGATTTCGCCGCTGCCGATTTGCGAGGCCTATTTCCGCGCCGGCCAGGAGATGGGTATCCCCTTCAACCCGGACTTCAACGGCGCTGCCCAAGAAGGCGTCGGCTACTATCAGCTCACCCAGAAGGATGCCCGGCGTTCGTCCGCTTCGGTGGCCTATCTCAAGCCGATCCGCGCCCGCAAGAATCTGACCGTCAGGACTGATGTGCTGGTGACCCGCATCGTCGTCGAGAACAGCCGTGCCATCGGCGTCGAGATCGTCGACAGGCCAGGCGGCGAGAAGAAAATCTTGCACGCCGAGCGCGAGGTGATCGTCTCGTCCGGCGCCATCGGGTCGCCGAAGCTGCTGATGCAATCGGGCATCGGCCCAGCGGACCATCTGAAGTCGGTCGGCATCACGCCGGTGCACGACCTGCCCGGCGTCGGCTCCAACATGCAGGACCATCTCGATCTGTTCGTCATCGCCGAGTGCACCGGCGACCACACCTATGACAATTACGCCAAGCTGCACCGCACGGCCTGGGCCGGCCTGCAATACCTGCTTTTGAAAAAGGGGCCGGTCGCCTCCAGCCTGTTCGAGACCGGCGGTTTCTGGTACGCGGACCCGACCGCCGCCTCGCCCGACATCCAGTTCCATCTCGGCCTGGGCTCAGGCATCGAGGCCGGCGTCGAGAAGCTGAACAATCCCGGCGTCACCTTGAACTCGGCCTTCCTGCGGCCGCGCTCGCGCGGCACGGTCCGCCTGAAGAGCGCCGACCCGGGCGACCATCCGCTGATCGATCCGAACTACTGGTCCGATCCCTATGACCGCGCAATGTCGATCAAGGGCTTGAGGCTCGCGCGCGAGATCATGCGGCAGAAGGCGCTTGCCCCTTACGTGCTGCGCGAGGTGCTGCCCGGCCCTTCGCTCGCCAGCGACGACGAGCTCTTCGACTACGCCTGCCGCAGCTCCAAGACCGATCACCACCCGGTCGGCACCTGTCGCATGGGCCATGACGACATGGCGGTGGTGACGCCGGACCTGCGGCTGCGCGGCATCGAGGGATTGCGTGTCTGCGATGCGTCGGTGATGCCGCGGGTGCCCTCCTCCAACACCAACGCGCCGACCATCATGGTCGGCGAAAAGGGTGCCGACCTGATACTCGGCCGCGAGCCCTTGCCGCCAGCTGTGTTTTCCGGCAACCGGGCTGCTTAGGAGCAAAAGATGATCAGGCACTGTGTCTTCGTCAAATTCCGCAACGATGTCGGTGTCGGTGAACACAAGGCGATCCATGCCGACCTCGAGGCGTTGCGCCAGGTGATCGACGGCATGGACACCGTCCATTTCAATGCCAATGTCAGCCCGGAGCCGTTTGCGCGCGGCTTCAGCCATGGCTTCACCATCGATTTCCGCGATGCCGCCGCGCGCGACGCCTACCTGGTGCATGAAGCGCACCAGCGGGCCGGGGCCCGGCTGGTCGCCGCACTCGAAGGCGGCACTGACGGATTGATGGTCTTCGACCTCGAGCTTACGAAAAAGTGACCGCTTAGCCTTTCGAAGGCCGGCTGAATGCTGTTCTCTTTTGCCAATCGGGCGACATATCGTTCCTTTGGGGGATACAAAGGAGGACGCATTGAACCTCACTGCCGAGCAGAAGAAAACCGTCCTGGCCTCATTCCTGGGGTGGACGCTGGACGCTTTTGATTTCTTCCTGCTGACATTCCTGCTCACGGATATTGCAAGTGAATTCCAGACGGACGTCCCGGCGGTCTCAAAGGCACTGTTCCTGACCTTGGCCACGCGCTTCATCGGCGCGTTCTTCTTTGGCATGCTCGCCGACAAATACGGGCGCAAGCCCATCCTCATGCTCAACATCGTCAGCTACTCGGTGATCGGCGCGCTCGCCGCCTTCTCGCCCAGTCTCGGCATCTTCCTGGCTCTGCGTGCGCTGTTCGGCATCGCCATGGGCGGCGAATGGGGGCTCGGCAGTTCGCTCGCCATGGAATCCGTCCCGCCGAGTGCACGCGGCTTCGTCTCGGGCATCCTGCAATGCGGCTATCCGGCCGGCTACCTGCTGGCGGCTGTGGTCTATGGCCTGCTCTATCAGCAGACGATCGCCGGCTACACGATCGGCTGGCGTGCCATGTTCCTGCTCTCCTTCATCCCGGCGCTGATCGTGCTCTTCATCCGCTCGCATGTGCCGGAATCGCCGGCATTCGTCGAGGCCCAGAAGACCGCAAGGCCGGGCATGCTGGAAACGCTGCGCAAGCACTGGGGCATTGCGCTCTATGCCGTCGTGCTGATGATGTTCTTCAATTTCTTCAGCCATGGCACGCAGGATCTCTATCCGACCTTCCTGAAGAAGCAGCACGGCTTCGATCCGCATACGGTGAGCTGGATCACCATCGTCGCCAACATCGGCGCCATCGTCGGCGGCCTGGCGTTCGGCGCGCTGTCCGAGAAGATCGGCCGCGTCAACGCCATCACGCTCGCGTGCCTGATCGCCTTGCCGTCGATTCCGCTGTGGGCCTACAGCTCGACACCGTTCATGCTCGCCGTCGGCGCCTTCGCCATGCAGGTCGCCGTCCAGGGCGCCTGGGGCGTCATCCCGGTGCACTTGAACGAGCTGTCGCCCGGCGCGGTGCGCGCGACCTTGCCTGGTTTCATCTACCAGGCCGGCAATCTGGCGGCGTCCTATGGCGGCCCGTACCAAGCCGGCATCGCCGAAGCGCCCGGAGGCAGCTATGGCTACGCACTGGCGCTGTTTGCCGGCGTGGTCGCCATCTGCATCATTGTCGTCATCCGCTTCAGTCCCGAACGACGCGGCCAGGTCATGACGGTGCTGGACCACGAGGTCAGCCGAGTCTGAGCGCCACCACACCGGCGACGATGCTGAGCGCAGCCGCGCCGCGCCAGCCCGTCATCTTCTCGCCGAGGGCGAAGACCGAGATCATCATGGCAAACAGGATCGAGGTCTCGCGCAGCGAGGCCACCGAGGCGATCGGCGCCTTGGTCATCGCCCACATCACGATCCAGTAGGCAGCACCGCTGAGCACGCCCGTGAACAGCCCCGTCTTCCAGTCGCGCGCCAGAACCGGAAGCGCCTTGGGGCCCCGGAAGATCAAGCACAGCACCAGAGCGCCAAAAGCATCGCAAATGAACAGCCAGGCAGCATAGCCCTGCGCGGTCGCCGCCAGCCGCGCGCCGCTGCCGTCCGACAGCGTGTAGCTGGCGATGAAGATCGACGTGCCCAGCGCAAAGCCGACCGCGCGCAGGTTCAGCTTCTCCAGATGCGCACCGCCGCGAAACGACATCACCAGCGTGCCGGCCGACAGCAGGAAGATGCCCAGAATGGCAAGCGGAGCCGGCACTTCGGCAACGACGAACATGCCGCCGAGAGCTGCCAGCAACGGTGCCGTGCCGCGCGCCAGCGGATAGGTCTGGGCGAAATCGCCGGCTTGGTAGGCGCCGATCAGGAAGGTGCGGTAGCCCATGTGAAAGAAGACCGAGGCGATGATGTAGGGCCATACTTCTGCCTTCGGCACCTCGACGAAGGGCAACACCACCAGGCCCGCGACACCCATGCCCAGCGTCATCAGCGTGATCGACAGGAAACGGTCGAGATGGACCTTGACCAGCGCGTTCCAGATCGCGTGCATGGCGGCGGCGGCGAGCACCGCGAAGAAGACGAACAGGGTCATGCACGGCTCATGTGGCGATGCCCGGCGTCTCCAGATCGATGTCGATCCGCAGCGGGAAATGATCAGACGCGACCTCGCCAATGTCGGCGCCAACCGAGCGCACGCGGCCTGCGAACATGCCGCCGACAAAGCAATGGTCGAGCCGGCGATTTATCAGTTTGCCGTCGATGGTCTTCACATGCGTGTGGAAATCCGGAACCGGCTCGCTGGCGACAGCGGCAGCGTCAACGAAGCTGTCCAGATAGGCGGCACCGCGATGATAGGGCGTGCTGCCGACGATGCGGCGGTATTCCGCGCTGCCCGGCTCCATGTTGAAATCGCCCATCCAGATCGCCGCCAGCGGATTTTCCGGCTCGGCCTCGCCGCTGGTCCAGTTGCGCGACGGCTCGTCGTCGGCGCCGCTCCACGGGCCACCCTCGGAAGGCGCCCGGCGGTGCTCGGCGAGCAGGTAGTCGATTTGCTCCAGCCGCTCCTCCGCCGCGATATGGGCGAGGTGCAGCGACAGCACCCGCAGGGGCCCGGCCGGTGTGCGGATCATGCATTCCAGGGCCGCGTTGCGGGTGTTGAGCGGCCGCAGCGTACGCCGCATCGGCAGCCCGTGAAGCCGCGACCAGGCGATCGGCAGCTTCGACAGCACCATGGTGCCGAACTGCCGGCGCCGATTGATCAGGCGGCCGTCGCGCCGCTCGCTGGCGTCCATGTCGAAGGCCGGTCCATAGACCCAATGATAATCCGGCAGCAGGCGTGAAAGCAGTTCGGGCTGGTCGTCGAAACTGCTGCGCTGCCAATGCCGCTCCACCTCCTGCAGCGCAATGATGTCGGCGCCGGCAACGATCCGCGCCGCGCGCGAAAGATCGTAGCGGCCGTCGCTGCCAAACCCGTACTGGATGTTGTAGCTGACCAGCTTCATTGCTTACCCGGCTCAATTTCGATGTTGGCAGTAGCGGTTCGGCGAATTGGTTGCAATGTGCAGCGAGATGGCAGCGACTTGGGCCAGAAGCTTCCCTGCCGGCCCCCAGCTGCCTAGTCGGACTAGCCGTCGGTCGTCAGGGGCTGGAACCGGCCAGCCGGCGACGCCGCCAGTTCCGACCAGTCGATCTCTTCCTCCAGCCGATGATAGGCTTCATCGCCGATCGTGCCGTTGCTGCGCAATTCCTCGAGCGTGTCGCGCTGGCGATTGATGGCATAGAGGCGCAGCCGGTCGTATTCGGTTGCCGCCTGTGCGTCCTCCGGGTTTTCGGCCACCAGGCGCTCGGCCTCGTACTGCTCGCGCACGACAGCCGCCGCAGCCGACGTCTTTCGGCTCAACACGTCGAGTGCGGCTTGCATGATGGCGACGCGTGCCTGAGCCACTTCGCGATCTATTGTCGTATCCCGTTCGAAGTCGAGCATCCGCAGCAAGGGCTTCAGCGTCATGCCTTGCAGCACCAGCGTGCCCAGAACCACCGCGAAGGCGGCGAGCACGATCGGATCACGGCCGGGAAAATTGGCCGGCAGTGCAATGGCCACCACCAGCGTCACCAGCCCCCGCATGCCGCACCAGCCGACGAGCACACCGCCGCCAAATGTCGGCAGATCTCGCTTTCTGTCTTCACCGCCGAAGCGGGCGAACCATCGTATGATGGCAATGTAACTTGCCACCCAGACGAGGCGGGCGACGATGACGACGGCCAGCACCGTCGCGGCGAAGAGAAAGGCATCGCCCTGCCCTTCGCCGGAGAGCCGGCCGACGATCGAACGCGCCTGCAGGCCCATCAGCACGAAGGCCAGCACGTTGAGCACGAACACCGCCGACTCCCAGACCGAATAGGTGCTGACGCGGCGTCTCGCCGACATGCGGCGCGGCGCTGTGCGCGCAATCGTCATGGCATAGACGACGATGGTGATGATGGCGGACAGGCCCAGCCTGTCCGCCAGGATCCAGACTCCGAAAGTCCCGGCGAATTGCACCACCGTGCTGCTCGCTGCGTCCTCGATACGGGTGAGCGTCAAGAGCGAGATGCGGCCAAACAGATAGCCCGCGACCAGACTGCCGATCGTCCCCAGCAGGATCGTCGGAATGGCGTTGCTCAGCATGATCGAGCCGAGCGCCGCCGAAACCGCCAACCGGTAGATCAGCAGCGCGGTGGCATCGTTGAGCAGGCTCTCGCCTTGCAGGATGGCCGTAATACGGTGCGGTACCTTGAACTGGCTGAGCACAGCGCTTGCCGCCACCGCGTCCGGCGGCGCAACGATGGCGCCGAGCGCGATGGCAGCCGCGATCGGCAGGCCGGCCATTCTCCAGCCGACGAAGGCCACGACGGCAGTGGTGAAGACAACGGCGCCCAGCGCCAGCAGCGCCAGCGACAGCCGGTAGCGCTTCAGGTCGCGCAGCGACGTGTCATAGGCGGCATCGAGAAGCACCGGCGCGATGAACAGGGCAAGCGCCAGTTCCGGATCGATCTCGATCGTTGGCGCACCGGGTACGAAAGCGATCGCAACCCCGGCCAGCGCCAGCAGCGACGGATAGGGAATCTCCAGCCGTCGCGACAGCGCCGTCAGCGCAACGGCGGCCAAAAGCAGGACAAGCGTCAGTTCGAAAAGAGCCATGGCTCATCGTAGCGACGGAACAAGCCGATTGGCAGTGCCAAAGTCACTGCAGTGAGCAGTTACGTGCCGTCTGGTGGCGCGGTGGCTAGTGCAGCACCAGCATGTCGCCGGACGAGAACGAAATCTCGGCCTTCTCGCCGACGGCGGGCGGCGGCGTCGCCGGGCTGTTGAACGTGTCGAGCGACACCGTGTTGCCGCCAATTCCGACGCGAACCCGGATCACCGAGCCGAGGAAGTGGACTTCGGAAATCTCGCCGGACAGGCTGGAATCGCGGCCAGGCTGACGGCCGAGCGAGATCGCTTCCGGCCGCAGCGCCAGCGACAGCGTGTCGCCCGACTTCGAGCCATTGAGCTTGCCCTTGAGCGAGACTTCCTGCGTGTTGACCTGCACCGTGCCAGCCGCGGCATCGGTGACCTTGCCTTCGAGCACGTTCAGCGTGCCGACGAAATTGGCGACGAACTTGGTCGCCGGCCGGTTGTAGATCTCGAAAGGCGTACCGACCTGCTCGGCCTTGCCGCCATACATGACCGCGATTCGGTCGGAGATCGACAGCGCCTCTTCCTGGTCATGGGTGACGAAAATGGTGGTGATGCCGAGCTTCTTCTGGATCGAGCGGATCTCCTCGCGCAGCGACACGCGCACCTTGGCGTCGAGCGCCGACAGCGGCTCGTCGAGCAGCAGCAGCTTCGGCTTTGGCGCGATGGCGCGCGCCAGCGCGATGCGTTGCTGCTGGCCCCCGGAGAGCTGGTAGGGATAACGATCGGCCATCTGCGGCAGCTTGATCATGTCGAGCATCTCGGCGACACGCCTGTCGGCATCGGCCTTCGACATGCCGGCGACCTTCAGCCCGAAAGCGATGTTCTGTGCCACGGTCAGGTTGGGAAACAGTGCGTAGGCCTGGAACACCATGCCGACATTGCGCTGGTTGGGCTTCAGCCTCGTAATGTCCTTGCCTGCGACGACGATCTTGCCGGCCGACGGCTCCTCGAAGCCGGCAACCATGCGTAGCACCGTGGTCTTGCCGCAACCGGACGGTCCGAGGAACGAGACGAACTCGCCCGGCTCGACGTCGAGGCTGAAATCCTGGACCACAGTGTTGGAACCGTAGGACTTTCGCACATGCTGGATGGACAGGAATGGCTCGGCCATGGCTTTTTCTCTCAGGTCAGTGCTTTTCGTTCAGGTCGGGCGGTTCGCCGATTTCGGCGCAAAACGGGACAGGATCTGGATCAGCGACATGCAGCCCCAGGTAATGGCGAAGGCGATGATGGCAAGGGCCGCCGGTTCATAGGCGCGGTTGGCGCCGATGTTCTGCAAATACGGGCCGAAAGCCGGGCGATTGAGCAGGCTGGCCATTGTGAACTCGCCGATGACGATGGCAAAGGTCAGGAAGGCGCCCGACAGCACGGCGATCAGCACATTGGGCAGGATGACGCGGCCAATGATCGTTCCCCAGCCGGCGCCCAGGATCTGTGCCGCTTCCGTCAAGGTGCGCACGTCGATGGTGCGCAGCCCGGTATCGACCGCGCGATACATGTAAGGCAGCGCCAGCGTCGCATAACCGATCACCAGCAAGGCATTGGCGCCCATATTGCTGCCCAGGAACGGCAGCGGCGAATTGGAGCCGTACATCCTGATGTAGCCGAAGACGATGACGATGGCCGGAATGACCAGCGGCAGCAGCGTGATGAATTCGACGATCGGCCTGAGCTGCGGCAGGCGCAGCCGGATCCAGTAGGCCGCCGGCACCACGATCAGCACACCCAGAATGATGGTGAAGATGGCAGCGACCACCGAATACAGGAAGGTCGACTGGAAGCGCGCGTCGCCCAGCACGATCTGATAGGCGTCGAAGGAATGGACGCCTCGGCGCATGCGCAGCGAAAACTCGACCGTCGCCATCAGCGGAATGAAGAAATAGGCCGCACCGATGATGAAGACGACCCAGGCCCAGAATTTTCCCGACTTCATTTCAGCCACCTCTCCGAGCGAGTCCGGAACCAGATGTAGAAGACATTGGCGAGTCCGGTGATGACGATCATGCCGAAGGCGATGGCATAGCCGAGCTGCGGATTGTGCAGCACGTCGCCGTTGATCTGCGAGTACAGCTTGATGGGAACGATGTTGAGCGCTGGGCCGGCAAACGCATAAGCGGTGGCGATGGCGCCGAAGGCATTCGCGAACAGAAGGATGACGGTTCCAAGAAAGCTCGGCCATATCACGGGTATGACCACCATGCGCCAATACTGCGCCTGGGTGGCGCCGAGCGTCGCTGCCGCCTCGCCCCATTCCTTCTTCAGGCCATCAATGGCCGGCACGATGATGACCACCATCAGCGGAATCTGGAAGAACAGATAGACCGCGATCAGGCCCGACGTGGTGAGGAAATTGAAGCCCATCGCATAGATGTTGATGTTGAGCACGTCACGCAGAAGCGTGGTGACGATGCCGACACGGCCCAACGTCGCCAGGAAGGCGAAGGCGAGCGGCAAGCCCGCGAAATTCGAGGCGACACCCGAAAAAGTCAGGGTCGCGGAACGCGTCCAGCTTGGCAGCCCGCCGCGTACGATGGCGATGGCGATCGCCAGGCCGGCAAAGGCGCCGATGATGGCCGACCAGAAACTGATCTTGATCGAGACCCAATAGGAACTGCTGATCGAGGGATCGCTGACCAGCTGCAGGATGTTGTCCAGCGTGAACTGGCCATCACTCCGCTGGAAAGCGCCCACCACGAGATAGATCGTGGGCAGGATCAGGAACATCAGGGCGAAGATGAAGAACGGCGCCACACCAATCCATTGCGTCGGCAAGCGGAAAGCGGTCGCCTCGTTCGGTGGCGCGGGCTTGGTGGCAATCGTTCGATTTGAAAGCGAGAGGTCGGTCATGCGCCGGCTACCGTCTTCGAGGGAAGGCCGGGCGGTCTCGCGACCGCCCGGTGGATTTCAGTCTTACTTGACGTTGGCGCCGACGACGGCGTCCCAGTTCTTGCTGATGACTTCCTTGGCCTTGCCCTGCTCGTCGAGCGTCGGGAATGCGGCCGAGGCGTAGGATTCCGCCGGCGGCAGCTTGGCCAGCACGTCCGCCGGGATCTTGCCGTTCTTGGCGAGATCGTTGAAGCGGATCGGGTGGCAATAGCCCTTCAGCCAGCCGACCTGGCCTTCGTCGGAATAGAGATATTCCATCCAGAGCTTGGCTGCGTTCGGATGCGGCGCATAGGCGCTGATCGCCTGCACGTAGACACCGGCGACGACGCCGGTCTTCGGCACCACGACGTCGACGGGCGGGTTGCCCTTCAGCGTGTCGCGGCCAGCAAGCGCGTTATAGTCCCAGTTGATCAGGATCGGGGTCTGGCCCTGGGCGAGCGTAGCGGGCTTGCCGACGACCGGGACGAAATTGCCGGCGGCGTTGAGCTTCTTGAAGAAGTCGAGACCAGCGGTGCCGGCAGCTTCACCAGCGGCAGCTCCCGACGACAGGCCGGCGGCATAAACCGCCTGGATGGCCTGGTTCGAAGCGCGTGGATCGCCAGCGACGGCAACCGCGTTGGCAAATTCAGGCTTCAGCAGGTCGGCCCAGTCAGCCGGCGCTTCCTTGATCAGATCCTTGTTCACCATGAACGAAAGAACGCCGTAGTAGTCGCCATACCAGGCGCCGTCGGCATCCTTGGCGCTGTCCGGGATCGAGTCCCAGGTCGACACCTTGTAAGGCATCAGCAGGCCATCGGCCTTGGCGGTCGGTCCGAAGGACAGGCCGACGTCGATGACGTCGGGAGCCTGCGGGCCTTTGTTGTCCTTGTTGGCCTTGATCGCCTCGACCTCGTCGCCGGAGCCGGCATCGGGGTTGAGCTCATTGATGGTGATTTCGGGATACTTAGCCTTGAAGCCGGCGATGACGTCGCCGTAACCGCACCAATCATGCGGCAGCGCGATGGTGGTGAGCTGGCCTTCAGCCTTGGCGGCCTTGACGAGATCGTCCATCGAATCCGCGGACGAAATCACCGTCGACGCAAAGAGCGTCGCGGCCGAAAGGGAAAGCACCTTCCCCGTGAATTTGAACATGTGTTCTCTCCGTTGAACTGACGCCGTTGGACGCCTGCGATGCGGTATCGTTTTCATGTGACAGCCAGATGAAAGCTTTGTGAAACCCTTGGCCGGCAGCAGAAAAAGTTAACTCTTTTTAACCGGCTGTAGCAATTAGCCGTCACTTATTTTTCCGGCTAATCACTTTCTGCCTTGTTCTCAATCCCCTCCCCCATGGTTAGCGCTTATTTTCAGATCAATTTTTCCGCAACGGAACGCCGTCTCAGATCGTGCCGGCGATGGCGTTTTCCAGCAACATCAGCGCCGCCTTCTTGGTCAGCTTGACCGGATTGCCGCCGGCCGTCGGATCGACCACCGCCATGTCGGCGATCAGCGCCTTGCGCTTCTTGTCCATGTCGAGCCCCTTGATCAGGCCCGGCAGCGCATGCGGCACCTTCAATTCCTTGCGCAGCTTGATGATCGCCTTGGCGAAGCCGTCGAAGCCGCCCTTGATGCCGCAATAGGCGGCGAGCCTGGCGATACGCTCCTCGACGGCGTCACGGTTGAAGGCAAGCACATAGGGCATGAACACAGCGTTGGTCATGCCGTGATGGGTGTCATAGAGCGCACCGATCGGATGCGACAGCGAATGGATGGCGCCGAGGCCTTTCTGGAAGGCGGTGGCGCCCATCGCGGCGGCGCTCATCATGTGCGCCCGGGCGACGAGATCCTTGCCGTTGGCAAAGGCCTTTGGCAGGTTTTCGAACACCAGGCGCACGCCTTCGACCGCAATGCCGTCCGCCATCGGATGATAGCCCGGTGCGCAATAGGCTTCGAGGCAATGGGCAAGCGCGTCCATGCCGGTGCCGGCGGTGATGAAGCCCGGCATGCCGACCGACAGTTCCGGGTCGGCAATCACGATCGCCGGCAGCAGCTTGGGATGGAAGATGACCTTCTTGGTATGCGTCGCCTCATTGGTGATGACGCCGGCGCGGCCGACTTCCGATCCAGTGCCGGCCGTGGTCGGCACCGCGATGATCGGAGCGATCGCATCCGAATTGGCGCGCGTCCACCAATCGCCGACATCCTCGAAATCCCACACCGGCCTTGTCTGGCCTGCCTGGAAGGCGATCAGCTTGCCGAGATCGAGCGCCGAGCCGCCGCCGAAAGCGATGATGCCGTCATGCTTGCCCTTCTTGAACACCGCGATGCCGGCGGTCAGGTTGGACTCGACCGGGTTCGGCCTCACCTCGGAGAAGACACCGTATGGGATTTTGGCATCGTCGAGGATCTTCAGGGTCGAGGCCACGACCGGCAGTTTGGCCAGGCCCGGATCGGTGACGAACAGAGGCCGCTTGATGCCGGTGGCACCAAGCACCTCGGGCAGTTCCTTGATACGCCCGGCGCCGAAGCGAACGGTGGTGGGGTAGTTCCATTTGGAGATCAGCTTGGACATTTTTTGTCTTTCGAAAAATCAGATGGCTTCGCGCAGGTGGAAGGATTTCGGCCGGGTCAGATTGTCGTAGCCGATGGCTGACAGGCCGGCGCCCTTGCCGGTGTCCTTGACGCCGGTCCAGACCAGGGCCGGATCGAGATAGTCGCAGCGGTTCATGAACACCGTGCCGGTCTCGACGCGGTTGCCGATCGCCACAGCGTGCTCGGTATCGCGCGTCCAGATCGAGGCCGTCAGCCCATAGGGGCTGTCGTTCATCAGCGCGATCGCCTCCTCGTCGTTGCGCACCTTCATGATGCCGACGATCGGACCGAAACTCTCCTCGCGCATGACGCTCATCTGGTGATCGACCTCGGTCAGCACCTCCGGCGCCAGATAGGGCGAGCCAGCCTTGTCGTTGGCCACCTTCATGTTGATGTGCGCCTTGGCGCCCTTGCGCAGCGCCTCGGCCTTCTGCTCGCGGATCAGGTCGGCGAAACGGGCCTGCGCCATCGGCCCCATCGTCGTTGCCTGATCGAGCGGATTGCCGACGACATAGTTCTTCGTCTCGGCGATGAAGCCCTCGACGAATTCATCATAGACCTTTTCGTGCACATAGACACGTTCGATGCCGCAGCAGCACTGGCCGGAATTGTAGAACGCGCCGTCAACCAGATTGGCGACCGCGTGGTCCATCTTGGCGTCGGGCAGCACATAGGCCGGGTCCTTGCCGCCAAGCTCGAGCCCGAGCGTCATGAAGGTGCCCGCCGCCGCCTTTTCAATGGCACGGCCGCCGCCGACCGAGCCGGTGAAATTGACATGGTCGACTTTGCCCGAGCCGAGCAGCTTCTCGGTTTGGGCATGGTTCAGCACGAGGTTCTGGAACACGCCCTTGGGCAGGCCGACCTTGTCGAAGGCCTGCTGAAAACGCTCGCCGACCAGCAGTGTCTGCGCCGCATGCTTCAGGAGGACGGTGTTGCCGGCCATCAGCGCCGGTACGATGGTGTTGACGGCCGTGAGATAGGGATAGTTCCAGGGCGCGATCACCATGACCACGCCGAGCGGATCCTTCTTCACATAGCGGCGGAACCCGTCCTTCGGGTTGGATGCCGGCACGGATTTGAGCGCCGCCTCGGCGATCTCGACCATGTAGTTGGTGCGTTCCTTGACGCCGCCGAACTCGCCGCCATAGCGGACCGGCCGGCCCATCTGCCAGGCGATCTCGGGCACGATCTCGTCGGTCATCGCAACCAGCGCTTCCAGCATGGCGAGCATGTATTTGCCGCGCTCGACGATCGGCACCTGCGCCCACTTCTCCTGCGCCGCCTTGGCGCGCTCGACTGCCGCATTGACCGCCTGGTCCGTCGCGATCGGCCGCTCGGCATAGATCGAGCCGTCGACGGGGGTGATGAGTTTGACCGTTTCGGTCATCGTTTAAATCCTCGCATTTCTTTAAAATCGAAAATCATCAGTCTTTGTGCTGCCTCATCCGCCCGCCGGCACCTCATCCCGTATAGTGATGGGAGAAGAGAGAACTCCAACGTCGAGGCACCCTCTCCCCGTTCTCTATTGGGAGAGGGTGAGGGGCAGCGCGGACGCTTCGCAGGCAATCTAGTACCGCTCGAATCCCCTGTGCAGTTCCCAATCCGTAATGCGGCGATCGTATTCGAACTGCTCCCACTTCGCGGTGTGGACATAGTGTTCGAGCACGTCTTCGCCGAGCGCCTGTTTCAGCATCTTCGACTTCGCCAGCGTCTCGGTGGCATCGCGCAGCGTCTTCGGAATCTCCGGCAGGCGAGAGGCCTGATAGGCATCGCCGACGAAGGGTTTCTGCAATTCGAGCTTCTCGTCGATGCCGGCAAGTCCGGCGGCGATCAGCGCGGCGAAGGCGAGATACGGGTTCAAATCGGCGCCGCCGATGCGGCATTCCATGCGGATGCCCTTGGTGCCCTCGCCACACAGGCGGAAGCCGGCGGTGCGGTTGTCCTCGCTCCACATGATCTTGGTCGGCGCGAAGGTGCCGGCCTGGAAGCGTTTGTAGGAATTGATGTAGGGCGCCAGGAACCAGGTGAACTCCTTGGCGTATTTGAGCTGGCCCGCCGCCCATTGCTGGCCGAGCGTCGACAGCGTCCACTCAGCTTTCTTGTCGAAGAACAGCGGCGTCTTGCCGTCGGCGCTCCACAGCGAATTGTGGATGTGGCTGGAGTTGCCGGCGAGCCCGTAATTGTATTTCGACATGAACGAGATCGCCTTGCCTTCGGATTCGGCAATCTCCTTGGCGCCATTCTTCAGGATGACGTGGCGGTCGGCCATGTCCAGCGCCTCGGCATAGCGCACATTGATCTCTTCCTGGCCTGGACCCCACTCGCCCTTGGAGTTCTCGATCGGAATGCCGGCCGCTTCCATCTCGTTGCGAAGCCGGCGCATGACGCCTTCTTCCTTGGTGGTGATGCCGATCTGGTAGTCGCCGATATAGGGCGAAGCGGTGTCGAGACCCTGCCAGTGCTTCTTGCGGGCGGAATCGTAGGTTTCATTGAACAGATAGAATTCCAGCTCGGACGCGAAATAGCCGATATAGCCGCGCTCCGTCAGCCGTTTGATCTGCTTTTTCAGGATGGCGCGCGGCGAATGCGGCAGGTCGTCATGGGTGTGGTGGTCGAGCACGTCGCAGATCACGAGC
The DNA here is from genome assembly GCF_020165735.1 of Mesorhizobium sp. B283B1A. Lineage (NCBI taxonomy): Bacteria > Pseudomonadati > Pseudomonadota > Alphaproteobacteria > Hyphomicrobiales > Phyllobacteriaceae > Mesorhizobium > Mesorhizobium sp. B283B1A. The sequence continues at coordinate 179,815 of NZ_JAIUIQ010000007.1, forward strand.
GCGGTCTTCTCCAGCCACGGAATGCGCCGCAGCGTGGCGAGATCCGGCTTCATGACGAAGTCGCCATAGCCCTTCGACCAGCTTGCCGCCTTGTAACCGGGCACCGGCTCCATATCGATGTCGGCGGCCAGCAGGTAGTTGCAGCCATGCGTTTCGTCATGCGCGGAATCGACGAAGTACTGTGCCAGGAACCGCTTTCCCGCCAACCGGCCCTGCAGGTCGACGATGCAGGCGAGCACCGTGTCGATCTCGCCGCTGGAGACCGCTTTCTTCAACTGATCGAACGAGAAATTTCCGGCCATTCCTGTGGCACTCCAGTGCTTGTCGTTTCGGGCTTGTCACGTTGAACGGGGACAAGAAGCCGTGGCGGGCGAGCCCGCTACGGCTTGATTGGCTGTTACGCGGATTCGCCAACGGCCTTTTCAGCCGCTGCGATGGTCGCCCTGCGCTTGGCGATTGCCGCATCGCCGATAGGCGGCCCCTGGAAGCGCCGGTTTTCAACGGCGAACCACAAAACGACGAGCAGAACGATCAATCCGATCGCATAGTTGATCAGGATGTCGAAGGGCGGCTGGATGCCGGCATACATCAACACCAGAACACCAAGCACGGTGATGACGGCGAACGGCTTTGACCAGATGCCGAGCCGGAACGGTCCGAATTCGGTCCAGCTCTTTCCTTCCGCAAGAAGTCCGGCTGCGATCGGCATGGCATAGGAGACATAGAGGAAGAGAGCGCAACCAGCAGCGAGCGCCGCGAAAGCCGGCGAATAGAGCGTGGCGGCGATCGACAGCACGACACCGAGCCAGATGGCCGGGACGGGCGTGCGCCAGGTCGGCGAAACCTGCTTCCACACAGATGACCCCGGCAGACCGCCGTCACGCGAGAAGGCAAAGATCATGCGCGAGGTCGAAGTGAGCCCGGCCAGCGCGCACAGATAGTTCGACAGCACGATGGCGATGCCGAGCAGAGCCTTGAGCCAAGTTGGCGCCGGCAGATTGTTGAACAGGTTGAACCAGGCATTGCCGCCATCCTTGGCGGTCGCGACGAGATCTGGGCTGGCAAGGACGAAGGAAACCGCCATGACGAAACCGAAGACGAGAGACCAGAGGACCGCGTGGATCATGCCTCTGGGCACCGCGATGCGGGCATTGTGCGTTTCCTCGGCGGTATGCGCCGACGCGTCGAAGCCGGTGATGGTATAAAGCGGGTAGAGAAGGCCGATGAGGAAGGCCACGAGCGCCGTACGGGCCGTCGGAACATAGCCACCGCCAAGATCGCCGGTCGTGTTCACGAAAGTCGTCAGCCGAGCAAGATCGAAGCCATGCGCGCCCCAGATCAGAAACGTCAACGTAAGCACGACCGCGACAACGAGGATGAGATAGCCGGAAAAGTCGGTCAACATGGTCGTCGTCTTGATGCCGAGATGATTGAAGAGGCCCTGGGTGATGGTAATCAGGACGACTGCCGCCGTTTGCTGCCAGAAGCCCCAGGCCGATGTGTCCCAACCGAAGATTGGGCCCGCGACGAGGCCTTGAAACAGCAGGTAGACGCCGACATTCACCGAAGCGACGACGAAGATCAGGCCGAGCAAGTTGATCCAAGCCGTGGCCCAGCCCCAGCCGCGTCCGCCGAGGATTGAGGACCAGTGATAGAGGCCGCCGGCTGTCGGATATGCTGATCCAATCTGGCCGAGAGAAGCCGCGACCACGAGCGCAAAGACGCCGCCTATAACCCAGCCGATGGTCGCCTCGAAACCGCTGCCGGTTGCCATGGCCAGCGGGAAGGACGTTATGCCGCCAGCCAGAATGCAGATGATCGAGAAGGAAATAGCAAAATTGGAGAAGCCGCTCATGCGGCGAGCCAATTCCTGGGCATAGCCCATACTGTGAAGGATCTTCGTGTCCTCCGACTTGTCGGAGTGATCAGGTGTTGTCATGTCAGAATTCCCCTGTTGGTCCTTAGCTGGCCGATTGAACTGACTTTCCGACTGAATGCGATCTGGGCCGCGTGGCCTCCTCTGGTTCCAGATCCGAAAAAATGCCCGTGAGCAGATCCGCCCATTTCCGCTGCCCGGTGTCGCCGGAGATTTCGTCGTTGCGGATTTCGATCATGGCGCAGGGCAGCCCGCGTGAGCGCGCGTGCCGTTCCAGCGTGAAATAAACGCGGTCGGCAGGCGAATAGGGTTCGTTGACGCCGACGGTGATGCCGGCGAGCCGCTTGAGCGCCGATATCAGTGGCGATGCCAGCCGGCGGTCCTCGTCGTGAATGATGCCGATATGCCAGGGCCGGTTGCGGCTCTTGTAGACCGGCGTGAAGGAATGGACGGAGACCAGGCGGGTCTCCTGACCGCGCGCCAGCCTGTCCTCGACAATGTGCTCGATCGCGTCGTGAAACGGCTGCCAGGCAAGGGCGATCCGCGCCGCGCGCTGTTTTTCCGACAGGCCGGTATTGCCGGGTATGGCTGTCGTTTCGCTGACCGGCGGCACCAGGTCCGGCGCGTCGAGCGGCCGGTTGCAGTCGATGACGAGACGCGAAATGCGGGTTTCGACCAGCGTGGCATCGAGTGCCTGCGCCATGCGCATTGCAACCGGCAGCGCGCCGGGATCCCAGGCGATGTGCCGGGAAAGGTCTTCGGCGGCAAGGCCGAGCGTGCCGAATTCGGCGGGCAGGAAATTGGAAGCGTGATCGCAGGTCAGCACGAAAGGGCTCGATCCGCCCGGGTTCGTCACCCTCACGGTATCGGACGATGCAAGGCTGGCGGGCCGTGCTTTCTCCATAGTCTGCGGTCCCCGGGGAGCGCTGTATCGTATGTTACGTATTTTGCCTCATTGCGTCCCTACGGATGATTTCATACAGTTTGTCCGGCTTTGTCAAATGCGATCTCGTGGGCCAGGCCAAGGGGTGGGGAAAACATGATTTCCAGCATTGCCGAACTGATCGCCGACCGCGTCGGCACGATGCCGGCCGGCGAACGGCGCGCGGCCCAGACGCTGATCGCGAGCTATCCCTTGATCGGCCTCAAGACGGTCGCCGAATTCTCGGCTGCGGCCGGCGTCTCCTCGCCGACGATCCTGCGCTTCGTTGCCCGGCTGGGCTTCCAGAACTATCCGGAATTCCAGTCGAGCCTGCAGGACGAGTTGGCGGCGCAACTGCAATCGCCGGCCACGCGAACGCTCAACCCGCCCTCGCCCGGCGGCGGCACGGTGTCGCCGATGCTGGAAGCCACGCTCGACAACATGCGCGAGACCTTCCGCCACCTCTCGGACAGGCAGCTTGCCGACATTGCCACCCGGCTTGCCGAGCGGCGCGGCAAGACATTCCTGATCGGCGGCCGCTTCACCGATCCGCTGGCGCGCTACATGGCCGCCCATCTCGCCGTCATCCAGCCCGATGTCTTCCATCTCGCTGGCCAGGAAAGCATGTGGCGCGACCGGCTGATCGACATGGGCAAGCGCGACGTGCTGGTGATCTTCGACATCAGGCGCTACCAGGACAGCCTCGTCCGCTTCGCCGAGAAGGCGCATCAGCGCGGCGTTCAGATCGTGCTCTTCACCGACCAGTGGCTGTCGCCGATTGCCCGGTTTGCCCGCCATGTCATCGCCGGACGCACCGCCGTGCCTTCCGCATGGGATTCCTCGGCAGCGCTTTTCGTCGTCGCCGAAACGCTGATCGGCGCCGTCACGAGACAACTTGAGGCCGACGGCGCCCGGCGCATTCGGGAAATGGAAGGCCTGCGCTAGCTACGTTTCCAACGCAAACCGCAACGGCTCCAGGGAGCGTCCGGATCTCACGTTACCGAGATTTAATGTGCACGATCGCGTGATAATTGCCATAAACCGATGATATCGGGATGTGGCGTGGCTGGTTTTCGCCCCCAGCCCGTATCGTCGCTGCATTCGTTTCCATCTGGAACCGGCAGACGATTCTTCGCTGGAGTGTCGATGTCGCGCTGGAAACAGATTGTCCTTGGGCTTGTGATTTTGGTCGTCGCCGCGGCTGCCTGGGCGCGTTTCTACCCCGGTGCTCCTGAAGTGCTGGCGCGCTGGGGGATGGATTGGGCGTATGGCGCGACACCCCCGGCGAAAGAGGCCTCGGCCGCCGGTTCCCGGCAGGGTGGGCGCAACGGCGCCCAGATTGTAACCATCGTCGCATCGCCGGCCGCCTCCGCAACCATCAACGACCGCCTACAGGCGATCGGCACCGGCCGCGCCAACGCCTCGGTGACCGTCAATCCCTATAGCTCCGGCCGCCTTGCCGAACTGCTGGTCGAATCCGGCAGTCATGTCGATAAGGGCCAGATCATCGCTACGCTCGATTCCGAGACCGAGATCATCTCTCAGGACCGGGCCAAGCTCGCTTTGCAGGATGCGCAATCCAAGCTTGATCGCGTCAAGTCGCTGCGCGCCTCCAATGCGGCGACGCCTGTCGCAGTGGCCGACGCCGAAGTGGTTCTGGCGGGCGCCAAGCTGGCGCTTCAGGATGCCGAACTTGCGTTGCAGCGCCGGTCAATCCTGGCGCCGATCGCCGGCACCGTCGGCATCCTGCCGATCTCCGCCGGCAACTATGTGACCAACCAGTCGGCGATCGCCACGCTCGACGACCGTTCCTCGATCCTGGTCGATTTCCAGGTGCCGGAGCGCTTCGCCGCCGCCATCAAGGTCGGCGCCCAATTGACGGCGACGCCCATTGCCAATCCGAGCAACGCCTATACCGGCACGGTTTCGGCGATCGACAATCACATCGACGAAAAGAGCCGCACGCTTCTCGTCAAGGCCAAGATCGCCAACCCGGCCGATTCGCTGCGCGCCGGCATGTCGTTCGGCATCACCATGAAATTCCCCGGCGAGACCTATCCGGCCGTCAGTCCGCTGGCGATCCTGTGGGGATCGGACGGCGCCTACGTCTGGCAGATAGAGAACGGCAAGGCCAAGCGGGTGCCGGTGCGCATCATCCAGCGCAACACCGAGACCGTGCTGATCGATGCGAAGATCGACAGCGGTGACATGGTGGTCACCGAAGGCACGCAGAGCGTCAGCGAGGGCGGCGAGGTTCGCATCGCCGGCCAGGAGCCGCCAAACCCCAACGCCGCCGAAGGCTCATGACCGGCCCCGTCAACGCCGCCAGCGACACCGGCTTCACTGCCCTGTTCATCCGCAGGCCGGTGATGGCCTTCGTGCTGAATACCCTCATCGCCGTTGCCGGCCTCGCCGCCTTCTATGGTGTCGAGATCCGTGAACTGCCTGACGTCGACCGCGCCGTCGTCACCGTTTCCACCACCTTCGAGGGGGCGGCGGCCGAAACCGTCGACCGCGAGCTGACCGACACCATCGAGGGTGCCGTCGCCCGTGTTTCCGGCGTCAAGTCGATCTCGTCCTCGTCGTCCTTCGGCTCGAGCCGCGTCACCATCGAGTTCAACGACGGTGTCGACCTGAATGTGGCCGCCTCCGATGTGCGCGACGCCGTCGGCCGCGTCGCCAACCAGATGCCGGACACCGCCGATCCGCCACGCATCGTCAAGGCCGACGCCAATTCCGACGCTGTGATGCGGCTGGCGGTGACCTCCGACAACATGTCGATCCAGGACATGACGGTCGTGGTCCAGGACCAGATCGAAGACGAACTGGCGGCCGTGCCCGGCGTGGCCGACGTCCAGGTCTATGGCGACCGCGACAAGATCTTCCGCATCGACGTCGACCAGAACAAGCTCGCCAGCCTCGGCTTCACGGTCGCCGACCTCAGGACGGCGCTAGCGTCCGTCGCCTTCGATTCTCCTGCCGGGTCGATCACCACGACCAACCAGGACCTGATCGTGCGCACGACCGCGGACGTGACCACGCCCGAGGAGTTCGAAAACATCATCATCGGCGGCACGACGCGCATCCGCGATGTCGCCACCGTCACGCTTGGTCCCGATGTCGGCCAGACGACACTGCGTTCGGACGGCAAGACCGGCATCGGCATCGGCATCATCCGCCAGGCGGAATCGAACACTTTGGACATTTCGACCGGTGTCCAGGCCGCCGTCGCCAAACTGCAGCAGAACCTGCCCAAGGGCATGGCGATCAAGATCACCAGCGACGACGCCGTCTTCGTCAAGGGCGCCGTGCACGAGGTCGAGATCGCGCTCGGCCTGTCGGTCACCATGGTGCTGATCGTCATCTATGTCTTCCTGCTCGACTGGCGCGCAACGTTGATCCCCGGCCTGTCGATGCCGGTGGCCATGATCGGCACCATCGCCGCCATCTATCTGGCCGGCTTTTCGGTCAACATCCTGACGCTGCTCGCCTTGGTTCTGGCAACGGGACTGGTGGTGGACGACGCCATCGTGGTGCTCGAAAACATCGTGCGACGGCGCAACGAAGGCATGGGGCCGCGTGCGGCCGCCGTGCTCGGCGCGCAGGAAGTGTTCTTCGCCGTCGTTGCGACGACGCTGACGCTGGTCGCCGTCTTCGTGCCGATCTCGTTCCTGCCCGGCCAGACCGGCGGCCTGTTCCGCGAATTCGGCTTCGTGCTTGCCATGTCGGTGCTTCTGTCCTGCGTGGTGGCGCTCACGCTCTGCCCGATGCTCGCCTCGCGCATGCTGACCAGCGCATCGCTTCACCACGAAGCCGGCCACGGCATCGGCGCCCGCATCGGCGGCGCCTTGAACGCAGCCTATCGGCGCGGCCTGCATGCTTGCCTCGACGCGCCCTGGATCGTGATTCTGGTCGCGGTGCTGTTTGCCGGTACCGCCTTCACTCTGTTCGGCACCATCCGCCAGGAATTGACGCCGACCGAGGACCGCGCCGCCGTCCTGTTGCGCATCAGCGCCCCGCAAGGCGTTAGCCTCGACTACACGACGCAGCAGATGCAGAAGATCGAGAAGCTGATCCAGCCGATGCGCGATTCCGGCGAGATCCGCTCGACCTTCGAGAACGCCGGCCAGAATGGCTCCTACAATTCCGGCTTCATGGTGATGACGCTCGCGCCCTGGAACGAGCGTAGCCGCAGCCAGCAGGAGATCATGGCCGAGATCAGCCAGCTCACCAAGCAGGTGCCGAGCGTGCGCATTTTCCCGGTGCAGCCCAACAGCCTCGGCATCCGCGGCGCCGGCAACGGCCTGCAATTCGCGCTGGTCGGCAACGACCGCAAGGCGCTCGGCGACGCGGCGCTGAAGATCATCGCCGAGATGCAGAAAGACCCGCGCTTCCGGACGCCGCGCCTGTCGATCGACCCGACCCAGCCGCAGCTTGCTGTCGCCATCGACCGCGAGCGCGCCTCCGACCTCGGCATCGACATCACCGGGCTCGCCAACACCATGCAGGCCATGCTCGACGGCAATGATGTCGTCGACGTCTACATCGCCGACCGCAGCTATGGCGTGAAGCTGGTTTCCACCACCAATCCGATCAACGATCCGACCGACCTCGAAAACGTCTTCCTGAAGACGGCGGACGGCCGCTTCGTGCCGATGTCGACCATCGCCACGCTGACAGAGCGCGCCGTGCCGCCATCGCTGTCGCGTGAACAGCAGCAGCCGTCGGTGGCGATCACCTCCAACCTCTCAGGCAATTTCGCGCTTGGCGATGCCTTGACCCGCGCCGAGGAGATCGCCACGCCGCTGCTGCCGCCAGGCAGCCGCATCTTGCCGCTGGCCGAGGCGGCGACGCTGGGCGAAACCAACAGCGCCATGGTCACCATCTTCAGCTTCGCGCTGGTCATCATCCTCCTGGTGCTGGCCGCGCAGTTCGAGAGCTTCGTCAGCGCCGTCATCATCATGGCGACGGTTCCGCTTGGTCTTGCCTGCGCCATCATCGCACTGCTGCTGAGCGGAACCAGCCTCAATGCCTACAGCCAGATCGGCCTGGTGCTTCTGGTCGGCGTCATGGCCAAGAACGGCATCCTGATCGTCGAATTCGCCAACCAGCTGCGCGATCGCGGCATTGGCGTGCGCGAGGCGATCGAACAGGCCTCGACCATTCGACTGCGGCCGGTGATGATGACGATGATCTGCACTATTCTTGGCGGCGTGCCGCTGGTAATGGCCGCCGGCGCCGGCGCGGAGGCGCGCGTGGCGCTCGGCTGGGTGATCGTCGGCGGACTGGGGTTGGCCACCGTCTCGACGCTGTTCCTGACGCCGGTCGCCTATCTCCTGCTTGGCCGCTTCGTCACGCCCAAGACGCATGAGGAAGCGCGGCTGAAGCGCGAACTTGAGGAAGCCGCCTACGCCAATGTGGAGCCGGCGGAGTAAAAAATTCCAGTATTATGGCGCAAACGACCTGGCGGAACGAATGAAAGAACACGGCTTCAAGGAAACGAAGGCCGGCATTGCAAACAAACTGGCGAGGGGTACGCATCCCGGCATTTTTTTCTTGCTGCCCTAGCTGCAATCGGGTGTGAGACGATTAGACTGGAGGATATCTAGTCCTCAAGAACACGGTCGCCGGATGCTAAGACTGCGCACGCCGCTGTTACCAAGATGGCGCTATTGGCCAGCTGTAGCCTTGGCAGCTTTAATTGCGGCGCCAATTGCAGGCTTATCTATCCCGCCACCCCCGCCAGAAAAATACGATAGCGACAAAAGCCCCGAGAAAGAACGCACCGACCTTACGCCAGAAGATAGTACCGACGAGAAGCTGGCCGACTACACGTTGTGGCTGGTGTTCGTCACTGCCGGATTGGGCGTAGTCGCTGCCTTTCAAACTAAGCTCCTGTCCAATTCGGACAGGACCGCCAACAAGCTTGTCGGCATCGCCGAAAGGCAGATGCTCATCACCGGACGCCAGACTGATATCATCGATAAGCAGCATGCCGTTGGGCGGTTGCAGTACATAAGCGCACGAGATAACGCAAAAAGAGAACTGCGAGCCTACCTCACGGTCGAGCCGGACGGCATCAACCAATTGATCGGCAAAATGGCGGTGATAGGTCAGGTGCGATTGCGCAACGTTGGCAGATTACCAGCTCGCAGCGTGACGCTGATTGTCAAAATGAAACGGTCGGCCAAGCCTGAGAAAGACCCGCGCCGCCGGACGAAAGATTTCAACGCATCGGAAGACCGCACCACCTACTCCGATAGAGTTGTGAATCCCGGAGGGGACATGTTGCAGGGAAGTGAGGACGTCCTTCCCATAGCCGACCTCGCCGTTGACCACTACAACGTCTATGTTTTTGGAATCGCCAAATATGACAACGGGTATGGCGATCCGTGCTTCACAAGATTCTGCCACCGCTATTCGACAGACGGTAGGCACCAAGGTCTTGAAATGAGCGATCCGCCCAAGAGCACCAGAATTGCCATTGGACGCGAAAAGGCCCGTTACCATAGCTATGGCAACAATGCAGAGCCTTCCGAGGATGCGATACCTTACCCATGACTAACAGACACACGCGTCGTTCGTACTGGCCGCTCGTCGCGGTGATAGTATGCCTGTCACTTGGTGGGAGTGTCGTTTGGTCACAGGACACCCAGCCAAATCAACAGAGCCGGGACCCACAACCAACTGCTACTGAAAACCAACAAGCTGCTAAGGAAGACGGCAAGGCCCCAGTTGTCGCGCCCGCGCCTAGCCAGGTTGTCGGCGACGAAAAGTCCGGCCATGACGAGCAAGGCGGCGGCAAAAAAGATTGGAGCAAAAGCCTCATTGAACACGCGCCGGACTGGTCCGTGGCCTTCTTCACCTTTGTTCTTTGTGTATTCACCGGTCTGCTTTGGCGCTCCACCAACAAGCTCTGGTTGGCCGGCGATAAGCAAATGGAATTGATTGAGAAAAACGCCGCTCAGCAATCCATCGACATGAAGGCTTCCATCAAGGTTGCGGAAGACGCTGCCAAGGCCGCTGGTAGATCCGCCGAAGTCGCCGAACGAACCATGATCTTGAATGATCGGCCCTGGTTGGGGGTCGATCTCGATATCGTCGGCCCTTTGGTTTTCACCGCCCATGATTGCAGCATCAAATTGACGATGACGATTACCAATCATGGGCGGTCGCCGGCCATCAGAGCCAATCCTCACATCGAATTTTTCGTTTCCACTCAGAAGGCAGTCGAGTGGAGAAACAAAATGGAAGGCATGGCCAGACATATGATCGCGAACATGTTTGGAGAAACATTGTTCCCTACCGTTCCCCGCGCGAAAAAGTGGACTTTCACCGTAAGCAGGGATGATATCTTGGACGGGATAGCCGAAGACGACGAACATCGTGTTCGACCGATAGTGGCCTATTGTGTTTACTATGGCCTCCCAACAGGTGGCCACGCTCGCTATACGTCCGGCATCCGAGAAATCTTCCGAAGCGGCCACGAGCCCTTCGATGGCGAACCGGCTACGTTTGAGACTGGCAAAATCAGATTCTTGGACATGGTGACCGAAGACGCCACCTAAGCCGAGGAGCAGCGTTGCAAGCCCTATCATGTCAGCCTCCGCTGACATGTGGGTTAGCCGGTTCGTTCCGCCCGTGGCGTTTGCGCCATAATACCGAAAATTCCACGAAAGTGGGTTGCGATATTCCATCCGGAATTTCGCCGGAACAGAGTACGCTATCTTAAGAGCCGGCCCTCGATCGACCAGCGCGCGGCGATGAAATTCAGCACCGCCGCCACGATGACACCGCCGATCTTTGCCGGCCACACGCCGGCGATGCCGGCAAAGAGTGCGATCGACAGGCTAGAGACGCCGAGCGAAATCAGCGCCCCAAGCGAGACGAAGCGAAGGAAGGCGTCATGCAGCCGGATCGCGCGATTGCGCTCGAACGACCAGAACCCATTTGCCACGAAGGAGAAGACGACGGCGATGGACCATGAGACGATGTTGGCTGGCAGCGGCGGAACATGCAGCTTGAGCAGCAGGAAAAACCCGGCAAGGTCGATGGCCGTGTTCACCAGCCCGACAATGGCGAAGCGGACGATCTTGCTGCCGGTCGAACGCTGGGGCTGGTCGGCGCCGCTCATCCCCTGCCATCCATGATCTCGACATCGGCGCGGGCGAGGCTCTCGCCGAATGCCTCCGAAGCCAGCACGCCGAATTCCACTTCCCGCACGCCTTGCATTGGATCGCGCCCGCGCAATGTGTCGTCGACATGGCCGGGATGGCACATGAACAGGCCTCGTTCCGGCAGTGTTTCGACGGCGGCATGCAGAACCGGAGCAAACCTCTCGGGTTGCCGCCAGTCATAGATGCCGGCGAGCGGCTGGAAAATGGTGAAGCCGGCGCGCGCCATCGAGCGGTTGAAGCCGGCGGCCACGGCGGCGATTGCCGCGACTTTCGGCGCCACGGCGGCATTGCCAAGCGCCGGCGCCCCGCGCAGCACCGGCTTCTCGGAAGCTTCTGAAAATCGCGCCCGCAGCCATGTACGCACGACCGGCAGGAAATGCACGTGCTGGTGGCCGTCGATGAAGTCGGGCCGGCGGCCCAGCGCCTCGATGAAGCGATCGTACTGTGCGTCGAGCTCGGCATGGACATCTCGCTCATCGACGCGGCCGCGCAGGACCGGTAGTGCCAGCGAGCGGAGCGGCGGCAGCCTGCCTTCCGGCGCCAGGCTCGATCGGCCCGTGACCGCTGGCTGGTCCGTCAGGGTAAGATGCAGCCCGACCGCCGCGCGGCCGCACAGCGGCTTCATGCGCGCCGCCGCATCAGGCCATTCGGGAAAGCCGGTCATGCAGCTGGTGCCCGTCAGGCGGCCTCGATCGAGCAGGTCGAGTATCCCGGAGGAAACGCCTGGCGCCAGTCCGTAATCGTCGGCGATCAAACGGATGCGCCGCGTCATGTCCCGGGTGCGCCTGGCAACCTGTCAGCGGCGACCTCGCCGCGCAAGGCCTCACCATGCAAGACATCCCCGCGCAAGACGTCGCGCACGATATAGATCGGTCGATCCTTGCTCTCCGAGAGCGTGACCCAGACATATTCGCCGATCAGGCCGAGCAGTGTGAGGTTGAGGCCGCCGAGCAGGACGACGGCGACCATCAGGCTGGGATAGCCGGGCACGGCGATGCCGTAGAACATCACCTCGAAGAACACCTTGGCGCCGTAAAGCAGGCCCGCCAGCGCCGCCAGCATCCCGCTCAGGCTGATGATGCGCAGCGGGATGACGGAAAACGACGTAAACCCTTCCAGCGAGAAGGCGATCAGGTTGAGCCGGCTCCATTTCGACTTACCGCTGGCGCGGTTCTCCGGCGAATATTCTATGGCCTTCTGGCGGAAGCCGGCCCAGGCGAACAGACCCTTGTTGAAGCGCCGCTTGTCGCGCAAGCTCGTCAGCGCGCGTGCCACAGCGGCCCGCATGACGCGAAAATCACCCGCGTTCTCCGGAATGTCGAAGCGCTGGCTGCTGTTGATCAGGCTGTAGAAAAGCCGCGCCAACTGGCTGCGCCGCCAGCTGGCCTCGCGCCGGTCGTTCTGCGCGTAGACGACATCGATGTCGGGGTTTTCCACCAGTTCGGCGATCATCTTCAGGCTGATGTCCATCGAATGCTGGAGATCGGCGTCCATGACCAGCACCATGTCGCCCCGCGACTGGTCTAGGCCGGCGAGCACCGCGACTTCCTTGCCGAAGTTGCGGCTGAGCCGCACGATCTCCCAGGAACCCGACAGCGCCTCCGAAAACCGCTCTGCGCTATCGTCGCGGCTGCCGTCGTCGATCAGGATCTTGTGGACGGCCATGCCGAAACGTTGCAACACCGCCGCTTCGAGCCTGTCGAGCAATTCGGCAAAAGCCGAAGCCGATTGCGCCTCGTTGAAGAACGGCGCCACGATATCGAGAGTGGGCCGCGACTCAGCCATTTGCGACAGGCCCTTCATTCATCACCTTTTCCCGCGTCACCTTGCCTTGCGCCTTGGCCCAGAACCACCAGATCAGGGAACCGGCGATAATGGTGACCGCGATCGGCCGAAACCAAGGATAGGTCAAATCTTGGATACGGCGGTCGACGCCCGTCAATCCGGTCAGGAACAGCATCGCCGACAGCACCGAGGCCAGGACACCGCCTTTTTCCTCGCGCCATAACAAGGCAATGGCGAGGCCGGCGGGCACGGCGATCATGGCATAAGTGTTAGGTTCGACACGCGGGTTGAAGACGCACATGTAGAACGTCGCCGTCAGGAAGATGGCGAGATCAGCAGTTCCGCGCTCGAGCCTGCGGTCGAACCAGATGACCGCGCAGAGCGTAAACAGGGCCGTGACGATGCGTATGACCGTGGCGCCGATTTCCGGCAGCGGCAGTCCCATCCGGGTGAAGGGGGCTGTGAAATCGGTGGGGACGAAATGGCTGGTGTTGTCGACGGCCATCGAGGTCAGCATCTCTGCGAAAAGACGATACTGGTCGTTGAGATAGCCTGCAGGTGCGAAAGCGTAAGGCAAGGCGAGCACGAACAGCACCGCGAGCACCAGGACCGGTATCAACCGGAGGCGCAGGGCTCCCACCAACAGCAGCATGATGATCGCCGTCGGCTTGGCGATGATGGCGACGGAAGCCCAAAAGAATGTCTCGGCGCGACGCCCCTCGAGCGCCGAAAAGGTAAGGAGCCAGCAGGCGCCGGCCAAGAGGATCGTCGCCTGGCCGTTGCGGATCGCCCCCATCGCCATCGGCAGGGCCAGAAAGAGCCCGAAGGAAAGCAGCCACGGCAGTTCTCCGCCGCCGAGCTTGCGCACCTGCCGCATGGCGGCCAATGTCAGCACCGCGAAACCGACAATATGCCAGATCAGGCCGCCGAGATGCGGGCCGAGCTTGACCAGCGGAATGTAGAGCGCGGCAAAGGCCGGCGCGTAGAGATACCCCATCTCGGAGCTGAGATTGTAGAGCGGCCGGCCGGCCAGAAGGGCCTCGCTGCCGTCCACATAGGCCTGCCAGACCGTACGCGTGTGGGGTGACCACAGGACGAGCGCAAGAACGACCAGGAAGGCTCCGATCCACAGGCCAAGTCCCAAACGGTCGAAAACCGGCTTGGAAAGCGTCATCCGCGCACCCCACACAATTCCAGAACGATTTCCCATCACCGCCTGTATTTGAAGGCGGCATATCACGGACAAAGCAGCGTGGCATAGAGGGGCCGGAAGACGCGGACTTCGAAACCGCCGGCCCACCCTGAAGCCGGAGACCGGCCTTTGTTGATGACCATCGATGGCCTTTTGAAGCCTCGGCTTCGAACTGCAGATGCCCTAGGAATTGCGCCAACCCTTTGTTTTGACGCAATTCCCAAGGGAAAGCGCTATGCGCTTTTCCCGGGAAAACGGCTTCCCACTTTTCCAGAAGTTGCTTTAAGGCCGGATGAAAACCTTGCCATTGGGCTTGGCCAGTTCCGCCGGCAACCGCGCCATGGCCTCGGCGAGCGGCACGACCGACGTCACGTCGGTCGACCAGCGCCCGTCGGAAAACCGCTTCTGCGCTTCCAGGATCGCCGGACCGCGGCGATCCCTGGATTGCCGCATCCATTCGCTCAGCCAGAAGCCCTCGATATGCTTGTGCTGGAAGATCAGCTGGCCGGGCTCGCGGATGATGGTGGCGTCGGTGTCGAGCCGTCCATAGATGATCCAGCGCGAACGCTTCGGCATGGCGTCGAAGATGGTCGAGGCCAATGGTCCGGTCACCGCATCGAGGAAGATGCGCGGCTGCTCTTCCTTCATCACTTGACGCAGCGCTGCCTTGAAATCCGGCGCCTTTTCATTGAGGACATGCGCCGCGCCAAGCTCTTTCAGCAATGCGGTCTGGTCGTCACGGCGCACGGTGACGATAGACCGGAACCCCGCCTCCCCAGCCAAGCCGATGATCAGCTTGCAGAGCTGGCTGGCGCCGGCGGTCATGACGAAGGCCTTTTCGCCCTCCTGTCTGACGATCTCGAACATGGCGATCGCGGTGAGCGGATTGACGATCATCGCCGCGCCATCCTCATCACGCACGGTGTCGAGGAGCGGAATGCAGACCGCCGCCTCGGCGACGGCATATTGCGCCCACGACCCCCAGTTGGTGACGCCGGTGGCGAAGGCGACCCGCTTGCCGATCAGGCTTTTGGGATAGGGCTCATCACCGCCGGCAACGACCGTGCCGACGCCCTCGAAACCGGCCGGTTGGCCCTTGGCGCGCGGCTGGCCGTACTGGCCCTTGATGAAGGCGACGTCGGAAGGATTGATCGAGGCGAGACTGACCTTGATCAGCACCTGGCTCGGTCCAGGCGCCGGCACCGCAATGCTGCCCGGTTCGATGTAGGGCTCCATCGCTTCCAGCACGCTGCCGCTCGGCGTCCTGGTGTAGCCGTCGCCGACCAGCAGCAGCGCCTGCATTTCGGAAGGGATGGTCATCGCGGGCTCCTTGCTTGCTGGCAGAGGTCAGGCAACGGCTCAGACCTTTTCCTGCGTGTATTTCTTCAGCTCCGTCCGCGCCACCTGGCGGCGATGCACGGCGTCGGGTCCGTCGGCGAGGCGCAATGTCCTCAGATGCGTCCACGAACGCGCCAGCGGCGTATCCTGGCTGATGCCCTGGGCGCCGAACATCTGCACCGCCTCGTCGGTCACCTTGAGCGCGATGCGTGGTGCGATGACCTTGATCTGGCTGATCCAGGGGGCCGCGGCGCGCGCATTGCCCTGGTCGATCATCCACGCCGCCTTGAGGCAGAGCAGCCGCGCCATCTCGATCTCCATGCGGCATTCGGCGATGATGTCGAAATTGGCGCCGAGTTTCGCCAGGGGCTGGCCGAAGGCCTCGCGGCGCACCGAGCGCTGGCACAGCATCTCCAGCGCCATCTCGGCCTGGCCGATGGCGCGCATGCAGTGGTGGATGCGGCCCGGCCCGAGCCGGCCTTGCGCGATCTCGAAGCCCCTGCCCTCACCGAGAATTAGGTTCGAGCCGGGTACTCGGACATTGTCGAAGCGAAGGTGCATATGGCCATGCGGCGCGTCGTCGTCGCCATAGACCTGCATGGCGCGGACCTTGGTCACGCCTTTGGTGTCCGATGGCACCAGGATCATCGAATGGCGACGGTGCCGCGGTTCCTGGTCGCCGCCGGTCCGCACCATGACGATATAGATGGCGCAACGCGGATCGCCGGCGCCCGACGCCCACCATTTCTCGCCATTGAGCACATAGTCGTCGCCCTGCTTCTCGCAGCGCATCGCAATGTTGGTGGCGTCCGACGAGGCCACATCCGGCTCGGTCATCAGATAGGCCGAGCGGATCTTGCCGTCGAGCAGCGGCTCGAGCCAGGTCTTCTTGTGGTCGGCCGAACCGTAGCGTTCCAGCACCTCCATGTTGCCGGTGTCGGGCGCCGAGCAGTTGAAGGTCTCCGCGCCGAGATGCGCCTTGCCCATCTCCTCGGCCAGATAGGCATATTCGACAGTCGACAGGCCATAGCCGCGCTCCGAGCCGGTCAGCCAGAAATTCCACAGGCCGCCCTCCCGTGCGGTTCTCTTAAGCCCTTCGAGGATTTCGCTTTGCCGCGCGCTGTAAACCCAGCGGTCACCGTCCTTGCCCACTTCGGCGAGGAATTCCTTGTCCAGCGGCATGATCTCGTCGCGCACCATGGCCGCGACGCGGGCGTGGATCGGCTTCAGCCGCTCGGTCATGCCGAGGTTCATCTCCGTCATCGGTCGCTAACCCTTCATCCAGGCCGGGCATTTTACCCGTGGCAAGGATGACCGTACTTCGGATAGCCTTGTCAACGCGAACTGATTGCCGCATGCCCGAGGCAGGGCGCGGAGGATTGTGGTGGGCTATCTGGACGAACTGTTTTCGGTGGCCGGCAAGACCGCGCTGGTGACGGGTGCGGCGACCGGCATCGGCCGCATGGCGGCTACAGCGCTGGTCAAGGCCGGCGCCAGCGTCATGATTGCCTCGCGCAAGGGCGAAGACTGCGTCAAGGTCGCCGGCGAATTGAACGATCTCGGCGCCCCCGGGCGGGCCGATGGCTTTGCTGGCGATGTCTCCAGCGAGGCTGGCATCGCCGCGCTTGTCGCCGAGGTCAAGGCGCGGACGGACCAACTCGATATTCTGATCAACAATGCCGGCGTTTCCTGGGGCGCGCCGCTGGAGAGCTTTCCCTACCACGCCTGGGCCAAGGTTTTCGGCGTCAATGTCACCGCGGTCTTCCACCTGACGCGCGAATTGCTGCCGCTGCTCGAGGCCGCCGCCAGCGATGCCGATCCGGCCCGGGTGATCAATCTGGGTTCGGTGATGGGCACGCAACCGCTCGCCGACGACGCCTATTCCTACACCGCCTCGAAGGCCGCCGTTCATCATCTGACGCGTACTCTGGCGCTCGAATTCGCCCCTCGCCGCATCACCGTCAACGCCTTCGCGCCCGGCCCCTTCCAAAGCCGCATGACGGCCTTTGCCACCGGCACCCAAGAACAGGCCGACCATGTCGGCAGCCATGTTCCGATCGGCCGTATCGGCACACCGGATGACATTGCCGGCGCAACGCTCTATTTGTGCAGCCGTGCAGGGAGTTATGTCACCGGCGCCATTCTGCCGATCGATGGCGGGCAGTCGGTGCAGCATGGATTGACCTTGTTCAAGGAATGACATTTGCCGGCCGCAGAAGCCGGGGGGTGAACTGGAGGACATGAGCGTGGAACCGATCAGTCTCGATGTGCTTCTGGCCAGCGTCGGCAAGGAAGTTGGCGTCTCACCCTGGCGGGCGGTCACGCAACGCATGATCGACCAGTTCGCGGACGCCACCGACGACCACCAGTTCATCCACTGCGACCCGGAGCGGGCCAAGCGCGAGACGCCGTTCGGCGGCACCATCGCCCATGGTTTCCTGTCGCTGTCGCTGCTGTCGGCGATGACCTTCGAGACCATGCCGCCGCTGGAAAACGGCAAGATGGGTGTCAATCACGGCTTCGATTCGCTGCGCTTCCTGGCGCCGGTGAAGACTGGCGCCCGCATCCGCACCCGTTTCGTGCTGGCCGACGTCAAGGTCAGGCCGTCGGGCTGGGTGCAGACCGCGCACGACGTGACGATCGAGATCGAGGGCTCGAAGAAACCAGCACTCACCGCCCGCTGGCTGACGCTGACCCTGATCGAACGCCAGCCCGAGACCGCATGAACGACCCGAACGCGCTCGACCAGGCGGCGCTCGCGTCCTACCTCGAGGCGGAAATCCCTGGCTTTTCCGGGCTCGCCGCAATCGAAAAGTTCAAATCCGGCCAGTCGAATCCGACCTATCTGCTGACGGCGGCAAGCGGCCGCTACGTGCTGCGCGCCAAGCCGCCGGGGCAGTTGTTGAAATCGGCGCATCAGGTCGACCGCGAATTTCGTGTGATGAAGGCGCTTGCCGGCAGCGCGGTGCCCGTCCCCCGGATGCTGCATCTGTCGGCCGAGGATTCGCCGATCGGCCGCATGTTCTACGTCATGGCTTTCCTCGACGGCCGCATCTTCTGGGATCCTGCACTGCCCGAGGCGCGCGACAACGATGAGCGTTCCGCTGTTTACGACGCCATGAATGGTACGCTGGCGGCCCTGCACGCTGTCGATGTCGAGGCCATGGGCCTCGGTGATTTCGGCCGGCCGGGCAATTATTTCGAGCGGCAGCTGGCCCGCTGGACCAGCCAGTACCGTGCTTCGGAAACCAGCGCCATCGCCGACATGGATCGGCTGATCGCCTGGCTGGAAACGCATATGCCCGCCGATGACGGCCGTATCTCGCTGGTCCATGGCGACTACCGGCTGGACAATCTGATCTTCGCGCCGGACCGGCCAGAGGTGCTGGCGGTGCTCGACTGGGAACTGTCGACATCGGGCCATCCCTTCGCCGACATCGCCTATCAGTGCATGCAGTGGCGCTTGCCGCACGCATCCGGCTTTCGCGGCCTCGGTGGCATTGACCGGACGGCGCTCGGCCTGCCCTCGGAAGAGGATTATGTCGCCGTCTATTGCCGCCGACGCGGGCTCGAAGGCATCGGCAATTGGCCGTTCTTCCTCGCCTTCTCCTTCTTCCGCCTGGCGGCGATCTGCCAGGGTGTCTACAAGCGGGCGCTGGACGGCAATGCCTCCAATCCCGAAAAGGCCAGAACCTATGGGGAGGCGGTGAAGCTGCTTTCGTATCTTGCAGTCAAACTAATCGACAAAGAGATGTGACGTGATGGGAGGGACGGCTGTGTCGGCGCGATCCGATGCGTGCCGTTTGGGAACCTGGGGCGCTCTTGTCCGTTTCCGTACAGCGTATATAGTTTAGCCGGACACCCACCAATCAAAAGGCACGGATCTTGCCGCAGAGCGTCCAGAAACGCCGCGAGAAACAAAAGGCCGAACTGCGTTCCGAACTGGTCGCAGCCGCGCACAAGCTCGTCCAGGAAGAGGGCTATGAGGGTCTGACCATCCGCAAGCTGGCCAAGCGGGTCGGCTATGCGCCGATGTCGGTCTATTCGTACTTCGCCGACAAGCAGGACATACTGTTCGCGCTTGCCGAAGATGCGTTCGAGACGCTTGCCCGGCGCATCGAGGAGCACCCGTCCGACGACCCGATCGAAGCCCTGCAGGCGGTGATGACCGAATATGCCGCCTTCGGACTCGGCAATCCCAACGAATACCGTACCGTCTTCATGACCGAAAAGACCAAGCTGCCGGAAGGCAGGAGCTACGCGGACATG
The DNA here is from genome assembly GCF_020165735.1 of Mesorhizobium sp. B283B1A. Classification (NCBI taxonomy): domain Bacteria; kingdom Pseudomonadati; phylum Pseudomonadota; class Alphaproteobacteria; order Hyphomicrobiales; family Phyllobacteriaceae; genus Mesorhizobium; species Mesorhizobium sp. B283B1A. The sequence goes on from NZ_JAIUIQ010000007.1 coordinate 199,374, forward strand.
GAGGAAAGCAACCCGGCGATGAAGGCACTGATCAGCCGGGTCGAGGCCTGTGTCGCCGCCGGCAAGCTGCAGGGCGATCCGCGCGCCATCGCCACCATGCTGTGGGCGGTCGGCCACGGCACGATCTCGCTGCTGATCACCTTTCCATTCTACCCTTTCGGCGATCCCCAGGCTTTCGTGAAGCGGATGTGCGATTTCACGCTTGCGACACTGCGCACGCAAGATGTGCCTCCGCTGACCGAGACACCGGTCAACTGCTGAACGACATCCCCTTACTGCAAACCTTGTCGCCACCGGCCAAACCGGTGGCGATTGCTTGGTTAACAAAAAATTTCCGTACATGTACGATTTCGGCTTGAACTTCGTGAGCGGCAGGCGTATCTGTACGGCATAACGTACATGTACGAAGAAATTCACCCGTCGAAAACGGAGACTGACAATGAAAAAGACCGTCCTCACCCTCGCCGCCATTCTGGCCCTTTCGGGCTCGGCTTTCGCCGCCAGCGCCACCCACCCGGTCAAGCACCTGCCGGCTGCGACCTGCGTCGACACCAGGACCAATGTGAAGCTCGATTGCGCTTCGACCGGCTCGGTCGAGAAGAAGGGCAACACGGAAAACACCGCTGAAGGCAAAGGCCCGCGCCTCGGCATCAGCATCAACCCGTGGATCGTGCCGAGCGCTTTCTAACATTTGCGCCAAACGCTTCTGGCCGGCGCGACCGGCCATTCGGTGACGTCAGGCGATCGAGACCGGCAGCCTGGTCGCCGAACTCTCGAAAGCCGCATCGATCAGCTTCTGCATGTCGGAGGCGCGCCGGAACGACGGATCGCCGTTCTGCCCGCTATCCAGCGCATCGGCGAAGCGTCTTGCGTTACGCTTGACGTCCGGCGGCGTCAGAGTCCGCCAGCGCTGCAGGTCGACATCCCCGCCGAGACAGGCGGACAGGTGCGAAACCTTGCCCTCGGTCTCGACCTTGATGGCCCCCTTGGTGCCGTGCAGCGTCAGCGACAGGTCGTTGGCGTGGCCTGTCGTGTAGCGGCTCGCCATGATCGTGGCGAGCGCGCCTGACTTCAGCCGCGCCATCATCGCCACGCTGTCATTGGCGTCCAGCACATAGTCGCCGATCTGCTCGCCCTCGGCCTTCGGAAACGTCACCAGGTCGGCATGCAGGCTGACGATGTCCTGGGCGGCGCCATAGGTGGCGAAGTCCAGTATGTGTATGCCGACGTCGCCCAGCACACCCGTCGAACCATGCCGGCTCGACAGGCGCCACAGCCATTTGTCCTCGACCCGCCAGTCGCCCCAGGATTTGCTGACCAGCCAGCTTTGCCGATAACTCGCCTCGACATGGCGGAGTTCGCCGATGGCGCCGGACTGCACCATGCGCCGCGCTTCCTGGATGGCCGGCGAATTGCGATAGGTCAGGTTGACCATATTGACGACGCCTGCCGCCTCGGCGGCTTCGGTCATGGCAAGCGCGTCGGCATGGTTCGGCGCCAGCGGCTTCTCGCAAAAGACGTGTTTGCCCGCGGCAAGCAGCGCCAGCGTCGTTGCCTTGTGCACGCCGTCCGGCGTTGCGTTGATGGCGGCATCGAACTGGCCCCAGGCGATCGCCGCCTCAAGGCTCTCGAAGCAGTCGCCAATCTTGTTTGCCCCGGCGAACGTCGCCGCGCGGCCCGGCATCTGGTCGACACAGGCCACGATGCTGCAGCCGGGAATGCCGGCGAACTCCTCCACATGATGCCCGGCGATGCCGCCGGTGCCGAGCAGAAGAATTCGGTGCATCAACCCACCCCCAACCAGTTCATGCCCCGATCAGCCCAGGCCCCGATCAGCCCAGGCCCCGATCAGCCCAGGCCCCGATCAGCTTAGGCTGATCAACCAAGACCCTTGTCGCCATCGGCATGCAGGCGCAGGCCTTTCTGGACGATCTTCTCCTTGGCCTTGTCCGTCGGCACGTTCGGCGCATTGGTGATGCCGGACCATGCGGGTGCGGGATTGTGCGCCCAGTGCACGGCGTTGCGCAGCACTTGTTGCACCCCTTCATTGTGGTAGATCGGATAGGTCTCGTGGCCCGGCGAAAAATAAAAGATCCGTCCCGCGCCACGCTGATAGGTCAGTCCCGACCGGAACACTTCGCCGCCCTCGTACCAGGAGATGAACACCGTCTCCAGCGGCTCCGGCACGGCGAACGGCTCGCCATACATTTCCGTCTCGCCGATCTCCAGGCATTCGCCGATGCCTTGCGCGATCGGATGGCCGCGATTGATCGCCCAGACGCGTTCACGCTCGCCCGCCTCGCGCCATTTGAGCGAACAGGGCGTACCCATCAGCCGCTTGAAGATCTTGGAGTAGTGCCCGGAATGGAGCACGATCAGCCCCATGCCTTCCCAGACCCGCTTCTGGACGCGCTCGACGATCTCGTCCTTGACCTCGCCATGGGCGGCGTGGCCCCACCACAGCAGGACCTCGGTGCCGGCAAGGCGCTTCTCGCCCAGGCCGTGCTCGGGCTCCTGCAAGGTGGCGGTGGTCGCCTCGATGCCCTTGTCCTGGTTGAGCGCGGCGGCAATAGTGCCATGCATGCCCAAGGGATAGAGATCGCGCACGGCGGCATTGGTCTGCTCGTGGATGTTCTCGCCCCAGACGATGGCTTTTATCGGCATCTTCATCTCCCAAAGCGCTTTAAATAGCGCATGTAACGGGACCTTGAGAAGGCACCGCCAAGACTGAAACTGGGGAAATCAGGGGTTGCGGGTTTTCCGTCCCGCAACGGTCTTGGCCTTGCCGGGCTTGGCAGGTGCGCCGGGGATTGCCGAGCTGGTGATCGACACCGGATCGCTGGCCGGGAACGTGTCCTCGAGGCCCTCTTCGAGCTCCTCTTCGGCATTGGCCTCGTCGTGCCGCTCGTGTTCGAGCGAGCGGACCGCCGCGGTTTTGGATTGCGGCGGCGACTTCGGCGCGGACTTGGACGGCATCGACATTCTCCCTCGACTTGTTGCCGCACAACGGACGCGCGCGGCAAACGTTCCGGGTTCAGACCGCCGCGTCGCGTGCGCCCTCGGACAGGAAAGTAAAGACATAGTCCGAGAAGGAACGCCAGCACTCGACCCGGAAGGCGTCCGCGGCTGTACGCAACAGCACGATTTCGGCCTTGCCAAGGATGGTTCGCGAGGCAGCCCCCACCGGGAACGCATCAAGCGACAGATCCTGCGGACAGCCCGAATTGATCGTGGCGGCCGCCGCCGCACCGGTAACGGCAATCGCGATATTGCGGTGCGAGACACCCACCGCCGAATGGAGCGCGGCAACCGTGGCGCAAGCGGCGAGCGGATCGTTGCCGGCCTCGTCGATGACAAACCATTCGTCCGGCCCAAGCCACAGGACGGTGCGGCCAGCCTTCGACACGGACGTCTTCGGTTTTTTCGGCAAGATCACGCCGAGCGCCTTCGACAGCGCCGCGACCGAAGCCTCCGGCGCGCGCAGCGAAATACGCTCTGCCGGCGGCAGGATCTCGACCTTGACGCCAGTCGCGGAGATGGCACGCCCGGCCAATGCGGATCGACGCTCGACCGAAGGCGATGCGGCCGGAGCGACCTTCTTTGCAGCAGCCTTAGCCATTGAGGCGCCCTCCCGTCTCGTCGAAGAACACCATGCCGGTAACCTCCACTTCGATCACTCCGTTCGGCATCGGCACGTAGAGCGTGTCGCCCATGCGGTCACGGCCGCCGGCGACCAGCGCCAGCGCGATGGAGCGGCCGCAATTCTGCGACCAGTAGCTCGAGGTGACGTGGCCGATCATCTTCATCGGGATCGCCTGCTTCGGATCCTGCACGATCTGCGCGCCTTCCTCCAGCACCACCTGCGGGTCCTTGGTCTTGAGGCCGACCAGCTGCTTGCGGCCCTTGGCGACCAGATCCGGCCGCGTCAGGCCGCGGATGCCGACGAAATCGGCCTTCTTCTTGCCGACCGCCCAATCGAGGCCGGCATCACCAGGGGTCACCGTGCCGTCGGTATCCTGACCAACGATGATGTAGCCTTTTTCGGCGCGCAGCACGTGCATGGCCTCGGTGCCGTAGGCGGCGGCGCCGTGCTTCTGGCCCTCGGCCCACAGCGCTTCCCAGACGGCCTGGCCGTAATCGGCCGGCACATTGACCTCGAAGCCGCGCTCGCCGGTGAACGACATGCGGAACAGCCTTGTCGGCACGCCGCAGATCTTGCCTTCGCGCACCGACATATGCGGCAGCGCCTCGTCGGACATGTCGATGCCTTCGACCAGCGGTGCGATGATGGCGCGCGACTTCGGCCCCTGCACGGCGATCACCGCCCATTGTTCGGTGATCGAGGTCAGCCAGACATTGAGATGCGGGAACTCGGTCTGGAGATAGTCCTCCATGTGGTTCATGACCCGCGGCGCGCCACCGGTCGTCGTCGTCACATGGAAACGGTCCGGCGCCAGCCGGCCCACGACGCCGTCATCATAGATGAAACCGTCCTCGCGCAGCATGATGCCATAGCGGCAGCGACCGGGTTCCAGCTTCTCCCACGGGTTGGTGTAGAGCAGCTCCATGAACTTGGCGGCATCCGGCCCGACCACTTCGATCTTGCCGAGCGTCGACGCGTCGAACAGGCCGGCATTGGTGCGAACCGCCACGCATTCGCGGTCGACCGCTGCATGCATGTCTTCGCCCGTCTTCGGGAAATACCAGGCGCGCTTCCACTGGCCGACATCCTCGAACACCGCGCCCTGCGCTTCGGCCCACGGATGGATCGCCGTCTTTCGCGTCGGGTCGAACAGCGGCCCGCGCGCATGGCTGACGATCGCGCCGAAAGTAACCGGCGTGTAGGGCGCGCGGAACGTGGTCAGGCCGACTTCCGGGATCGGTTTGCCAAGCGTTTCGGCGGCGATCGCCAGGCCGTGCATGTTAGAGGTCTTGCCCTGGTCGGTCGCCATGCCGTTGGTGGTGAAGCGCTTGACGTGCTCGATCGAGCGCATGCCCTCATGCACCGCCTGGCGAATATCCTTGGCGGTGACGTCGTTCTGGAAATCGACGAACGCCTTCACCGTCGTGTCCGGCCCGGCGCCGGGGCCAGCTCCCAGCATGCCGCGCGACCAGCTCTCAGAGGCATCGACCTTCGGCTTCGCGCCCTTGGCGGTCTTCGCGCCGGCGTCTTTCGCCGCCTTGGCGCCAGCCGCGTAGGCCTCGTCGACCGTTGCCGATAGCCCGTCAGTGCCGTTGCAGGCGCCGACTGAGACGCAGTCTTGTGCGTAAATACCGGGCACGAAGCGCTTGGTCTCGTCGTTGAAGGCGACCTTGCCGCGCGATTGCGAGAACAGATGCACCGACGGCGTCCAGCCTGCCGACATCAGGATCGCATCGACGGGAATGGTGCGCTCGCCGCCGCCATTCTTCGGCTGCACGGTCATCGAAGACACCCGCAATTTGCCGCCGGCGCGGATCACCGCGCGGCCGAAATTAATCTCGATGCCGAGCGCCCTCGCCTCGTCGATCACCGGTCCGGTGGGGTTGTCGCGCAGGTCGACGATCGCCGCGACATTGACGCCGGCCTTCTTCAGGTCGATCGCCGCCGCGTAGGCCGAGTCATTGGCGGTGTAGACGCCGACATTCCTGCCGACCGCCACGCCATAGTGATTCAGGAAGGTGCGCGCCGCGCCCGCCAGCATGATGCCCGGCCGGTCATTGTTGGCGAACACCATGTGGCGCTCGATGGCGCCGGAGGCCAGCACGACGCGCTTGGCGCGCACCTGCCACAGCCGCTCGCGCGGCAGGTCATGGCCGGGGGCCTTCAGATGATCGCTGACACGCTCGACCAGGCCGACGAAATTCTGCGCATAATATCCAAAAGCAGTCGCGCGCGAGAGCACGCGGACATTGTCCATCGCCTTCAGCCTGGCGATCGCCGCCTGTGCCCAGGCAAAACCGTCCTGGCCGTCTATTTTCGCGCCGCTCTCGAAGCGCAGGCTGCCGCCGAACTCGGCCTGCTCGTCGGCGAGGATGACGCGCACGCCGGTGTCCGCCGCCGCCAATGCCGCCGCAATACCTGCGGCGCCGCCGCCCAGAACCAGCACGTCGCAATGCGCGTAGCGCGAGGAATAATGGTCGGGATCGGGTTTGTCCGGAGAAACGCCAAGGCCGGCGGCCTCGCGGATCTTGGGTTCGTAAAAGCTCTTCCAGGCCGCCTTGGGCCACATGAAGGTCTTGTAATAGAAGCCGGCCGAAAACATCGGCGATGCGATGTCGTTGACCGCGCCTATGTCGAAGGACAGCGACGGCCAGCGGTTCTGCGAGTTGGCGGCAAGTCCGTCATAAAGCTCCTGCACGGTGGCGCGCACATTCGGCGTCTTGCGCGCGTCGTCGCGCACGATCTGCACCAGCGCGTTAGGCTCTTCCGCGCCCGCCGACAGAATGCCGCGCGGCCGGTGGTACTTGAACGAGCGCCCGACCAGATGCACGCCATTGGCAAGCAGCGCCGAGGCCAGCGTGTCGCCCTCGATGCCGGTATAGGACTGGCCGTCGAAGCTGAACCGCGCGGTCTTGGCCTGGCTGAGGCGGCCGGCGCTCGGAATGCGGAACCCGCCGCTCATTTGGCAACCACTTCGTTGGAGTTTTTGGGCAGCTTGGCGGGTTTCGGCTCGCCGGCCTTGTAGGTCATGACGAACTTGTCGGTGACGGTGTCGCGCACTGCATTGAAGAAGCGGGCGCAGCCATGCATGTGCCGCCAGCGCTCGTAGATGATGCCCTTGGGGTTCGAGCGGATGAAGAAAAATTTCTCGAAATCGTCGTCGCTCTCGCCGGCCATATTGGCCGATCGCGCGATATGGGCCTCGCCGGCGTTGCGGAATTCGAGCTCCGGGCGCTCTTCCTCGCAATAGGGGCAGCGTATGAGAAGCATCGTCTTCGTTCCTACAATTCGCCGTGGCCGACGCGGGCGCCGGCGGGTTGGTCGCAAAGCTTCTGGCCCATGGTCATGAATGGAGCGACGAGCCGCAGGCGCTCCTCGACGCTTGTCGCATCGCGAAACAAAGCGCGGTTGGCCATGTTGCCGAGCGTCAGTTGCATCGGGTCGGTGGTGACGATCACGCCGCGCGGCTCGAAATCCTCGTCCTCGTCCAGCCCGTGCGGCCGGCCTTCAAAGAACATCACCACTTTCTGGCCGGCGCTCCACACGCATGCCAGCGTCCCCTCGTCGACCGAAAACGGCCAGCCGGCCTCGTTGCCGGCACGTTCGATCGGCTGCAGCCGCACCTCTTCCGACGACGGCAAATGGAACATGCCCTGTTCCCCCGCCAGCACCAGCGGCATGGCGACAGCGAGTTCGGTCATCATCAATGCGCCACCGCCGCCGCCGCCGCCTCGTCGATGAGGCGGCCGGTGCGGAAGCGTTCGATGGTGAAGGGCGCGTTGATCGGATGCGGATCGTCCCTGGCGATGGTGTGGGCAAAGACATGGCCCGAGCCTGGCGTCGCCTTGAAGCCGCCCGTGCCCCACCCACAATTGACGTAGAGGCCGGGCACCGGCGTCTTGGCCAGGATCGGCGAGCGGTCGGGCGTGACGTCGACGATGCCACCCCACGAGCGCAGCATCTTCATGCGCGTGAAGATCGGGAACATCTCGCAGATGGCGTCGAGCGTATGCTGCAAGATGTGCAGGCCGCCGGTCTGCGAATAGGAGACATACTGGTCGGTGCCGGCGCCGATGACCAGTTCGCCCTTGTCGGACTGAGAGATATAGGCGTGCACGGTGTTGGACATCACCACACAAGGCACCACCGGCTTGACCGGCTCCGACACCAGCGCCTGCAGCGGATAGCTTTCCAGCGGCATGCGCACGCCGGCCATGTTCATGATGACAGAGGAATGGCCTGCGGCGACGACGCCGACCTTCTTGGCGCCGATGAAGCCGCGTGTCGTGTCGACGCCCATGACCGCGCCATTGGCGGCCCGCTTGACGCCGGTGACCTCGCAATTCTGGATGATGTGCACGCCGCGCGCCGAAGCACCCCGCGCATAACCCCAGGCCACCGCATCATGCCGCGCCGTGCCGCCGCGCCGTTGCAAGGCGGCCCCGACGACCGGATAGCGCGCGTCCCTGGAGATGTTGAGCGGCGGGCAGAACTCCTTGGCCTGCTCCGGCGACAGCCATTCATTGTCGATGCCGTTCAGCCGGTTGGCGTGGACATGGCGCTTCAGCACCTGGATGTCGTGCACATTGTGGGCGAGCATCATCACGCCGCGCGCCGAATACATGACGTTGTAGTTGAGTTCCTGGGAAAGCCCATCCCAAAGCTTCAGCGCATGGTCGTAGATGCCGGCGCTCTCGTCATAGAGATAGTTGGAACGGATGATGGTCGTGTTGCGCCCGGTGTTGCCGCCGCCGAGCCAGCCCTTTTCCAGCACAGCGACATTGGTGATGCCATGCACGGTGGCGAGATAGTAGGCGGTGGCCAGCCCATGGCCGCCGGCGCCGACGATGATGACGTCGTATTCCTTCTTCGGCTCGGGCGAGGACCACTGCTCCTCCCAACCCTTATGGCCGCGCATGGCCTCGCGGGCGATGGCGAATACCGAATATTTTTTCAACGTTCCAGCCTCGCAAATGGCGGCGAGGCGTTCACTTGGCCCCGGCGCGCGAGGTGTATCACTAGCGAAACAGCGCTTCCACCCTTGCGCTGTTTGCGACGGCGCTTGCCGTTTTGCGCCGGGCGTCAACCGCCGTCGTTTGGAACTTCGGCTTTTGACGGTTCGGCCGGCGGACGCCTGACAATGGACGGCCCGATTGCATAGGTCGGCCGCAAATAACCTTTGCGGCAATCGGCGGCGATTTTACGAATCTCCGCATCGTCCGACTGCTCCGTCATGGCCACGAAGCGCTCGACGATCACCTCGCGCGGCCTGATAGCCACTGCAGCTGCAAAGCGCCGCAACACCGCATCCGGATGCGCGAGCAACCGCGGCAGATCCTTGGAACTGGGCATGAAATAGCGACCATAAGCATTGACCAGTGTCTTGAAAGCCGAGTCCGGGCGCAGGGCGGCGGCATTTTCCACCGCAAGCCTTAGCTGCCAGCGCTCCGCAAGGCAGATGAATTGGACGACCCTCCACCGCACGCCGGCATATTCGTCATCCAGCCGCAGCATGAGGCGACCGAGAACGGTGCCATCGGCCGGCGTCGTACATCCCAGAAGCGCCTCGATTGCGTCGAACCGAATGCCGGAAGATTCACTGTCGAGCAGACCGGCGATCTCCGCGACAACGCAATTCATCTTGTAGCTCATTTTGGAATTGGCTTCAGCCACCAGGTAAGCGGCCGCGGCCTGCGTATGAAGATTGCCGGACGTTAGCAGCGGCCGAAGGTTCTCAAGCGGAAAGCCTTTGTGAAATTCCGATTGAAGAGCGAACGTCAATTCGCTGTCGCCCTCGAAGCCGGGGGCCAACAACTTGCTCATAATGTCTTGGGGGGTCATTGGAATGGGTGGCGCGTCCACCCGCAAGGTTTGAAGAGCCACTTCGTAGCCTGGTGCCCGCCATGCGTCAATAAACTCACCGAGAGCAACGCAGGTATCGGGTGGCTGGCGCTGCCTCGATTTGCGACCAAGCATCCGAACGCCGGCAAGGCTGGCGCTAGGAAAAGGATGTGAGAGAATGTTCGCACTCGCCAACAAGGTCGCCATCGTCACCGGCGCCAGTTCCGGCATCGGCCGCGCTGCCGCAAAACTCTTTGCCGAGGAAGGTGCGAAGCTCGTCGTCGCCGCGCGGCGCCAGGCAGAGCTCGACGCGCTCGTCGCCGAAATATCGGACGCGGACGGCACCGCCGTCGCGCTTGCCGGCGACGTCAGGGACGAAGCCTATGCAAAGGCTCTTGTCGATCTGGCGTTGGAAAGGTTCGGCGGCCTCGACATCGCCTTCAACAACGCCGGCACCGTCGGCGTGATGGCGCCCCTGCCCGACATGGTGCCGGCGGCATGGCACGAGACGATGGACATCAACCTGACAAGCGCCTTTCTCGGGGCAAAGCACCAGATACCGGCCATGCTGGAGCGGGGCGGCGGCTCGCTGATCTTTACCTCGAGTTTTGTCGGCTACACTGCCGGCATGCCGGGCATGGCCGCTTATGCCGCTGCCAAGGCTGGCCTGATCGGCCTGACGCAGGTGCTGGCCGCCGAATATGGGCCAAGGGGGCTACGCGTCAACGCGCTGCTGCCCGGCGGCACCGACACACCCGGCGCGACGACCACCACGCCGCAGGCCCGCGCTTTCGTCGAAGGCATCCACGCCTTGAAGCGCATGGCACAGCCGGAGGAGATTGCCCGCTCGGCGCTTTATCTCGCCTCCGATGCCTCCAGCTTCACCACGGGAACCGCGCTGTTTGCCGATGGCGGCGTCTCGATCAACCGGACGTGAACCCGGCGAACAGGACTGTTCGGCCAAGTGACGCAGGCCGCCGGTCTTGATTTTTCCGCGCGATTTGGCGATTCCGTTTGTCGAACCGCTCTTCTTGCCGAAACAGGTCCTGGAACCATGATGCTGATCCGAACCTATGTGGCCGCGAGCGCGATCGAGGGCGTCGGCATGTTCGCCGCCGAGCCGATCCGCAAGGGTGCCTCGATCTGGCGCCTCGATCCTGATTTCGACCGGCTGATCCCGATGGACAAATACGAGGCAGCGCCACCACCGTTGAAGGAATTGCTCGACCGCTACGCCTATCCGAGCCCGGATCGGCCGGGTTTCATGGTCTATGAAGTCGACAATGGCCGCTTCATGAACCATTCGGCGACGCCGAACACCGATTTCTCGCAATATGGCGGCGCGACGGCGACCCGCGATATCGCGGCGGGCGAAGAGATCACCTGCGACTACGGCGAGTTCTTCGAGGATTTCGAGCGGCTGCATCTGGCCACGGCGTAGCTGATGGCCTACCTACCGGGCAACCGGCGGCAATTTGGCCGTTGTCCTTCATTTCGACTGTGGACAGCGCGGCTTGATTCTGCTATCAGCCGCCACAATTCGTGGTGTCGAGCGCCGCGGAGGCTAGTGGCTATGGCTGCTTGCCTGTTGATATCAAACCCGAAAGACAGGATTGCCCGTGCAGGTACTCGTCCGCGACAACAACGTTGATCAGGCGCTTCGCGCGCTCAAGAAGAAGATGCAGCGCGAAGGCATTTTCCGCGAAATGAAGATGCGCGGTCATTACGAGAAGCCTTCCGAGAAGCGCGCCCGTGAAAAGGCCGAGGCCGTTCGCCGCGCCCGCAAGCTGGCCCGCAAGCGCGCACAGCGCGAAGGGCTGCTGCCGATGACGCCGCGTCCGGTGGCTGCCGGCGGTGCTGCCGGTGCAGCGCGTCCGCCGCGCTGATTAACGCCAATATTTCGTCCTTTTCGAAGGATACCAAGGTGGCGCGATGCGGAATCGCCGCCACCTTTTTATTTTGATGTGACCCGGCCCGGAGGGGGGGATCCGGGCCTGAATGACGCGGCGCAAGTGAGGACAGGGCAGACATGAACGCAACGAGCGTGGAGCGCGGGACCGCATTGCGTGGTTTCGCCCTGACAGCGGCCCTGCTTTCCGGACTTGTGCTTGCCGGCTGCCAGACATCGGGCCCGACCGGCGAGTTCAACAACATCGACAAGGCGCAAGGATCGAGCGAGAACATCTCCTCGCTGTCGGCGGTGATCCAGCGCAATCCCCAGGATCCCGAAGGCTACAATGTGCGCGGCTCGGCCTATGGCCGTGGCGGCCAGTACCAGGCGGCGCTCAAGGATTTCAACCAGGCCATCCAGCTCAACCCTAATTTCTACCAGGCCTATTCGAACCGGGCGCTCATCCAGCGTTTCCTCGGCAACCAGGAAGCCGCGCTTGCGGACTACAACCGCTCGATCCAGATCAACGGCAACTATGACGCCGCCTATATCGGCCGCGGCAATCTCTACCGCAAGGCAGGCCGCACCCAGGATGCCTTCAACGACTTCCAGAAGGCGATCCAGCTCGACACCACCGATGCCCGCGCCTATCACAATCGCGGCCTGATCTATCAGAGCCAGGGCCAGCACAAATTCGCCATCGAGGATTTCTCGACCGCCATCTCACTGGCGCCGGACGCCGCCGAACCCTACAACGGCCGTGGCCTTTCCTACCTGGCGACAGGCGACGAGGACAATGCCTTCTCCGACTTCAACATGGCCATCAAGCTCGACGGCAAGAACGCCGAGGCCTGGGCCAACCAGGCGCTGATATACGAGCGGCGCGGCGACAAGGCGAAGGCCGCGAAATCCTACAAGGAAGCCGTTCGCCTCAACCCGACCTACCAGCCGGCCAAGGACGGCCTCGCCCGCGTCAGCTGACGTCGGTTTCGCCAGATCCGCTAAACATTCCAGATCGTTAGCGTGTCCAAAAGGACACGCTGCTCTGGCTTTCGCCGGCAATCCGGCAACCGCGCGTTAACCCCCGCTGCAACCCGTCAACCCTTGCCTTGTTCGCGCCAAGTTTTCAGCGGAACGGTCTGGCCATCAAAGCCGTTACTTGGAAGCAATCGCGAAAGGACCCTCCCATGATCAAGAAACTCGCCTGCGCCGCCGCACTCGCCATGACCGCGTTCGCTGCCGCACCGGCCAGCGCCGGCAGGCTGCAGCTCGGCACGCTCGACTGCACCATCGATGGCGGCACCGGCTATATCGTGACGTCCAACAAGGGCGTGTCCTGCGTCTTCCGGCCCCACCATCATGGACCGTCCGAGGTTTACACAGGCGTCATCTCCAAGCTTGGCGTCGATCTCGGCAAGACTCATCAGGGCCAGCTGGTCTGGGCCGTATTTGCCGCGACACGCGACCGTGACGCGGGCGACCTCGCCGGCAGCTATTACGGCGTCAACGCCGAGGCCAGCGTCGTGACCGGCGGTGGCGCCAACCTGCTGGTTGGTGGCTTCGACAGCGCCTTCATGCTCGAGCCGCTCAGCGTCCAGGCGCAGACCGGCGTTAATCTTGCCGTCGCCGTGACGTCGCTCGAGCTGATCCATTCGCTCAAATGAATGCATGGAGCCATGGGCTCCACGACCCCTCACTTCGCGGCGCGGAACCGGATAGGATGGTTCCGCGCCGTTTCATTTTGAGGGGAACAGTATGCCGAAGACAGCCATCGCCGCTGCCGTGATTTTGACGGTGCTTGCCGGTGCGGCACGAGCCCAGGACCGTGGCATCGAACTCGGCGCGCTTGAATGCGCCATATCAGGCGGCACCGGCTTCATCTTCGGCTCGACCAAGGATTTGAGCTGCACCTTCACCCCCTCCGACAAGACCTTCGCGCCGGAAGCCTATTTCGGCGCCGTCAACAAATACGGCCTCGACATCGGCACGACAAAGCAAGCGGTGATGCGATGGCTGGTGCTGACGCCGCTGAAGAACATCTACGCGCCGGGTGCGCTGGCGGGCGACTATATTGGCGCCAGTGCCGAGGTGACGGCGGCCGTCGGCGCCGGCGCCAATCTGCTGGTTGGCGGTTCGTCACAGGCCTTCACCCTCCAGCCGCTCAGCCTGCAGACCCAGACCGGCATCAATCTCGCCATCGGCGTCAGCCAGTTCCAGCTGCGCAGCATCGAAAACTGATCGCGCCTAGGGCGTTCGCTTTCCGCTTCGTCATCCGGGGGCGTAAGCAAGGAGCAAAGCGACTCGGCGTTGAGAAGCTTCGGCCAATCTCCACCGTTGCGATGGTCCACGGAAACGAACCGCTTGAGCTCAACCATGGTTGAGGTCTTACGAACCTGCCCCGACTGAGCAGCGCCTGGATTTGGCGTTGCCGACACGCATGGTCTTGCCGGAAACCCTTTCTGACTTCTGGTGCCCAGCGCCGTCATCGAGATATCCAAGGCAGAGGTAGAAATGACTGAGATCGGAATAAACAGGGTCGACTGGCGCGCATTGTGGGCGAGCGGCGACCTGGCGCGCTTCTGCTTCATCAGCCTCGGCATCCTGCTGCACGCGACCAACGAGACGATGGTGGCGACCGTCATGCCCGCCATGGTCGGTGAACTGGCCGGCGTGCAGCTCGTCGGCTGGTCGCTGGCGATCTACGAGCTCGGCGCCATCGTCGCCGGTGCCGCGGCCGGACGGCTGGTGAGTTATGTGGCGCTGCGCACCAACATGGTTGTCGCCGCCCTGCTCTACGCGGCCGGAGCGTTGATCTGCGCCACCTCGCCTTCCATGCAACTGTTTCTCGCCGGCCGCCTGATCGAGGGGCTTGGCGGCGGCGCGCTGGTGTCGCTGGCCTTCGTCTCGGTCGAGCGGTTGTTTTCGCGTGCCATCTGGCCGCAGCTTTTCGGCATCATGTCCGCGATCTGGGGTGTCGCGGCCTTCAGCGGCCCATTGCTCGGCGCGATCATGACCGAGCTTCTGTCGTGGCGTTGGGCATTCGGCGTCTTCACAGCCGGCGGCACGGCCATGGCGCTGGCAAGCTTCATCGTGCTCGACACGCCTGAGGCGACGAGACCCACCACGAGCAAGGGCAAGGCGCCGCCCTTCCCGTTCGCCGCCCTCGCCTGCCTTGCCGTAGCCGTGGTGCTGATCGCCTCGGCCGGTGTCGACATCGCCTTGCTGCGCTCTTCGCTGCTGATCGCCCTCGGTCTCGGCGGCCTGGCGCTGTTCTTCTACATCGACGCGCTGAAGCCGCGCTCCCGGCTTTTCCCAGCGCGGCTGTTCTCGTGGCGCACGCCGGTAGGCGCCGGCATGACCATGGTCGCCGCCTTCTCGGTGGCGACCTGCTCCTTCGGCGTCTACGGGCCGCTGCTGTTGACCAGCCTGCACGACATCCCGCTGCTAACCACCGGTTATATCATCGCCGCCGAATCGATCGCCTGGTCGATCTTGTCGATCCTCGTCGCCAACGCGCCACCGCGCCGCGAGCGGCTGATCATCGTCTGCGGCGCGCTGATGATCGCCGCCGGCATCGCCGGCTTTGCCTATACGATACCGCTGGGCTCGATCCCGCTGATCCTGGTCTGCGCCCTGTTGCAGGGCGGCGGCTTCGGCATCGCCTGGCCGTTCCTGACCCGCGTCATCGTCGCCTCCGCCCCGGATGAGGAGCAGACAATTGCCTCGGCAGCGGTGCCGACCATGCAGCGCATCGGCTATGCCGTGGGTGCCGCCCTTGCCGGCATCGTCGCCAATGCCAGCGGTTTTTCGCAAGGGTTGAACCACGACGCGGCGGCCAATGTCGCGAGCTGGCTGTTCCTCGCCTTCGTGCCGCTCGGCATCCTCGGCTGCCTAGCTGCCCTGCGGGCATCGTCGACGGCGAGCCGACTGCAGGAAGCAATCGGTTAAGTGACGGCTCTCGCCTACTCGACCTCGCGCAGGCGATAGCCGACACCAGTCTCCGTGGTGATGCAGCGCGGCTGGTCGGGGGTCTTCTCGATCTTCTGCCTGAGCTGCCGGACATAGACCCTGAGATACT
Source organism: Mesorhizobium sp. B283B1A (assembly GCF_020165735.1). Taxonomy (NCBI): domain Bacteria; kingdom Pseudomonadati; phylum Pseudomonadota; class Alphaproteobacteria; order Hyphomicrobiales; family Phyllobacteriaceae; genus Mesorhizobium; species Mesorhizobium sp. B283B1A. The sequence goes on from NZ_JAIUIQ010000007.1 coordinate 214,827, forward strand.
GCACGTCGGTCGAATCGCCCCATACCTGCTTCAACAGGAAATGGTGGGTCAGCACTTTGCCGGCATGCTGCACCAGCATGCGCAGGATCTCGTATTCCTTCGGCGAGAGCTTCACCTCCTTGCCCTCGACCTTCACGACGCGCTTGACCAGGTCGACGCTGAGGTCACCGGTCTGGAAAACCGGCCTCTCGCCCTGCTGCTGGAACTTATGGCGCAGCGCCACGCGGATGCGGGCGACCAGCTCGTTCATGCCGAACGGCTTGGTGACATAGTCGTCGGCGCCGAGTTCGAGCGCGTTGACGATGCCGGCCTCGTCGGTGCGGCTGGAGAGGATGACGACGGGAATGTCGAGGCCGTCGTCACGCCATTTGCGCAGCAGTTCATGGCCGCTCATGCCCGGCAGGCCGAGGTCGAGCAGGACGAGATCAGGCTTTTCCGCCTCCATCAGTTCGATCGCCGCCTTGGCGTTCGGCGCCTCGCTGATGGCATAGCCCTGGCTGCCGAGCCCGACCCGCAGCAGCTTGCGGATCGGCGGCTCGTCATCGACGACCAGTATCCTGACGTTCGAGTTTGTCATGCCAAGTCACCAACATCGTCGGTAGTCGAGGTGTCGAGGTCGGGCGGGATCGCCGGCTTCGGCATGCTGATGGTGAAAACCGCGCCCGGACGGTCGGTTCGGTTCGCGGCCGTGATCGTGCCGCCCATCGCTTCGATGAAACCACGGCAGATCGACAGGCCGAGCCCGGTGCCGGCGCGGACCTGGTCACGCTTGCGCACCCGGTAGAAGGTGTCGAAAATCCGTTCCACGTCTCCGGGCGGAATGCCCGGCCCCTCGTCCATAACCTGCAGGACGACGGAGCCATTGTCGGTCCAGCCTTGCACGCGGATCGTCGAGCCGGGCGGAGCGTATTTCGCCGCATTGTCGAGGAGATTGAACAGCGCCTGCTCGAACAGGACGGGATCGATCTTCAGCATCGGCAGATCCACGGGGATGTCGATTTCGGTCTTGTGCTCGGCGATGATTTTCCTCGCTCTCTGCAGGGCAGAGCCGACGATATCGCCGACATAGTGGAAAGCGTAATTGGGCTCCATGGCCCCGGACTCGATCTTGGTCATGTCGAGCAGATTGGCGATGAAGCGGTTCAACCGCTCGGACTCATCAAGTACGGTCGACAGCAGCTCCGCCCGATCCTGTTCCGGCAATGCTGGTGCGAATTCCCGCAGCGTGCCGGCCGCACCCATGATGGCGGCGAGCGGCGTCTTCAGATCATGCGAGATCGAGGTGAGCAGCGCCGAACGCAGCCTGTCCGCCTCGGCGGCGAGCTTGGCGCGGTCGACGTCGGCGACCAGCTGGATACGTTCGATGGCGACCGCCGCCTGGTCGGCCAGCGCGTCGAGCAGGCGCTGCTGCTCTGGCGTCAGCAGCGGACCCTGCTTGTCGTTGTCGAGCCCGACGACGCCGATCGCGGTACGCCCTGTGCGCAAGGGAAGATAGAGGCGCTTGGCGCCGGGGAGCGTGTCGGCGCCGCGTCCTGCCGCCCGGTTATGCTCCCAGGCCCAGCGGGCGGCGGCGATATCGGCTTCGGCCAGCGTATCGTCGGGCGGATAGCCGGCCTTGACGGTGATCGTTCCATCTTCCGGCAAAAGCAGCACCACGCGCAGCTTCAGCATCGAGGCGATCTGGAAGGCGGTGGCCCAAAGAACGTCGTCGAGCGTGCCGGCGCCGGCGAGCTTCTTGGAAAAGAGGTAGATGTCCTCCGTGGCCCGCGCCCGCGAGCGGGCGGCGACCGCCTGGCGTTGCACGCGCGCCGTCAGATTGCTGGCGATGACGGCCACAACCAGGAACACGCCGAGCGCGACGATGCTCTCCGGATCCCGGATCGTCAGCGTGTAGCGCGGCTCCAGGAAGAAATAGTTGAAGGCGACGGCGCTGGCGAGACAGGCATACAGGGCCGGCCATAGGCCGCCGGTCACCGCCGACGTCAGCACCCCGATGAGAAAGATGATAGCCAGATTGCGAACGTCGAGAAACTGGTCGAGCAGGACGGCAAAGGCGAGCGAACCGGCGACAAAACCCGTGGCCTTGAGATAGGGCCAGATCTGGAACTGCCACTGCTCGTCCGCCGCCTTGACGCTTCTCGACGTCGCCTCGGTGTTGCGCTCGGTTCCCGAAATGACATGGACGCTGATGTCGCCGGCATTGCGGATGAGATCGTAGGTGAGCGAACCTTCGATCAATTCGCGCCAGCGCGACCGGGGCGGCCGGCCGACCACGATATGGGTGAAATTGTTGGCCGTCGCATGCCGCACGATGTCCTGGGCGACGTTCTGACCGGGAATGGTCGTCACCTCGGCGCCGAGCTGTTCGGCAAGGCGCAGCAATGCCGCCAGCCGGTCCTTGTCCTCCTCGGACATGGCGGCCGAACGAGGCGTATCCACATGCAGCGCCGTCCACGGCGCGCGCAGCCGGTCGGCCAGCCGGCGCGCATAGCGAATGCGGGCCGCCCCGCCCGGACGCGCGTCGACGCAGACGAGCACCCGCTCGCCCGCGGCCCACGGCCCCGGAATGGCGTGGGCCTGCATATGGATCAGCAACTGGTCGTCGACGCGCTGCGCCGTGCGGCGCAGCGCCAGTTCCCTAAGCGCGGTCAGATTGCCCGGCGAGAAATAGTTCTCGATCGCGCGCTGGGCGGTGTTGGGGAAATAGACCTTGCCTTCCTCGAGCCGCTTGATCAGGTCGTCGGGCGTGAGGTCGATGATCTCGACGTCGTCGGCCTGGTCGATAATGGAATCGGGAACCGTCTCGCGCACCCTGACCTTGGTGATCTGGGCGACGACATCGTTCAGGCTTTCGACATGCTGGATGTTGAGCGTCGTGTAGACGTCGATGCCTTGAGTCAGGATTTCCTGGACGTCGAGATAGCGCTTGGGGTGGCGGCTGCCGGGCGCGTTGGTGTGGGCGAGTTCGTCGACGAGAACCAGCGCCGGACGCCGGGCGAGGATGGCGTCGATATCCATCTCGTCGAGGATGCGGCCCTTGTAGTCGACCTTGCGGCGGGGAATGACCTCATAGCCCTCGACCAGGGCCATCGTCTCCTTGCGGCCATGCGTCTCGACGACGCCGATCACCACGTCCACGCCGTCGGCCAGGCGGGCACGGCCCGACATCAGCATTTCGTAAGTCTTGCCGACACCCGGTGCGGCACCGAGGAATATCCGCAAACGGCCGCGACCTTCCCGCTCGGCATGGTCGAGCAGTGCGTCGGGAGAAGGTCTGGTTTCGTTGCTTCGGTCGTCCGGCATCAGTTTCGATCATGGACGGCGCCAGGGGTACTGTCGATCCCCGGCCCATCCTTCGTCATTTCGCATCGTCGAGTGCGAGATTGAGCGCCAGCACATTGACGACCGGCTCACCCAGGAAGCCGAGTTCGCGGCCATCGATGTGGCTGTCGACGAGCGCCTTGACCTTGGCCTCGTCGAGGCCCCGGGCCTTCGCCACCCTGGCGACCTGGAAGTAGGCGGCCTCGGGGCTGATGGCCGGATCGAGGCCGCTGCCGGACGTCGTCACCAGGTCCATCGGGACCGGCTGGTTCGGATTCTCCGCCTTCAGCTTTTCGGCATCGCCCTTGATGCGATCGATCAGCTTCGGATTGGTCGGGCCGAGATTGCTGCCGCCGGAGGCGGTTGCGTCGTAGCCGCTGCTGCCGGCCGCCGAAGGCCGGCCATGGAAATACTTGTCGCTGGCAAAGCCCTGGCCGATCAGGCCGGAGCCAATGACCTTGCCGTCCTTTTCGACCAGGCTGCCATTGGCCTGGCGCGGGAACAGCGCCTGCGCGATGCCGGTCATGCCCAGGGGATAGATCAGGCCGGTCAGCACCGTGAAGAAGACGATCATGACGATCGCGGGTCTTATCTGGGAAAGCATGGAAATTTTCCTCAAAGCAATTCCAGGAAAAGTGTGAAGCGGTTTCCGACAGGAATTGCGTTAAAACAAAGAGTTAAGCGAGGCCGAGGGCGGTGACGATCATGTCGATCGCCTTGATGCCGACGAAGGGGACGATGATGCCGCCGAGGCCGTAGACCAAAAGGTTGCGGCTGAGCAGCGCACCGGCGCCGATGGCACGATACTTGACGCCTTTCAACGACAGCGGGATCAGCGCGATGATGATCAGCGCGTTGAAGATGATCGCCGACAGGATGGCACTCTGCGGCGTCCCCAGATGCATGATGTTGAGCGCCTGCAGCGGGCCGGTCGTCTGTCCCGGCGCGACGTAGAAGACGGCGAACATCGCCGGGATGATGGCGAAGTACTTGGCGACGTCGTTGGCGATCGAGAACGTCGTCAGCGAGCCGCGCGTCATCAACAGCGCCTTGCCGATCTCGACGATCTCGATCAGCTTGGTCGGATCGCTGTCGAGATCGATCATGTTGCCGGCCTCGCGAGCCGCGACGGTGCCGGTGTTCATGGCCACGCCGACATCGGCCTGGGCAAGAGCGGGCGCATCGTTGGTGCCGTCGCCGCACATGGCGACCAGCTTGCCCTTGGCCTGTTCGTCGCGGATCAGCTTCAGCTTGTCCTCGGGCGTCGCCTGGGCCAGGAAGTCGTCGACGCCGGCCTCCGCGGCGATCGCAGCGGCCGTCATCGGATTGTCGCCGGTGATCATCACCGTTCGGATGCCCATGCGGCGCAGTTCTGTGAACCGTTCGCTGATGCCGCCCTTGACGATATCCTTGAGGTGAACGACGCCGAGCAGGCGCCCGTCGCGTTCCACCGCCAGCGGCGTGCCGCCGGACTTGGCGACCTCGTCGGCGATGGCCTGGAGGTCGCGGATGGAGTCACTGCTCGGGCGCACGCCATGGGCCGCCGATGCCGACTGGTTGACGTGGGCGAGCACCGAATCGACGGCGCCCTTGCGCACCGACGAACCGTCGATGTCGACGCCGCTCATACGTGTCTGCGCGGTGAAGGGCACGAAGGTGGCGTGCAGCGTTGCCATGTCGCGGGCGCGAATGGCGTATTTCTCCTTGGCCAGCACCACGATCGAGCGGCCTTCCGGCGTTTCGTCGGCGAGCGAGGCGAGCTGCGCCGCGTCGGCCAGTTCCTGCTCGGTGATACCCTTGACCGGGCGAAATTGCGTCGCCTGGCGATTGCCGAGCGTGATCGTGCCGGTCTTGTCGAGCAACAGCGTGTCGACGTCGCCCGCCGCCTCGACGGCGCGGCCGGACATCGCCAGCACGTTGAACCGCACCAGCCGGTCCATGCCGGCGATGCCGATGGCCGACAGCAGCGCGCCGATCGTGGTCGGGATCAGCGTGACGAACAGGGCGACCAGGACGGTCACCGGGATGTAGCCGCCCGAATAGGAGGCGAAGCTCGGGATGGTGGCCGTGGCCAGCACGAAGATCAGCGTCATGCCGACGAGCAGGATGTTGAGCGCGATCTCGTTCGGCGTCTTCTGGCGCTCGGCGCCCTCGACCAGCGAGATCATGCGGTCGAGGAAAGTATGGCCCGATGCCGCCGTGATGCGCACGCGAATCCAGTCGGACAGCACCTGCGTGCCGCCGGTGACCGCAGAACGGTCGCCGCCGGATTCACGGATGACCGGCGCGGATTCGCCTGTTATCGCCGCCTCGTTCACCGAGGCGACGCCTTCGACCACCTCGCCGTCCGACGGGATGATGTCGCCAGCCTCGACCAGCACGGCATCCCCGACCTTCAGGCTGGTGCCGGGCACCAGTTTGTACTTTGTGCGGTCCTCACCGGTCAGAAGCTTGGCCTGGGTTTCGGTGCGCGCCTTGCGCAGTGAATCGGCCTGCGCCTTGCCGCGGCCTTCGGCGACGGCCTCGGCGAAATTGGCGAACAGCACGGTGAACCACAGCCAGATGATGATCTGCAGCGTGAATTTGGAATCGCCGCCGCCGGTGATCAGGTCCCTGGCGAACAGGACGGTCGTCAGCGCCGAGACGACTGCGACGACGAACATGACCGGGTTCCTGATCAGGGTGCGCGGATTCAGCTTCCTGAAGGCTCCGCCGACGGCGGGCCACAGGATGCCGGCATCCATGATGCTGGCGGATTTGGACTGGCTCATTTGTTGGCTCCAGTATCGATGTTGTTGGCAGGCACCGATCGATCGGATGCCGAAAAGGGTGGGCCATAGACCAGCAGCCAGATCACGATCATGACTGCCGCAATGCCCAGGAATGTGGAGATGGTCGGGAAGGGAGGGGGAGTTGGCTCCCCCTCATTTCCGGCCCGGGGCCGGCGCTTCCGTCGCATGATGTTGAACCAGGACATGATGTCGATCCAAGGCTGGGCCGTGTCAGAATGTCTGCCCATGGATCATGGCCAGGTGTTCGACGATCGGTCCGATCGCCAGTGCCGGGAAAAAGGTCAGGCCGGCGACGATCAGGATGACGCCGACCAGCAGGCCGACGAACAGCGGGCCGTCTGTCGGGAAGGTGCCGGCCGAGGCCGGGACCGTCTTCTTCGCCACCAGCGAGCCGGCGATGGCGAGCGCCGGGACGATGACCAGGAAGCGGCCCATCAGCATGGTGATGCCGAGCGTGACATTGTACCAGGGCGTGTTGCCGCTGAGGCCGCCAAAGGCCGAGCCATTGTTCGCCGCCGCCGAAGTATAGGCGTAGAGCACCTCGGAGAAGCCGTGCGGCCCGCCATTGGCCATGGACGCGACACCCGTCGGCAGCACCACGGCGATTGCCGTGAAAATCAGCATGGCCAGCGGCAGGCACAGGATGGCCAGCATCGCCATCTTGACTTCCTTGGCCTCGATCTTCTTGCCGAGATATTCCGGCGTGCGGCCGACCATCAGCCCGGCGACGAAGACGGCGAGGACGATGAACATCATCATGCCGTAGAAACCGGCGCCGACGCCGCCGACGATGACCTCGCCGAGCTGCATGTTGACCATCGGGATCAGCCCGCCGAGCGCGGTGAAGCTGTCATGCATGGCGTTGACGGCGCCGCACGAGGCGGCCGTGGTGATGACCGCGAACAGTGCCGAGAGGGCAATGCCGAAGCGGCTCTCCTTGCCTTCCATATTGCCGCCGTCGATGCCGAGCGCATGGACCAGCGGATTGCCCGATGCCTCCGCCCAGTAGCAGATGGCGACGCCGGCGATGAACAGCACGCCCATCGTGGCCAGGATCGCCCAGCCCTGGCGTTGGTTGCCGACCATGCGGCCGAAGACGTTGGTCAGGGCAGCACCCAGCGCGAAGATCGTCACCATCTGGATCAGATTGGAGATGGCGTCGGGATTTTCGAACGGATGTGCGGCATTGGCATTGAAGAAACCACCGCCATTGGTGCCGAGCATCTTGATGGCCACCTGCGAGGCGACCGGGCCGAGCGCGAGGGTCTGCTTGGCGCCCTCCAGCGTGGTGGCGTCGACATACGGTCCGAGCGTCTGCGGTATGCCGAGCCAGACATAGACCAGCGTCAGCACAATGCAGAGCGGCAGCAGGATGTAGAGCGTGCAGCGGGTCAAATCGACCCAGAAATTGCCGATCGACTTTGCCGAGGCACGGGCAAAGCCGCGGATCAGCGCGACGGCGATCGCGACACCGACGGCGGCCGACATGAAGTTCTGCACGGTGAGGCCGGCCATCTGCACGAGGTAGGACATCGTGCTCTCGCCGCCATAGTTCTGCCAGTTGGTGTTGGTGACGAAGCTGGCGGCGGTGTTGAAGGCGAGGTTGGCGTCGACAGACGCCATGCCGGCAGGATTGTAGGGCAGCACGCCCTGGAGCCGCTGCAGGACATAAAGCACCAGGAAGCTGGCGACGCTGAAGAACAGGATGCCCGTCGCATAGGCGGTCCAATGTTGTTCCTCGCGCTCGCTGGTTCCCGAAATCCGATAGAGCCCGCGTTCGACCGGGCCCAGAACCGGCGACAGGAATGTCCGGTCGCCATTGAAGACGCGGTACATGTAGCCGCCGAGCGGTTTCACCAGCAAAACGACGGTCCCGCAATAGACGAGGATCTGTAGCCATCCGTTGAGAGTCATGGTTTCCGGCCTTCAGAAGCGTTCTGGACGAACGAGGGCGTATGTCAGGTAAACGAGCAGGAACAGCGTCACGCCGCCACCGAGAATGTAGTCGACAAGCATCTTGCGGTCCTCGCGTTAAAGAATGTCGCAGGCTTTGATGTAAGCGAAGGAAAGGACGAAAAACAAAATTCCTATTCCGAGAACGACGATATCCATCGTGTTTATTCCTTGCTTTCGCTTTTCTACGTTTCGCCTGCTCGAAGCAGGTGGAAATTACGTGATACGGCGCGCCACACCTCGATTGGTGAGGGCGTTCGACGTTTTTGCTCAAGATGGAATATGGACCCGATCGCCATAAAGGTTCGAGACGGCGCGAAGCGGAAAGAAATAGGAATTTTATAAAGGTTTTAGGGCGCGGCTCGTCACCTTCGGCGCCCTGCCGCGCAGCCATCGAATGAGCCTGGTTCAGCGAGCCCGAGCGAAACGCCGGCGGACGGCTGATTGTCTCCATAAACGCCGGGCAAACGTCATCAGCGTCCGCAAAGCCGTAGTTTCCGGCAGCAAAGTGAAAGCCCGGCTTGGAGGACCAGTGGCAGTCGATGCAGAATTGGCCGCTACGACGGGAGTGAATTCTTACTCAGGCGGCGTAGCCGCCGTAGCCGCGCGCGACAGCGCGCGTCACGATGACTGGCTCGATCTCGGGCCAGAGAATGCCGGCAGCCTGCGCGAATTCTACGAACGCATGGCGGGCCTCATCCCTGGCGACGCAGCCTTCCATGGCAAGGCCACACGCCTCGACGGCATTGTGGTAAAGCGGACCATGGCGCGCGGTCGTCCAATTGGTCAGGAAATCATGCATTTCGGCCAGCGAGGCAATCTCGCGCTTGAAGCCGAGGCCGACGGTGAGGGCCACCGGTGAACGAAACAGCTTGTCGTGCATGAAACGGCTCCTGGTTGTAGCAGCGCTAGGAGAAATATCCGGGCTGGTCCACGAATGGGACGCCATGAAACGCGCGGAGCAGCGGGAGGTTCCAGGCCGAGCTTGCTGTTCTGTGGAACGGCGACCGCCTCGGGGCAGATCCGTAACGGTCGAAAAAAAGTGGGCCCGGAAATCCGGGCC
>NZ_JAIUIQ010000070.1:0-24546 GCF_020165735.1 Mesorhizobium sp. B283B1A
ATGGAAGAGAAGCTGCGCTTCGCCATCCGTGAAGGCGGCCGCACCGTCGGTGCCGGCATCGTCGTCACCATCAAAGAATAATCGAGGCCGGTTTTCGCCGGTTCGACAGGAAAGGGCGGTCTTCGGGCCGCCCTTTTTGTTTCCATCATGGCCGCGTGAGAGGCGCATTTGCCGGCCGCTGAAAGCTGTTGCAAGCGCCATCGCCGCAACTAGTATGGGTTGCACCGAGGGAGCTTGGCCAAGAGTGGTTCCAGGGCGTCGTTTCGATGGGCAGGCATGGTGGTTGCGGGCGCTGGTCCGCCTCGTGCTGGTGCTTGCCGTGGCGCTGCCTGTCTGTGCGGCCCAGGCCGAGGAGGAGCAGCCGGACATCCCGCCGATGCGGTTCGCCGTCGTGCGCAGCAGTGCGCCGGGCTGCGAGCCCAACTGTCCGGAATGGATATCGGCGGAAGGCACCATCGAGGCTGGCACGCCGGCCTTGTTCAAGCGCGCACTCAAGACGCTCGCCGGCCGGCAACTGCCGGTCGTCGTCAATTCCCCCGGCGGCAATGTCGAAGCGGCGCTGGCGCTTGGCCGGCTGATCCGCAAGAACAAGCTCGATGCCGCCGTCGGCACGACAGTCTTCACCGGCTGCGAGCCGCGGATGAAAAACTGCACGGACAAGGATAAGGACGGTAAGGCAGCCGGCTATTTCGGCATGGCCTATGACAGCGGCGCCATGTGCAATTCGGCCTGTCCGCTGATGTTTTCCGGCGGTGTCCGCCGCGTGGCCGGCGATTTCGCCTATCTCGGTGTTCACCAGATCACAACCACCTTCCAGCGGACGAAGCTGGTCTACCGGACCACCTACCGGATCGTGAACGGCAAGAAGAAGATCATCAGCACCAGGATCGTCAGCCGAAAGAACGCCGGCAGCTACAAGACCTACGAAATGAGCAAGGGGGTCGAGAAACGCCTTGCCGCCTATTTGAAGGAAATGGGCGTCGACCAAGGCGTGCTCGAGACGATGAAGCAGACGCAGGCCAGCGACATCCGGCAGATTGCCCTCGATGCCATGCTGCGCATGAAGCTCGTCACCAGCCTGGACAGCGTCGATGTCATGACCGGGGGAACCGCCTGCAGGCCGGAGCAGCCGCAGGCGAACTGCCGGCAGGTACCGGCAGGCAAGAACACCGCCGGCGTCCCGACCGCCGGGGCCAGGCCTGCCCTGCCTCAGGAAGCGGATATGCGCTTCGTGCTTGTTCGCGGCAGCAATCCGCTGTGCAATCCCGACTGCCCGGAATGGATCTCCGCCGAAGGCTCGATCACCGCACAGACGCCGGAAAGGCTGCGCCAGGCGCTCGATGCCGCCGGTGGGCGGCGGCTGCCGATCGTGATCAGCTCGCGAGGCGACGATGTCGACGGCGCTCTCGCCGTCGGCAGGATGATCCGGGAGCATAAGCTCGATGTCGTCGTCGCCCGCACGGACTTCGTCGACTGCGGTCCCTCCCTGGACTGCCTGGCCAGGGATGGCGCCCACACCGGGCTGACCATCGATACGGAAGGTGAATGCGCCTCGGTCTGTCCGATCGTGGTCGCCGGCGGCATCAAGCGCCTGATTGGGCCGGATGCGGGCCTCAGCGTGCAGGCGCTCGGACAGGAGGAGATGGTCAAGGCGTATCTTGAGGAGATGGCGATCGGGCCTGGCCTGTTCGAAGCCATGCAGCGTTCATCGGGCCAAACGCAACTCGATCGAGACACGGCGCTGAGGCTCGGGCTGGCGACAGGGCGTCAGTCCGCCGACGAACTGACAGGTGCCACCATATGCAGAGCGGCAGCGAAACCGGACAATTGCAGGGTTATGCCGTCAGCCAATGCCGAAGCCGAGACGCCGGCGAAACTGTAGTCGCGCAGGCTGGCTGGCCATCGGGGCAGGTTGAGCAGAGCGAGGGCTTTCCGCTATCGTTCTCGGGCAGCGAGGACAGGTGAACTCTGATGCGCAAGGACGTCCCGACACTCTACGAATGGGCCGGCGGCAGCGAGGCGCTGAACCGGCTGACGCAGACCTTCTATGACAAGGTGGCGCAGGACCCGATCGTCGGGCCGGTGTTCAAGACCATGTCGCCGGACCATCCCGCTCATGTCGCTGCCGTCATCGGCGAGGTTTTCGGCGGGCCGAAAACCTACAGCGAACAGCATGGCGGGCACCGCGAAATGGTCATGCATCACCTGGGCAAGCATCTGACGGAGGAACAGCGCCGCCGCTGGATCAACCTCCTGGTCGACGCCGCCGATGTCGTCGGCCTGCCCGACGATCCCGAATTCCGTTCGGCCTTCATGGGCTATGTCGAGTGGGGATCGCGGCTGGCCAAGATGAATTCCAATCTCGGCGAGACCTGCGACCCGGAAACCGAACCGATGCCTGCCTGGGGCTGGGGTGTGCCTGGCGGACCCTACACACCGCCTGATGCCAAATCATGACCGGCAAAGCCTGCTGAGAGCTTGTGGAGCAATGACTGCCGAGGAATTCAAGATCGTGCGCTGGCGCGAGTGGGAAGGCCCCGGCCTCGAACATCTTGTGCTGCGCGAGCGGGCCGGCGAGGTGTTGGCCGATTCCGTCGTCATTTGCTCCGGCCAAACGCCTTTCGCCGTCCGCTATCGCATAGGCTGCGACGCGAACTGGCGCGCCAGGAGCGTCACGGTCGATATGATCGGCAGCGAACGGACGCTGGTTCTTGCCTCTGACGGCGACGGCCACTGGACCGGGGACGGCATGCCCGTGCCGGAGCTCGACGGCATCTTCGATCCGGACCTCACTGTGACGCCGTTCACCAACACGCTGCCGATACGGCGCTTGCGGCTTTCCACCGGGCAAAGTGCCGAGATCACCACCGCTTTCGTCGATTTCCCCGCGCTCACGGTGGTGAGTAACCCGCAGCGCTACTCATGTCTCGAAGAGGGCAGGCGGTATCTTTATGAATCGCGCGCCAGCGACTTCAAGCGGGAACTTGAGATCGACGATGACGGGCTGGTCGTCAGCTATCCCGATTTCTGGCAAAGGGGATGAAGGCGCGTTTGCCTGCAAACCGCTCTTTACAGACAGCGCGGAAGCTTTTAGGAAGCCCCTGCTGCTGCGCCGAGGCGCACACGATACGGGCATAGCTCAGTTGGTAGAGCGGCGGTCTCCAAAACCGCAGGTCGTAGGTTCGAGCCCTGCTGCCCGTGCCATTTTCCAAAATGGCCATCCGAACGATATTTGCTGCTGGCCTTGGAAAATCGGCGAACCGCTGGTGGCCGGACATGCTAAATCGTGAGAAGGTTTGGACATGGAAGCCCATAGCGCGCTCCGCCGTATCGTCCTGCTCGTCGCACTTCTGAACCTGAGCTATTTTGGCATTGAGTTCGCCGTGGCGGTCGCTATCGGATCGGTGTCGTTGTTCGCCGACAGCATCGATTTTCTGGAAGATGCCTCGGTCAACCTGCTCATTCTGCTTGCGCTGGGCTGGTCGATGCGCGCCCGCTCGCGGGTTGGCATGGCGCTGGCGCTTATTCTGCTTGTGCCCGGTTTAGCGACCCTTTGGACGGCGTGGGAAAAATTCAACGCGCCGGTACCGCCGCAAGCCCTGGCCCTGACGCTGACGGGTCTGGGTGCACTCGCGGTCAATCTCTCCTGCGCCTACATGCTCGCCGCCTACCGGCACCACGGCGGCAGCCTGACGCGGGCGGCGTTCCTGTCGGCACGCAATGACGCATTCGCCAACATTGCCATTATTGCTGCCGGGCTGATGACGGCTTTCGTGTGGCGATCGGCGTGGCCAGATTTGCTGGTGGGTTTGGGGATTGCGGCCTTGAATGCCGACGCCGCCCGCGAAGTGTGGGAAGCTGCGCGTGGAGAGCGCCGGGCAGCCGCCTGATTGCCGCTGTGACAACAATTTGGCCCCGTTATTTTCCAGGGGTTAAGGGGGGGGTGTCAGGATTTTCTTTGAAAAACCATAGTCTATGTGCTATAAGGTGGGCGCGAATGAAAAACCAAAAACCCGCAGTATGGATGGGATCGTCGAAGGACGATCTGCGCGAGTTTCCGGTCGATGTTCGCCGGTTGATGGGGGTCGCAATCAACGACGCCCAGAATGGTGAAGAGCACCCGGCTGTCAAAGCCCTAAAAGGGTTTGGGGGTCGCAGCATCCTTGAGGTGGTCGACGACTTCGACGGGGACACCTACCGGGCCGTCTACACCGTGCGCTTCGCCGGGGTGATCTACGTCCTTCATTGCTTCCAGAAGAAGTCGAAGAAGGGCAGGGAGACGCCCAAGCACGAGATCGATCTCGTGACAGCGCGATTGAAGGCAGCCGAGGCGCACCACCGCGAAAACCATGGGAAAGGAACAAAGTCATGACTGAAGACATCACCGCCGAAATTAGCAGCGGCAACGTGTTTGCGGACCTCGGCTTTGACAATCCCGAAGAGGAATTGCTCAAGGCCAAGCTGGCCCGCGAGATCCGCGCCATTATCAAGCGCCGGCGCCTAACCCAGGCGAAGTCGGCCGAGTTGCTCGGGATGAAACAGCCGGACGTTTCAGCGATCGTCACCGGGCGCACCGGGAAGTTCTCGATAGACAGGCTGGTTCGCTGTCTGGACCGGCTCGACTACAAGGTCGACGTGGTGGTTCGCCATAAGCCTCGACGGTCAACTCGAGCGGCTGAAGCCGCTTGACCAGACAGCGCCCCGGCGTCGGCTCTCTAAGCCAGTATCTAAAGCAGAACAAATAATCGTCGCCCGGCGCCCGACCTAGCTCAGAGGGCCACCACTTGCCGGTTCATCATCCGGTTTCGGGGATGGGTGTGTGTGTGTGTGTGTGTGCGACTCCCACCACTTGGCTCGTTGTGGTTGCCTTTCTTCAATCGTGGCGATTTTCGCTGCTACCGACGGAGAGGAATAACCCGATGAAAAAAACAACGGCGCTTAAAGTCCAAGCATATTCAACACTCAAACGTTTAGCGTCCGGCCCAACTAAAGCTATCCTGGCAATCGCTACGACCACAGTGGTGGATACAGTAACTCACCTCATCCATCCGAAAGGCGCTCCCGAAACGATTGAGCGCCTTTTTTTACGGTTGGCAGATCAACCAGATCCGATCCTGACATCCTCACCCAGCGCGTCGAGCATGGCGAGATAGGGAGCAGGCAACCCATGGTGCCGGCCGCCATCGCGCATCAGCGCTAGATACTCGGCATTTGGGGGAGGGGGATTTTCCTGCCGCTCAGCGACATAGGTCTGCATTTCGGTGGGCTCGCCACCCATGGTCACCACTATCGTCATCCGGTTATAACGGTTCTCGCCCGCGGGTCGGCTGGTCTCGTAGCCTTCCTCCCGATCGAGACGGGCCACATCATCGGGCGTCAACCTATAGACAACGCCCCAGACAGCGCCGTCGCGAACCGGCTCTATTGACGATACTCCGCACCCGCGATTGTTTGACAGCCGCGGAAAACAGAGCCGATGGCTCGGCAACATGCCGATGCCTACGACCTGATGGCCAGGGCAGCGCTTTGCGATCTGCAGCGGGTCCATGTTCGATCCGTAGGCGAAATATAGCATTGGGACACCCTCGAGAGGCCTAGCAGGCTGCTGATGAAATACTCATTTGGCTTTCAGAATGGCCTCGTCGCCGTTGTGATAGGCAATGTGATTTGACCGAGCCGTCGTCGAGCAAGTTCGGCGGAGCCATCGCCAATGACCTCGCCCATCCGTCGAAGCCAGCTTATGTGAAGAACACACATCTTATCGGGCCATATCGGTGCTGTCCCTTCCGCATTGAATGGCATCCGAGAAATTCTCGCTTATCCTGCTTGTGCGCATGTGAGCATAAGGTGGCGCCTGGCCAACTGCGGCCGCACCTCCATTCCCGCCGTCGGCCATAGTCCGGCCGAAAGGGCAGTTTTCGTTGCACGAATGCCCTGTGCGCATCGATATTTTGCGGGTCGGCCTTTGAAAATCGGCGACCCGCTTGCCATATTAGCCTGATTGGGGCATAAGGCAGCCATAGCCGGGACGGAACGACTGGATGGTTCCGAGGCGGTGTTTGGTCATAAAGCGGACACTTGCCACTTGCGTGGATCAAGAATCGGTTTTATGTAGACAGAACAGACACGCGACGCGTGGAGCTGGGAAGCCGGCTTTACGCGTCTGATTTGCATGGGCGAAATGGTTGCGCTGATTCGGCGCGACTCTGGGCTCAGGCGGCACGTCCCGGTCAGCGGGATCATCCAGGGGGCCCGGCCAACGGGTCTTGAAGACAGGCGGCATATGGCTTCGAAAACCACAAATCCTTTCGTCTTTCTCCAGCAGGTCCGCTCGGAGACAGCCAAGGTGACTTGGCCGTCGCGTCGCGAGACCATGATCTCGACGGTGATGGTTCTGGCCTTCGCTGTGATTGCGATGGTCTTTTTCTTCACCGCTGATCAGCTCATGGGCTTCGCGGTCGAACAGATTCTGGGCATTGGACGTTAAGTCCGGCGATTACGGAGAAGTCTAAAAATGACTGCGCGCTGGTACATCGTCCACGCTTATTCGAACTTTGAAAAGAAGGTCGCCGAGGACATCGAGAACAAGGCCAAGCAGAAGGGCCTGTCCGCCGATATCGAGCAGATCGTGGTGCCGACCGAGAAGGTCGTCGAAGTTCGCCGTGGCCGCAAGGTCGATGCCGAGCGCAAGTTCTTCCCGGGCTATGTGCTCCTGAAGGCCAATTTGACCGATGCGGTGTTCTCGCTGGTCAAGAACACGCCGAAGGTCACCGGCTTTCTCGGCGACTCCAAGCCGGTGCCGATCACCGAGGCCGAGGCGCAGCGCATCCTGAACCAGGTCCAGGAAGGCGTCGAACGGCCGAAGCCGTCGGTCACCTTCGAGATCGGCGAGGCGATCCGCGTTTCGGATGGTCCGTTCGCGTCCTTCAACGGTTTCGTCCAGGAAGTGGACGAGGAGCGGGCGCGGCTCAAGGTGGAAGTTTCGATCTTCGGGCGCGCCGTGCCTGTCGATCTGGAATTCGGACAGGTCGAAAAGGGCTGATCCGAAATCCCCGATGTTGGACCGGCGACGCCGGTCGGCGATCGGGGGAGGCGGCGCACAAGCGCGCGGCCTCGAGAACGGTGGGAGGCGAATGCGGCTTTAGCCGGCTGCGCGAACCGCACCACCAGACTGCAACCGCCG
Source organism: Mesorhizobium sp. B283B1A (assembly GCF_020165735.1). Taxonomy (NCBI): domain Bacteria; kingdom Pseudomonadati; phylum Pseudomonadota; class Alphaproteobacteria; order Hyphomicrobiales; family Phyllobacteriaceae; genus Mesorhizobium; species Mesorhizobium sp. B283B1A. The sequence goes on from NZ_JAIUIQ010000070.1 coordinate 7,184, forward strand.
GGTTTCCCAGATAGTGGGTGCCGGCATAGACAAAGGCAGGAAAAGAGATGGCTAAGAAAATTGCAGGCCAGCTCAAGCTCCAGGTCTCCGCGGGTTCGGCTACGCCGTCGCCCCCGATCGGCCCGGCGCTTGGTCAGCGCGGCATCAACATCATGGAGTTCTGCAAGGCGTTCAACGCGCAGACCCAGGAAATGGAAAAGGGATCGCCGGTTCCGGTCGTCATCACCTATTATCAGGATAAGTCATTCACCTTCGTCATGAAGACGCCGCCGGTGAGTTATTTCCTGAAGAAGGCTGCGAACCTGAAGTCGGGCTCGAAGGAGCCGGGCAAGGTCAAGGCTGGCACCGTTTCGCGCGACAAGGTTCGCGAAATCGCGACTGCCAAGATGAAGGATCTGAACGCAAACGACGTCGAAGCGGCCATGCGCATGGTCGAGGGCTCCGCCCGCTCGATGGGTCTGGAAGTGGTGGGCTGAGATCATGGCAAAGATTGCAAAGCGTGTATCGAAGACCCGCGAAGGCATCGATCCCAACAAGGCTTACGCCCTGGGTGATGCGCTGCAGCTGCTCAAGGACCGTTCCACGGTCAAGTTCGACGAGACCATCGAACTGGCCATGAACCTCGGCGTCGACCCGCGTCATGCCGACCAGATGGTCCGTGGCGTGGTCAACCTGCCGAACGGCACCGGCCGCTCGGTTCGCGTCGCCGTGTTCGCTCGTGGCGACAAGGCCGAGGAAGCCAAGGCCGCCGGCGCCGACATCGTCGGAGCCGAGGATCTGGTCGACATCGTCCAGAAGGGCACGATCGATTTCGATCGCTGCATCGCCACGCCGGACATGATGCCGCTCGTCGGCCGTCTCGGCAAGGTGCTCGGCCCGCGCGGCATGATGCCGAACCCGAAGGTCGGCACCGTCACCACCGACGTCGCCGCCGCCGTCAAGGCATCGAAGGGCGGCGCGGTCGAGTTCCGCGTCGAGAAGGCCGGCATCGTTCATGCCGGTGTCGGCAAGGTCTCGTTCGACGTCAAGGCGCTGGAAGAGAACATCCGCGCCTTCGCCGACGCGGTGACCAAGGCAAAGCCGGCTGGCGCCAAGGGCAACTACGTCAAGAAGGTGTCGGTCACCTCGACGATGGGCCCGGGCCTCAAGCTCGACGTCTCGACGCTCGCAGCGTCCTGATACGACCATTTGGATCGTCTCCCAAGAGACTGATCCGCAAGTGAATTCCGGGCCTCCGACGTGTCGGCGGCCCGGTGCCGGAAGCCGAAAGGCTTCCGGACATCCTGTCCGAGATTGCAGGCGGCCCAAAAGCCTTAATTCATGTGGGCCTGCATGAGACGGGTGAAGACCTGACAACGGAGCAAGTGCTCCAATGAAAGGTTCGAACCGTGTTTGCCTTTTGTCTGCGCACCGTCGGCTTGGCCGCCGGTGTGGCGAAAGGGGGCAGGATCCTCGAGCGTCGTTCGGGAGATCCGTTACTGGATGGCCCGGCCGGCAAAGGCAACCCGACGCCTGTCCTATTTTAGGGGCAGGGGTCAACTGGAGATAGGCAGTGGACAGAGCGGAAAAACGCGAACTCGTCACGGGCCTGAACGATGCGTTTGCAAGCGCAGGTTCAGTGGTCGTGGCCCACTATGCCGGCATCACCGTCGCGCAAATGAACGACCTTCGGTCGAAAATGCGCGCCGCCGGTGGCACCGTTAAAGTCGCGAAGAACCGTCTCGCCAAAATCGCTCTTCAGGGCACGGACTCCGCATCGATCATCGAGCTGTTCAAGGGACAGACGCTGATTGCTTATTCGGAGGATCCGATTGCGGCGCCGAAGGTCGCGTCCGATTTCGCCAAGGGAAATGACAAGCTCGTCATTCTCGGCGGCGCAATGGGCACCACCTCGCTCAACGCCGACGGTGTGAAGGCACTCGCCACACTTCCGTCGCTCGATGAGCTGCGCGCCAGGCTGGTTGGCATGATCGCCACGCCGGCAACCCGGATCGCCCAGATCGTCAATGCGCCAGCGGCCTCGGTCGCGCGCGTCATCGGCGCTTACGCCCGGAAGGACGAGGCGGCATGAGGCCGTTCCTCGCTATCACAAACACACGTTCGAACCTTATGAAGGAATACAACAATGGCTGATCTCGCAAAGATCGTAGACGACCTTTCGAAGCTGACCGTCCTCGAGGCGGCCGAGCTGTCGAAGCTTCTGGAAGAAAAGTGGGGCGTTTCGGCTGCTGCTCCGGTGGCGGTTGCCGCTGCTGGCGGCGCTGCTGCTGCCGCTGCTCCGGTCGAGGAAAAGACGGAATTCGACGTCGTCCTCACCGACGCTGGCGCTCAGAAGATCAACGTCATCAAGGAAGTCCGCGCCATCACCGGTCTTGGCCTCAAGGAAGCCAAGGATCTGGTCGAAGCGGCTCCGAAGCCGGTCAAGGAAGGCGTTTCCAAGGCCGACGCTGACAAGTTCAAGGCCCAGCTGGAAGCAGCCGGCGCCAAGGTCGACCTGAAGTAAGCGTAAAAGCGGCGGGCGGCCTCGCGCCGTCCGCCACTCCCTTCACCTGGAGGGGAGGACGCGTAACGCGAGATGTACGAGAACCTCTTTCCTGAGGGCCCGAACAGGCCTTCAGGAAACGGGTTTTCTCCCGTTTCAGCCGGCCGCCGCCAAGCAATTGGTTGTGGCTGCCGGAGAACAGACAGAGGGCCGCCGCCCAGGCGGCTCGGTATGCAAGGCGAGCCGCGGCGAGGCTCGTCCCGAGTTTAGAGCTAAGGAGCGACGATGGCCCAGACCCAGACTTTCAATGGCCGCAGACGCGTACGCAAGTTCTTCGGAAAGATCCCGGAAGTTGCGGAGATGCCGAACCTGATCGAGGTTCAAAAGGCATCCTATGACCAGTTCCTGATGGTGGACGAGCCCAAGGGCGGACGTCCGGACGAGGGACTGCAGGCCGTTTTCAAGTCGGTCTTCCCGATCTCCGATTTTTCCGGCTCCTCGATGCTGGAGTTCGTGAAGTACGAGTTCGAAGGACCGAAATTCGACGTTGACGAATGCCGTCAGCGCGACCTGACCTATGCCGCGCCGCTGAAGGTGACGCTGCGCCTCATCGTGTTCGATATCGACGAGGATACCGGCGCCAAGTCGATCAAGGACATCAAGGAGCAGGACGTCTACATGGGCGACATGCCGCTCATGACCTTGAACGGCACCTTCATCGTCAACGGCACTGAGCGCGTCATCGTCTCGCAGATGCACCGTTCGCCGGGCGTCTTCTTCGACCATGACAAGGGTAAGTCGCACTCGTCGGGCAAGCTTCTGTTTGCCGCGCGCGTCATTCCCTATCGCGGCTCGTGGCTCGACATCGAGTTCGATTCCAAGGACGTCGTGCACGCTCGCATCGACCGCCGCCGCAAGATTCCGGTGACGTCGCTGCTGATGGCGCTCGGCATGGACGGCGAAGAGATCCTGTCGACCTTCTACAACAAGATCACCTACAAGCGCGCCGGCGACCACTGGCGCATCCCGTTCAACGTCGAGCGTTTCCGCGGCCTCAAGGCCGTCGGCGACCTGGTCGACGCCGATACGGGCGAGGTCGTCGTCGAAGCCGGCAAGAAGATCACCGCCCGTCAGGCCAGAGCGCTTGGCGAAAAGGGTCTCAAGGCGATCAAGGCGACCGACGAGGATCTGCTCGGCAACTACCTGGCCGAGGACATCGTCAACTACGCAACCGGCGAGATCTTCCTCGAAGCCGGCGACGAGATCGACGAAAAGACGCTGAAGGTGCTTCTCGGCACGGGCGAGAACGAGATCAAGGTTCTCGACATCGACCACGTCAATGTCGGCGCCTATATCCGCAACACGCTCAACGTCGACAAGAACGAGAGCCGCCAGGACGCGCTGTTCGACATCTACCGTGTCATGCGCCCCGGCGAGCCGCCGACGCTCGAGACCGCCGAAGCCATGTTCAACTCGCTGTTCTTCGACAGCGAGCGCTACGACCTGTCGGCCGTCGGCCGCGTCAAGATGAACATGCGCCTCGAACTCAAGGCCGAGGACACCGTGCGCGTCCTGCGCAAGGACGACATCCTGGCCGTGGTCAGAACGCTTGTCGAACTGCGTGACGGCAAGGGCGAGATCGACGACATCGACAATCTCGGCAACCGCCGCGTGCGCTCGGTCGGCGAGCTGATGGAGAACCAGTACCGCGTCGGCCTGCTGCGCATGGAGCGCGCGATCAAGGAGCGTATGTCCTCGATCGAGATCGACACGGTGATGCCGCAGGACCTGATCAACGCCAAGCCGGCGGCCGCCGCCGTGCGCGAGTTCTTCGGTTCCTCGCAGCTGTCGCAGTTCATGGACCAGACCAACCCGCTGTCGGAGATCACCCACAAGCGCCGCCTGTCGGCGCTTGGACCGGGCGGTCTGACCCGCGAGCGCGCCGGCTTCGAGGTGCGCGACGTGCACCCGACGCATTACGGCCGCATCTGCCCGATCGAGACGCCGGAAGGCCCGAATATCGGTCTGATCAACTCGCTCGCCACTTTCGCACGTGTCAACAAGTACGGCTTCATCGAGAGCCCGTACCGCAAGATCGTCGACGGCAAGCTGACCAATGACGTCGTCTATCTCTCGGCGATGGAAGAAGCCAAGCACCATGTCGCGCAGGCCAACGCCGAACTCGACAAGAATGGCGGCTTCGTCGACGAGTTCGTCATTTGCCGCAGCGCCGGCGAAGTGATGATGGCGCCGCGTGAAAACGTCGACCTGATGGACGTGTCGCCCAAGCAGATGGTGTCGGTGGCCGCGGCCCTGATCCCGTTCCTGGAAAACGACGACGCCAACCGCGCTCTGATGGGCTCGAACATGCAGCGTCAGGCCGTGCCGCTGGTGCGCGCCGAGGCGCCGTTCGTCGGCACCGGCATGGAGCCGATCGTCGCCCGTGACTCCGGCGCCGCCATCGGCGCCCGCCGCGGCGGCATCGTCGACCAGGTGGACGCGACGCGTATCGTCATTCGCGCCACCGAGGATCTCGATCCGGGCAAGTCCGGCGTCGACATCTACCGACTGATGAAGTTCCAGCGTTCGAACCAGAACACCTGTATCAACCAGCGTCCGCTGGTGCGCATGGGTGACCGGGTCAACAAGGGCGACATCATCGCCGACGGTCCGTCGACCGAGCTCGGCGATCTGGCGCTCGGCCGCAACGTGCTGGTCGCGTTCATGCCGTGGAACGGCTACAACTACGAGGACTCGATCCTGCTCTCCGAGCGCATCGTCGCCGACGACGTCTTCACCTCGATTCATATCGAGGAGTTCGAGGTCATGGCGCGCGATACCAAGCTCGGTCCGGAGGAAATCACGCGCGACATTCCGAACGTTTCGGAAGAAGCGCTGAAGAACCTCGACGAAGCCGGCATCGTCTACATCGGCGCGGAAGTGCAGCCTGGCGATATCCTGGTCGGCAAGATCACGCCGAAGGGCGAAAGCCCGATGACGCCGGAAGAGAAGCTTCTGCGCGCCATCTTCGGTGAAAAGGCCTCCGACGTGCGCGACACCTCGATGCGCATGCCTCCGGGCACCTTCGGCACCGTCGTCGAGGTGCGCGTGTTCAATCGCCACGGTGTGGAGAAGGACGAGCGCGCCATGGCGATCGAGCGCGAGGAGATCGAACGCCTCGCCAAGGACCGTGACGACGAGCAGGCCATCCTGGACCGCAACGTCTACGCGCGTCTTTCCGACGTCCTCGTCGGCAAGGAAGCGATTGCTGGACCGAAGGGCTTCAAGAAGGGCTCGACGCTGTCCAAGGACACGCTCGACGAGTATCCGCGTTCGCAGTGGTGGCAGTTTGCCGTGGAGAACGAAAAGCTCCAGAGCGAACTGGAAGCCCTGCGTGGCCAGTACGACGACTCCAAGAAGGCGCTCGAGCAGCGCTTCATGGACAAGGTCGAGAAGGTGCAGCGCGGCGACGAAATGCCTCCGGGCGTCATGAAGATGGTCAAGGTCTTCGTGGCCGTGAAGCGCAAGATGCAGCCGGGCGACAAGATGGCCGGCCGTCACGGCAACAAGGGTGTCGTGTCGCGCATCGTTCCGGTCGAGGACATGCCTTTCCTCGAGGACGGCACGCATGCCGATATCGTGCTCAACCCGCTGGGTGTGCCGAGCCGCATGAATGTCGGCCAGATCCTGGAAACGCATCTGGGCTGGGCTTGCGCGGGCATGGGCAAGAAGATCGGCGAGCTGATCGACACGTATAAGGCGGCCGGCGATATCAAGCCGCTGCGCAAGACGCTCGAGAGCTTCATGCCGGCCAACGACCGCAACGAGCCGGTCCGCGAGTATGACGACGAGAGCATCGTTCGCCTCAGCGAGCAGATGCGTCGCGGCGTCTCGATCGCGACCCCGGTGTTCGACGGCGCGCACGAGGCTGACATCAACATCATGCTGGAGCAGGCGGGCCTGCATACCAGCGGTCAGTCGCAGCTCTATGACGGACGCACGGGCGAGCCGTTCGATCGCAAGGTGACGATGGGCTATATCTACATGCTCAAGCTTCACCACCTCGTGGACGACAAGATCCACGCGCGTTCGATCGGTCCGTACTCGCTCGTCACCCAGCAGCCGCTGGGCGGCAAGGCGCAGTTCGGTGGCCAGCGCTTCGGCGAGATGGAGGTCTGGGCGCTGGAAGCCTATGGCGCCGCCTACACGCTGCAGGAAATGCTGACGGTGAAGTCGGACGACGTCGCCGGCCGTACCAAGGTCTACGAGGCGATCGTCCGCGGCGACGACACCTTCGAGGCCGGCATCCCGGAGAGCTTCAACGTGCTCGTCAAGGAAATGCGGTCTCTCGGCCTCAATGTCGAGCTGGAGAACACCAAGCTCGACGACAACCCGATCCGGCTGCCCGACGCGGCGGAGTAAGGCAATGGCGCGTCGCGAAAGCCGCGACGCGCCGATCAAATTTCTTCGGCCGGTGGGCCGACCACTCAGCGGGCATTCTGCCCGCGTTAGATGCAAGGGGTTTTCGAGGACCCCGAAAAGGAGAACGGCATGAACCAAGAGGTCATGAATCTCTTCAATCCGCAGGCGCCTGCGCAGGTGTTCGATTCTATCCGGATCTCGCTTGCCAGCCCTGAGAAGATTCTGTCCTGGTCGTTCGGCGAGATCAAGAAGCCGGAGACCATCAACTACCGCACCTTCAAGCCGGAGCGTGACGGTCTGTTCTGCGCGCGCATTTTTGGCCCGATCAAGGACTACGAGTGCCTGTGCGGCAAGTACAAGCGCATGAAGTACAAGGGCGTCATCTGCGAAAAGTGCGGCGTCGAAGTCACGCTGTCGCGCGTTCGCCGCGAGCGCATGGGCCATATCGAGCTCGCCGCTCCCGTCGCCCATATCTGGTTCCTGAAGTCGCTGCCCTCGCGCATCGGCACGCTGCTCGACATGACCCTGAAGGACATCGAGCGCGTCCTGTACTTCGAGAACTACATTGTCACCGAGCCTGGCCTCACCGCGCTGAAGGAGCATCAGTTGCTCAGCGAGGAAGAGTACATGATCGCCGTCGACGAGTATGGCGAGGATAGTTTCACCGCCATGATCGGCGCCGAGGCCATCCATGACCTCCTGGCCGGCATGGACCTGGAGAAGATCGCCGGCGACCTGCGTTCGGAACTGGCTTCGACCACGTCCGAGCTGAAGCAGAAGAAGTATCTGAAGCGGCTCAAGGTCGTCGAGAACTTCATGGAGTCCGGCAACCGTCCGGAATGGATGATCATGAAGGTGGTTCCGGTGATCCCGCCGGACCTGCGTCCGCTCGTCCCGCTGGACGGTGGCCGTTTCGCCACGTCCGACCTGAACGACCTCTATCGCCGCGTCATCAACCGCAACAACCGTCTGAAGCGGCTGATCGAACTGCGGGCGCCGGGCATTATCGTGCGCAATGAAAAGCGCATGCTGCAGGAAGCCGTCGATGCGCTGTTCGACAATGGCCGTCGCGGCCGCGTCATCACCGGTGCCAACAAGCGTCCGCTGAAGTCGCTATCCGACATGCTCAAGGGCAAGCAGGGCCGGTTCCGCCAGAACCTGCTCGGCAAGCGCGTCGACTATTCCGGCCGTTCGGTCATCGTGACCGGTCCGGAGCTCAAGCTGCACCAGTGCGGCCTGCCGAAGAAGATGGCGCTCGAACTGTTCAAGCCCTTCATCTACGCCCGTCTCGACGCCAAGGGTTACTCCTCGACCGTCAAGCAGGCGAAGAAGCTGGTCGAGAAGGAGCGTCCGGAGGTCTGGGATATCCTGGACGAGGTCATCCGCGAGCATCCGGTGCTGCTGAACCGCGCGCCGACGCTGCACCGCCTCGGCATCCAGGCGTTCGAGCCGATCCTGATCGAAGGCAAGGCGATCCAGCTGCATCCGCTGGTCTGCACGGCCTTCAACGCCGACTTCGACGGCGACCAGATGGCGGTCCACGTGCCGCTGTCCCTGGAAGCGCAGCTTGAAGCCCGCGTGCTGATGATGTCGACCAACAACATCCTGCACCCGGCTTCCGGCGCGCCGATCATCGTGCCGTCGCAGGACATGGTTCTGGGTCTCTACTATCTCTCGATCGTCAACCAGAACGAGCCGGGCGAGGGCATGGTGTTTGCCGACATGGGCGAACTCCAGCACGCGCTCGAGACCAAGGCTGTGACCCTGCACGCCAAGATCAAGGGCCGCTTCCGCACGGTCGACGCCGAAGGCAAGGTCGTGTCGAAGATCCACGACACCACGCCTGGCCGCATGATCATCGGCGAGCTTCTGCCGAAGAACGTCAATGTGCCGTACGAGACCGCAAACCAGGAGATGACCAAGAAGAACATCTCCAAGATGATCGACACCGTCTACCGCCATTGCGGTCAGAAGGAGACGGTCATTTTCTGCGATCGCATCATGGCGCTCGGTTTCGCTCACGCCTGCCGTGCCGGCATTTCGTTCGGCAAGGACGACATGCTGATCCCGGACTCCAAGATCAAGCTGGTGTCGGACACCGAGGCTTTGGCCAAGGAATACGAGCAGCAGTACAATGACGGCCTGATCACCCAGGGCGAGAAGTACAACAAGGTCGTCGACGCCTGGGCCAAGTGCTCGGAAAAGGTCGCCGACGAAATGATGGCCCGCATCAAGGCCGTGGAGTTCGAGGACAATGGCCGTCAGAAGCCGATGAACTCGATCTACATGATGTCGCACTCCGGTGCGCGTGGCTCGCCCACGCAGATGCGCCAGCTCGCCGGCATGCGCGGCCTGATGGCCAAGCCGTCGGGTGAAATCATCGAGACGCCGATCATCTCGAACTTCAAGGAAGGCCTGACCGTGCTCGAGTACTTCAACTCGACCCACGGCGCCCGCAAGGGTCTGGCCGACACCGCCTTGAAGACGGCGAACTCGGGTTATCTCACCCGTCGTCTCGTCGACGTGGCGCAGGACTGCATCGTCAACTCCGTGGATTGCGGCACCGACAAGGGCCTCACCATGCAGCCGATCGTCGATGCCGGTCAGGTTGTCGCTTCGGTCGGCCAGCGCGTGCTGGGCCGCACCTCGCTCGACGACATCAACCATCCGGTGACCGGCGACCTGCTGGTCAAGGCCGGAACGCTGATGGACGAGCGTGACGTGGAGCAGATCGAAAAGGCCGGCGTCCAGTCGGTCCGCATCCGCTCGGCACTGACCTGCGAGGTCAGGGTTGGCGTGTGCGCGGTCTGCTACGGACGCGATCTGGCCCGCGGTACCCCGGTCAACCAGGGTGAAGCCGTCGGCGTCATCGCGGCGCAGTCGATCGGTGAGCCGGGCACCCAGCTCACCATGCGTACCTTCCACATGGGCGGTACCGCGCAGGTGGTGGACAGCTCGTTCCTTGAAGCCTCCTACGAGGGCAAGGTCGAGATCCGCAACCGCAACGTGGTGCGTAACTCCGACGGCCAGCAGATGGTCATGGGCCGCAACATGGCGGTGCTGATCCTCGACGAAGCCGGCAAGGAGCGCGCCACGCACCGCGTCACCTATGGTTCGCGTATCTTCGTGGACGATGGCGACAAGGTGAAGCGCGGCCAGCGTATCGCCGAGTGGGATCCGTATACCCGCCCGGTCCTCACCGAAATCGAGGGCAAGGTGTCGTACGAGGATCTGGTCGACGGCATTTCCGTCCAGGAAACGGCCGACGAATCGACCGGCATCACCAAGCGTGAGGTCATCGACTGGCGTTCCACGCCACGCGGCAACGACCTCAAGCCGGCGATTGCGATCCTCGACGCCAAGGGCAAGGTCGGCAAGCTGTCGAAGGGTGGCGACGCCCGCTTCCTGCTCTCGGTCGAGGCCATTCTCTCGGTCGAGCCGGGTGCGCAGGTTCGCCCCGGCGACGTCCTGGCGCGTATCCCGATGGAAAGCGCCAAGACCAAGGATATCACCGGCGGTCTGCCGCGTGTTGCCGAACTGTTCGAGGCTCGTCGTCCGAAGGATCACGCCATCATCGCCGAGATCGATGGCACGATCCGCTTCGGCCGCGACTACAAGAACAAGCGCCGCATCATCATCGAGCCGCATGACTCGACGCTCGAGCCGGTCGAATACCTGATCCCGAAGGGCAAGCCGTTCCATCTCCAGGACGGCGACGTCATCGAGAAGGGCGACTACATCCTCGACGGCAATCCGGCGCCGCACGACATCCTGGCGATCAAGGGCGTGGAAGCACTTGCTTCCTACCTCGTGAACGAAATCCAGGAAGTCTACCGCCTGCAGGGCGTGTCGATCAACGACAAGCACATCGAGGTGATCGTTCGCCAGATGCTGCAGAAGGTCGAGATCACCACGCAGGGCGACTCGACCTACATTCCGGGCGACCACGTCGACGTGATCGAGCTGGAAGAGGTCAACGAGCGCCTGATCGAGGACGGCAAGAAGCCGGCCGAAGGTCAGCCGGTGCTCTTGGGCATCACCAAGGCCTCGCTGCAGACGCCGTCCTTCATCTCGGCCGCGTCCTTCCAGGAGACGACCAGGGTGCTGACGGAAGCCGCGGTTGCCGGCAAGACCGACATGCTGCAGGGCTTGAAGGAAAACGTCATCGTCGGCCGGCTGATCCCGGCCGGTACCGGCGGCACGATGAGCCAGATCCGGCGCATCGCCACCTCGCGCGACGAACTGATCATCGACGAGCGCCGCAAGGCCTCCGGTGTTGAAGTCGCCGAGCCGATGCTGGCCGACATGACAACCGCCGCGCAGTAAGCGCGGCGGGAGCAATTCTAGGAAAAGTGTAAAACGGTTTTCCGTCCGGAATTGCGCCAAAACAAGGATAGAGCGGTTCAACGTTTCCATGAAACGATGAACCGCTCTTGGAAATCTCAGGCAACAAGGCCGTCGGGGCAACCCGGCGGCCTTTTTGTTTGTTCGGGGTTTGATGTTGGGTTCATATTCATGGCAGCTTTTCGCCCGGGGTGCCTAGCGGCATCCTTTCGCGTTTTGGCTTTGAATGGATCGGAGGATAAAACGATGAGCAAGAGAACCTGGGCTGCTGTCGACGACTATATCGTCGATGCCCTGTTCGAGGCAGATCCCACCCTCGACGCCGTTCTGGCGGCCAATCATGACCAGGGCCTGCCGGCGATCGACGTATCGCCGGCGCAAGGCAAGCTGCTTTCACTTCTGGCGCGCATGAAGGCAGCAGGGAAGATCCTCGAGATCGGCACGCTGGGCGGCTATTCGACGATCTGGATGGCGCGCGCACTGCCTGCCGACGGTAAGATCGTGACGCTTGAACTCGACCCGCATCACGCCAAGGTCGCGCGCTCGAATTTTGAGCGGGCAGGGGTGTCGGAGCGGGTCGACCTGCGGGTCGGGCCGGCGCTTCAATCGCTCGCCGCGCTGAGCGCCGAGAACGCCGGCCCGTTCGACCTCATCTTCATCGACGCCGACAAGCCGAACAATCCGAATTATTTGTCATGGGCGGTGCGGCTGTCGCGCTCAGGAACCGTCATCGTCTGCGACAACGTCATCCGTGACGGCGCGGTGCTCGACGAGGACGGTCGTGATCCCAATGTCGAAGGCGCACGCGCCGCCTTCTCCTTCATCGGCGGCGACAAGCGGCTGGACGGAACGGCCATCCAGACCGTCGGAGCGAAGGGCTATGACGGTTTTGCGATCGCGATCGTCGAATGATGCCAGAGGGAAGCCGCATCGACGAGCGTTGGCTGCAATAGGTTTGCGCCCTTCCTCTGCCCCGTCGATCGGGGTGGCTCGGCGTAGCCGAGACGGAGTGGGGGTCGACCTGGCACGAGCATTCAAGCTATGTCTGCAACCCCGTCGCGTTCGCAAATCAATCGAAGAACGCCTCGACCACGTTGCGCTTGCCCAGCATGAAGGCGTCGGCGACATGCTGCAGCGGCGCGAGATCGACGTCGGAGATGCCGGCGCGCACGATCTCGGCGAAGCGCTTGTAAAGCATCGGATATTCGGCTTCGGGCTCTTCGTGAACGATCTTGCCGTCGATGGCGAGCTTCGAGCCGCCGCCCGAGAGCACCATCTTGCCGGCATCCGTGTCGGCCAGGATGTCCCAGCTTTGCGGACCGGTCTGCAGCCAGTCGAGCTCCATCGTCACCGGCAATCCGTTCGAGGTGCGGAAGGCGACTTGCGCGGCGACCGGGGCGGCACGGTTCTCGGGAAAATCGAGCGCGGCCGAGGTGATGAACATCGCCGGCAGGATGTGGGTGGCGATCGACAGCGCGTTGATGCCGGGATCGAAGACGCCGAAGCCGCCTGGTTGCCAGATCCAGTCCTGGTTCGGGTGCCAGCGGCGCACGTCTTCCTTCCAGACGATCGCCGCCGAGCGGATGCGGGTCGAGGCGAGAAAGCTCCGCGCGGCCTCCACCGCCGGCGCATAGCGCGAATGCCAGCTGGCGAAGAGGGTGACGCCCTGTCTCGTCGCCAGCGCCTTCAGGTCCTCGACCTCGCTGACCGTGGCGCCCGGAGGCTTTTCCAGGAAGACATGCTTCTTGGCCTCGAGCGCGGTGCGCGCGGCATCGTAGCGGAATTGCGGCGGCATGCAGAGCGAGACGGCGTCCAGTTCCGGCACCGCGTCGAGCATCGCCTCGATGGTGGGAAAATTCGGGATGCCGTCGACCTTGCCATGCCGGCTGGCGGCGGCGGTCAGTCGGTAATCCTGGTCTTTCGCCAGGGCCGGCAGGTGCTGGTCGCGGACGATCTTGCCGACGCCGACGATGCCAATCTTGATGGGCTGGGACACGGTCGCTCCGTCTGTTGGGTGATGATCAGCGCTTCTTATCAGAACACTTGCCCCGAACAAGCCAGCGGTGGACGGTCAGTCCCAGCTTTGCCGGACTGCAGCGCCCAACTTTTTCTTTCGCCGGAAGGGGGCTGGCGGCGATTCGAAAGGCGAGGGGTGCCTGATTCTCAGATCGGCTCCTCGAAGGTCACGATCGACACTTCGCCTTCGAGCGCGCCTTGATAGGCTGACAGATGCGGCTCGTCGTCGGGCACGCCGTCCATGTCACCGATCTGGTCGAGCTCGGCCTCGGCGTAACCCTCAGCCGCGAGCGATTCGAGCGCTTTGCGCACAGCCGAATCGTCGTCGGGTGCGACCAGCATGACATGCACGCCCTCCACCTTGCCGCCTTTGCGTTTCCACACCCGGCCGGTGATGATGGTGACCGGACGTTCTTCATTGTCGTTCACGGCTGATTCCTCCTGGCAAAGAGCGGGCGAGGGGACTTTGACTGTTCAGGGCGGCCTTTTCGCACGAAGCGGAGCCATGCGACAGCCAAAAGCCATTCACTTTGCCAAAGGCTTGGCACTTTCTTCCTTGCCATTGCAAAATGGCGAAAGAAAATTACATGCGGTTTTCGCATGGCTGCCAAGCCTCGGCTTCAATGCAATATTTGCCACGCCGGGGTTGACGGTTCGCGGGCTTACGAGTAGAAGCCGGCCAGTCAGAACCGATGTGAGGCTCTCCTTTCCGAAGCGACACGCTTTGGAGTTTGCCTCAAACAGGGTTCGTTTTACGAGCGAAAAGACATTTCCGGCGTGCACGAAGCGGCTTCCGCTTCCTCTGCCATTTGTTCGGGCAAGACCGCGAGGCGCGGTTTGTGGCCCGAATTTGCGTATGGAAATGACGCTTTGAGCGGCCCTGACCGGGCGAGACACGGAATTGAGAGACAAGAGGGTTTAATGCCTACCGTCAACCAGCTGATCCGCAAGCCGCGCATTGCGCCGGTGAAGCGCAACAAGGTCCCGGCCATGCAGCAGAACCCGCAGAAGCGGGGCGTCTGCACGCGCGTCTACACGACGACGCCGAAGAAGCCGAACTCGGCGCTGCGCAAGGTGGCCAAGATCCGCCTGACCAATGGTTTTGAAGTGATCGGTTACATCCCCGGCGAAGGTCACAACCTTCAGGAACACTCCGTGGTCATGATCCGCGGCGGCCGCGTCAAGGATCTTCCGGGCGTTCGCTACCACATCATCCGCGGCGTGCTCGACACGCAGGGCGTGAAGAACCGCAAGCAGCGCCGTTCGAAGTACGGCGCCAAGCGTCCGAAGTAAGGCGTCCGAAGTAAGATTTTCCGGCTCTGGCGCTTCAATGCGTCGGGCTACGAGATTGAGAGACAAAAGCCATGTCGCGTCGTCACAGTGCAGAAAAGCGTGAGATCAACCCGGATCCGAAGTTCGGCGATCTGATCGTCACCAAATTCATGAACGCCGTCATGTATGACGGCAAGAAGTCGGTTGCCGAGACCATCGTCTACGGCGCCCTCGACCAGGTTCAGTCGAAGACCAAGCAGGAGCCGGTCACCGTCTTCCATCAGGCGCTCGACAATGTCGCGCCGCATGTGGAAGTGCGTTCGCGCCGCGTTGGTGGTGCGACCTACCAGGTTCCGGTCGATGTGCGCCCCGAGCGTCGTCAGGCGTTGGCCATCCGTTGGCTGATTGCTGCCGCGCGCAACCGCAACGAGACCACGATGGTCGACCGCCTCTCCGGCGAGCTGATGGACGCGGCCAACAACCGCGGCACGGCCGTCAAGAAGCGTGAAGACACCCACAAGATGGCTGAAGCCAACCGCGCTTTCGCGCACTACCGCTGGTAAAGCGCGAACGAGACTGAGAGGCAGCTACGATGGCCCGCGAATACAAAATCGAAGACTACCGCAATTTCGGTATCATGGCGCATATTGACGCCGGCAAGACGACGACCACCGAGCGCGTTCTCTATTACACGGGCAAGTCGCACAAGATCGGCGAAGTCCACGACGGCGCTGCCACCATGGATTGGATGGAGCAGGAGCAGGAGCGCGGCATCACCATCACGTCCGCCGCGACCACGACCTTCTGGAAGGGTCGCGACGGCAAGATGCACCGCTTCAACATCATCGACACCCCCGGACACGTCGACTTCACCATTGAAGTCGAGCGTTCGCTGCGCGTGCTCGACGGCGCCATCGCGCTGCTCGACGCCAACGCCGGTGTCGAGCCGCAGACGGAAACCGTCTGGCGCCAGGCCGACAAGTACAAAGTTCCGCGCATGATCTTCTGCAACAAGATGGACAAGATCGGCGCCGACTTCTACCGCTCGGTCGAGATGATCGGCTCGCGCCTCGGTGCGCAGGCTGTCGTCATGCAGCTGCCGATCGGCGCCGAAATCGATTTCAAGGGCGTCGTCGACCTCGTGGAAATGAATGCGCTTGTCTGGCGCGACGAGACGCTGGGCGCTGCCTGGGACGTCGTCGAAATCCCGGAAGACCTCAAGGCCCGTGCCGAGGAATACCGCGAGAAGATGATCGAAGCCGCCGTCGAAATGGACGAGACGGCCCTCGAAAACTACCTCGAAGGCAAGATGCCGTCGAATGACGAGATCCGTTCGCTGATCCGCAAGGGCACGATCGCGGTCAAGTTCTACCCGATGTTCTGCGGCTCGGCCTTCAAGAACAAGGGCGTGCAGCCGCTGCTCGACGCCGTTGTCGAATACCTGCCGTCGCCGGCCGACGTGCCCGCCATCAAGGGCGTGGACGCCAAGACCGATGCCGAGATCGAGCGTCATGCGGACGATAACGAGCCGCTGTCGATGCTCGCCTTCAAGATCATGAACGACCCGTTCGTCGGTTCGCTGACCTTCGCCCGCATCTATTCGGGCAAGCTGACCAAGGGCATCTCGGTCGACAACACCGTCAAGGGCAAGAAGGAGCGCATCGGCCGCATGCTGCAGATGCATGCGAACTCGCGCGCCGACGTCGAAGAAGCTTTCGCCGGCGACATCGTCGCTCTGGCTGGCCTCAAGGACACGACCACTGGCGACACGCTGTGCGATCCGCTGCATCCGGTCATCCTCGAGCGCATGGAATTCCCCGATCCGGTCATCCAGATCGCCATCGAGCCGAAGACCAAGAACGACCAGGAAAAGATGGGCCTTGCCCTTCACCGCCTGGCTGCCGAGGATCCGTCCTTCCGCGTCAAGACCGACGAGGAAAGCGGCCAGACCATCATCTCCGGCATGGGCGAACTGCACCTCGACATCATCGTCGACCGCATGCGTCGCGAGTTCAAGGTGGAAGCCAATGTCGGCGCTCCGCAGGTGGCCTATCGCGAGACGATCACCCGCAGGTTTGAGCAGGACTACACGCACAAGAAGCAGACCGGCGGTACCGGTCAGTTCGCCCGCGTCAAGGTTGTGTTCGAGCCGAATGCGGAAGGCGAGGACTTCGTGTTCGAGTCCAAGATCGTCGGCGGCGCGGTGCCAAAGGAATACATTCCGGGCGTCGAGAAGGGCATCCAGAGCGTCATGGGCGCCGGTCCGTTCGCGGGCTTCCCGATGATCGGCGTCCGGGCGACGCTCATCGACGGCGCCTACCACGACGTCGACTCCTCGGTCCTGGCCTTCGAAATCGCGTCCCGTGCGTGTTTCCGTGAAGCGGCACCCAAGCTTGGCGTGCAGCTGCTCGAACCGATCATGAAGGTCGAGGTCGTGACGCCGGAAGATTATGTCGGCAGCGTCATTGGCGATCTGAACGGCCGTCGTGGCCAGATCCAGGGCCAGGAAGCGCGCGGCGTGGCTGTCGTCATCAACGCGATGGTGCCGCTCGCCAACATGTTCAAGTACGTCGACAACCTGCGCTCGATGAGCCAGGGCCGCGCGGCCTACACGATGCAGTTCGATCACTACGAGCCGGTCCCGACCGCGGTCGCCCAGGAAGTCCAGAAGAAATACGCGTAACTCGAAAGAGCTGCCGCGGTAACGCAATTCAAAGCCCGCACGGGCGAGCAGGAAATGGAGACATCACATGGCAAAAGGTAAATTCGAGCGCACTAAGCCTCATGTGAACATCGGCACGATCGGCCACGTCGATCATGGCAAGAC
>NZ_JAIUIQ010000071.1:0-23988 GCF_020165735.1 Mesorhizobium sp. B283B1A
CCGCCCCCGCCCCCCCCCCCCCTCCTGTTTGCGGATCTTGCTACGCCGCGTTGCGCGCCAGCGCCCGCTGGTTGGAGGCGTAGATCGTATCGCGCTCCGGCAAGGCGCCGGTCTTCAGGCACTCCACCCACTCGGCGGTCTTCAGCACCGCCGCGAAGCGCGACTGCAGGATGATCGTGACCACGCGGTGAATCTCCTCCGCCGAGGCATAGCCGGCGCTGTTGGCATAGGGTAGCGAGCCGGTGGCGTCGGACAGGAATTCGACCGCAAAGCCCATATGCACGGCGTGGATGATGGTCGACAGATCGCAATTGTGCGTCATGTAGCCGACCACCGTGAGCGTATCGATGGCGTTGGCGCGCAGCCAATCCTCGAGGTCGGTGCCGGTGAAGGCGGAAGGCAGGTTCTTTTCGATATAGTGGTCGCGGCCGCGCCTGGCGATCTCCGGATGCAGTTCGGCGCCATGGCTGCCCTTGGCGAAAACTGGCGATGTCTCGGGTGCCATCTGCTTGATGACCACTACCTTGACGCCAGCAGCAGTGGCCGCATCCATGGCCCGCGCCACGTTGACGACGCTGTCGCGGAACGGCGGATGCTGGATGGCGAGATTGCCGCCATCATAGTCGTTCTGGACGTCGATGACGATGAGAGCGCGGCGCGGTGCGGTTTTGACTGGGTCAGACACGGGTGTTTTCCTTTCCGGCTTGAAATGCGATGGGCCCGAAAATAGGCATATCCCCAAGCGACCAAAAGTGTCCCGATTGACATCGTTCGAAAGAATTGGGACAATCCGCAATCACTTTGCTGGAAGCCCCATGACCGACCCGATCATTGCCGTCCTAGCTTTCGACGGCATCAGCCCATTCCATCTCTCCGTGCCATGCCTGGTGTTCGGCGAGGACAGGACGGCGCTTGGGCTGCCGCGCTTCGAGTTCCGCATCTGCGCGGTCAAGGCCGGCCCGGTCCACACCGAAGCCGGACTGACGGTTGCCGCACCGCATGGGCTCGAAGGGCTCGACGGCGCCGATATCGTCATCATTCCAAGCTGGCATCATCTCGGCGAGCCGCCAGCGCCAGTGTTGATGGAGGCGATGCGCAGAGCGCACGAGCATGGCGCATTGATTGTCGGACTGTGTCTCGGAACCTTTGCCATTGCCGCGGCTGGACTGCTTTCAGGTCGCCGCGCCGCGACGCACTGGGCCTACTCCGAGCGGCTGCAGGAACTCCATCCAGACATCGCGGTCGATGCCACTGTGCTCTATGTCGACAATGGCGACGTCGTAACCTCGGCCGGTGTCGCGGCCGGCCTCGACTGCTGTCTCCACATCGTGCGCGCCCGCTACGGCGCGGAAGCGGCACTGCGGCTCGCCCGCCAGATCGTCCTTTCCCCGCACCGGCAGGGCGGGCAGGCGCAATTCATCGAGCGCCCTGTGGCAAAAAGCGCTGACGCCGACCGCTTCACCCAGGCGCTTGACGCGGTGTGCGCCACGCTCGGCGAGGCACATAGCCTCGACGGCGTCGCCGAAGCCGCCGGCCTGACCCGGCGCACCTTCACCCGCCGTTTCCAGAAGTCGATCGGCACCAGTTTTGGCGATTGGCTGACCAGCCAGCGGATAGAACTCGCGCAGCGGCTGCTGGAAACGACGGAGAAATCGATGGATATCGTCGCCTTCGAAGCCGGCTTCGGCAGCGCCACCTCGTTGCGCCAGCATTTTGCCGCGAGACTGAGGACATCGCCGGCGCAATACCGGCGCGAGTTTTCCAGGCGAGGCGAGCAGGACGAGCGCGCGGCGTTGTCGCGTTGATCGCCTGCGGCAGCCCCCTCACCCCCGCTTGACCGCCTGCGCCGGATTGCCGACCACCGTAGTGTCGGCTGGCACGTCACGCGTCACCACCGCGCCGGCGCCGACAATGGCGCCCTCGCCAATGCTGACGCCGCCAAGGATCACCGCGCTGCCGCCGATCCACGCATTTGCGCCGATCTCGACCGGCCTGGCGATCTCCAGTCCCGCCTGCCGTCCCGCCGCTTGCCTGTGGTGCTCGGCGCAGTAGATCTGGACATTGGGGCCGAGCAGCGTTCCCTTGCCGATGCGCACCGGCGCCGTGTCCAGGATGGTGCAGCCGGCGTTGAGAAAAACATTGTCGCCGAGAAAGATGTTGAAGCCGTAGGCGCAGTGGAACGGCGCCTCGATGCGGGCGCCAGTGCCAGCGGCGCCGAGCAGCGCCTTTAGGCTCGGCCCGAGATTGCCGCGCTGGCGGGGCGGCAGCGTATTATGCTCGAACACGGCGTCGCGCGCCGTGGCGCGCAGCGCCTCCAATTCGTCATCGAGGCAGGTGTACCATTGGCCGGCGGCCATCCTTGTGCGCTCGCTATCAGCCATGAAGGGTCTCCAGTCGACGTCATTGCAAAGCACAATCGCGGCCGGCAGAAAAGCTCCGACGCAAGTACTGGCCAAATATCGGACCTATGGTAGCCTGCCTTCTGAGGGCTGTCCTGGCCCGGGGATCGAGGGGATCTACCATGCTTTACGTTCTCGCACTGTTGATCGGCGTTATTGCCGGCCTGCGCGCCATGACCGCGCCGGCCGCCGTCGCCTGGGGCGCCTGGCTCGGCTGGCTGCCGGTTGCCGGCACCTGGGCGAGCTTCATGAGCCACTGGGCCGCCGTCGGCATCTTCACCATCCTGGCCATCGTCGAGCTGGTCACCGACCAGCTGCCGTCGACGCCCAGCCGCAAGGTGCCGCAGCAGTTCGGCGCCCGCATCGTCATGGGCGCCTTCACTGGCGCGGTGATCGGCGCAACTGGCGGCGCCACCATCGGCGGCCTGATCGCCGGGGCCATCGGCGCGGTTATCGGCACGCTGGGCGGCGCCGAGGCGCGCGGCCGGCTGGCGGCGGCTTTCGGCAAGGATCCGCCCGCCGCCTTCATCGAGGACGCGGTGGCGATCATCGGCGGCCTGCTGATCGTGGCGGCGATGGCATGACGGCCAAGACTTTCGACGCCATCATCATCGGCGCCGGCCAGGCGGGGTCGCCATTGGCCGGCCGGCTGACGGCTGCCGGCATGAGCGTGGCGCTGATCGAGCGCAAGCTGGTCGGCGGCACCTGCGTCAACACCGGCTGCATGCCGACCAAGACCATGGTCGCCAGCGCCTATGCCGCGCATCTCGCCAGGCGCGCCGCCGATTATGGCGTGACGCTCTCAGGCCCCGTCGGGGTCGACTACAAGGTGATCAAGGCGCGCAAGGACAAGGTTACGATCGACGCCCGCACCAATCTGGAGACATGGATCACGGGCATGAAGGGCTGCACCCTCTATCGCGGCCACGCACGCTTCGAGACCGCCAACACAGTGCGCGTCGGCGACGAGCTGCTGACCGCCGAAAAGATCTTCCTCAACACCGGCGGCCGCGCTTCGGTGCCCGATCTGCCCGGCGTCCACGATATCGATTACCTGACCAATTCCACGATGATGGATTTGGACGTGCTGCCGCGCCACCTGATCGTTGTCGGCGGCAGCTACATCTCGCTCGAATTCGCGCAGATGTTCCGCCGCTTCGGCTCGGAAGTCACCGTCATCGAAAAAAGCCCACGCCTGACCGGCCGCGAGGACGAGGACGTCTCCGCAGCCATCCTGTCGATTCTCGAAAATGAAGACATCGCGGTTCATCTCGGCGCCGGCGACATCGGCTTTGCCAGGCAGGGCGACGACATTGCCGTAAGCTTCTCCGCCGGCAAGCCGCCGGCTGTCGGCTCCCACGTGCTGCTGGCGCTCGGCCGCACCCCCAACACCGATGACCTCGGCCTCGACAAGGCCGGCGTGGAAGTCGACAAACGCGGCTTCGTCACCGTCGACGATCAGTTGCGCACCAACGTGCCGGGCATCTGGGCGATGGGCGACTGCAACGGCAAGGGCGCCTTCACCCACACCTCCTACAACGATTATGAGATCGTCGCCGCCAATTTGCTCGACGACGATCCGCGCAAGGTCAGCGACCGCGTCGAGGCCTACGCGCTCTACATCGACCCGCCGCTCGGCCGCTGCGGCATGACGGAGGCCGCGGTCAGGAAATCCGGCCGCCGGGCGCTGGTCGGCCAACGGCCGATGACGCGCGTCGGACGCGCCGTCGAAAAGGGCGAGACGCAAGGCTTCATGAAGATCCTTGTCGATGCCGACACCAGGGAAATCCTCGGCTGTTCGGTGCTCGGTCCTGGCGGCGACGAGGCGGTGCATTGCGTGCTCGACCTGATGTACGCCAAGGCGCCCGTCGACACGCTGGCGCGCGCCATGCACATCCATCCGACCGTCTCGGAACTGCTTCCCACCATCGCGCAGGAGCTGAAGCCGCTGGCCTGAAACCTATCCGGCTTCCGGTCCGATGCCTCGGCAGCCCGTTGAGGATCTGCTCCATCCTTTCTGCATTGCTGCATTGCAGCGATGTATGTTGCGCCCGGCATGGATCCTCGCGCAGTCTAAAATTGAACCGATTCAGTCTGGACGCCCCATGCCTTTGCCGATCCTTGCGCTTGCCATTGCGTCCTTCTGCATCGGCACCACCGAATTCGTCATCATGGGGCTGCTGCCGGAGGTCGCCGCCGACCTCGGCGTGACGATCCCCGCCGCCGGCCTGCTGGTCACCGGCTATGCTCTGGGCGTCGTCTTCGGCGCGCCGATCGTCGCCATGGCCACGGCGCATCTGCCACGCAAGCCGGTGCTGGTCGGGCTGGCCGCCCTGTTTGTGGTTGGCAATCTGTTCTGCGCCATCGCGCCCAACTACTGGCTGCTGATGGCCGCGCGCGTCTTCACCGCCTTCGGCCACGGCGCCTTCTTCGGCATCGGCTCGGTCGTCGCGGCGAGCCTGGTGCCACGCAACAAGCGCGCCAGCGCCATCGCGCTGATGTTCGCCGGGCTGACGCTGTCCAACATTCTGGGCGTTCCGGCCGGCACGGCGCTTGGCGAAGCTTTCGGCTGGCGCTCCACCTTCCTCGCCGTGGTCGGCATCGGCCTGATCTCGGTCGCCGCCATCGCCTGGCTGGTGCCGTCCGATGTCGCTGAGCCGAGCGGCGGCGGCCTGCGTGGCGAACTGCGCGTGCTGGGCAAGTTGCAGGTCTGGCTGGCGATGCTGATCGCCTCGCTGGCCTCGGCCAGCCTGTTCGCCGTCTTCACCTACATCAAGCCCTATCTCACCGACGTTTCCGGCCTGTCGACCTCGGCGGTCACCTGGGTGCTCTTGCTGTTCGGCGCCGGCATGACCATCGGCAACGTCATCGGCGGCCGGCTGGCCGACTGGAAGCTGATGCCGACAGTCATCGGCACGCTGCTTTTGATGGCGGTCCTGTTCGTCGGCTTCATGCAGTTCGGCGCGATCCCAAGCGTCGCCGTCGGCGTCGTCTTCCTGTGGGGCCTGCTGGTCTTCGTCGTCGTGCCGCCGCTGCAGATCCGCGTCGTCGAGGCGGCTTCCGAGGGACCGAACCTTGCCGCCACGCTCAACCAGGGCGCCTTCAATGTCGGCAACGCCGGCGGGGCATGGATCGGCGGCGTGGCCCTTTCGGCTGGCGTTTCCTATGCCCACCTGCCCCTGGTCGGCGCGGTGCTCGCTTTGCTGGCGGTCACCGTCGCGGTGCTGTCACAGGCCCTGGACCGGCGGATCCCCGTCGCACAACCCGCCGAGTAGCGCGACAAATTGGACCAATCGACAATGGCCTCGCCGCAGGGCATGTCTCTCCGCCTGCCGAAGGAGAGAGTCATGCAGAAATCGATCGAACGCATCGCCGGCGACAGCGATGGCGTTTCCTACGAATTCCCGGTGTTCCGCTTCGCCGGCGCCGACAAGGCGGCGCCCTCGGCCTATTTGCAGGCGGCACTCCATGCCGGTGAGTTGCCGGGCGTCGTCGCCATCGATGCCTTGATGCCGATGCTCGCCAAGGCCGAAGCCGAAGGCCGCATCAAGGGCAACATCACCATCGTGCCGTGGGCCAACCCGATCGGCCGCGCCCAGTATCATTTCGGCGAGCATCAGGGCCGCTTCCATCTGGGCACCCGCACCAACTTCAACAGAGGCTTTCCGTTGCTTGCGGCACCTGATGCCAAGCTTTTGCCCGACACCACGTTCGGTGGCGCCGACCAACGGTTGAAGTCACGCCTGGTGCAGCTGTCGCTCGGCAACGACATCGTGCTTGACCTGCATTGCGACGACGAAGGCCTGGCCTATCTCTACATCCACACCAGCCTGTGGCCAGCCATGGCCGATTGCGCCGCGGCCATGGGCATCGACGCGGTGGTGCTGTGGAGTGAAGACACCGACGGCACTTTCGAGGGCGCCTCGATCATGCCCTACCAGAACGTTCCCGCCGAGGTGTCGAAGCTCGACCGCCGCGTCGCCACAACGGTCGAATATCGCGGCATCCTCGATGTCGATGGTGCGTTCGCCGCCGCCGATGCCGAAGGCCTTTACCGGCTGCTGGTGGCACGCGGCGTGATCGCAGACGGCGCCCTGCCGGCGCCCGGTCCGTTCAAGGGTGTCGTCGCGCCGTTGGAAAACATCGACATGATGCCGGCGCCCCGGCCTGGCGCTGTCCTCTATGACGTGAAGCCCGGCGACCGCGTCGCGCGGGGCGCGCCGCTGGCCACCATCGTCCATGCACCGGGCGAAGCCGATGGCCGCACGGAAGTGTTCGCGCCGCAGGACGGCCTCATCCTGACCCGCCGCTCGCGCCGCATTATCCGCGCCGGCGAGGATTTGCTGAAACTGGTCGGTGACAGGAAGAGCGCCGATGCGAGGTCGGGCACGCTGGAGGACTAAACTACCCCGAGATCGCCTGTCGCGCCTTCGCCTCCAGCCACTCAGCCATCAGCCGGTAAGGCACGGGACCATGGCTGATGCGGGCGACGCCGAGTTCAGCCAGCCGCTGCCGTGGCGGCACATGCGCCAGCGCGATGATGTTGACCGGCAGCGTCGTGGCCTTGCACAGCGCCTCGATCAGCCCTTCGTCACCAAGGCCCGGCGCAAAGAAGCCGCTTGCCCCGGCTTGTTCATAGGCATGCGCGCGCTCGATCGCCTGGTCGAGCAGGGCCCTGTCATGCGCATCGGGCTTCGCCTTGAGGAAGACGTCGGTGCGGGCGTTGAGGAAGGCCGGGATGCCGGAGGCCTTGACGGCCGCTGCAGCCGCCTCGACCCGCTTCACCTGCACGGCAATGTCGTGCAGCCCGCTGCCGCCGACAATCTGGTCCTCGAAATTGAAGCCGATGGCGCCGGCCTGCAAGGCACGCGTCACCGTTTGGGCGACGACCTCCGGCTCGACGCCATAGCCGCCCTCGAGGTCCATGGTCACCGGCAGGTCGACCGCCGCCACGATGCGCTTGATGTTGTCGAGCGCCAGTTCCAGCGGAATCTTCTCGCCATCGGCGTAGCCAAAGGCGGCAGCGACCGGCCAGCTTCCGGTGGCGATGGCCTTGGCGCCGGCTTTCTCGACGATCTTGGCCGAACCCGGATCCCAGGCATTGTAGAGAACGACCGGATTGCCTTTGACGTGAAGGGAATGGAACGTTCGCGCGCGCTCGATCTGCTGGGTCATTGATGTCTATCCCGTCTTCTCGATGTTGGACACGCAGTTTAGGCAGGGCTACCGGCTGTGGCGATGTGCCATGGGCCTGAGAAGCGGCGGCCACCGAACAGACTTTTCAAATCAGTTGCGTATCCGGTTTTTCGCCGCTATGGATTTCGCCATGAACATGCGTTCGACCAAGACCATTTGGTGGTGGGCCTGCTGACAGCGGCCTGTTCGAACGCGCGTGCGTGAAAGAGAGGGTGGCCGCAACGGAATGTCCGGGCGGCCATTTGTTTTTCCAAAGCCAGTCCCGGGTCCGTTGCCCCAACAAGCTGATGGAGACGGCAATGACGATGAAGGTTCTGGAAAACGGCGCTGAAAGCTTCGTGACCGCGGGTGGCATCACCATCACCCGCGAGCGTCACGACAGGCCCTATGCGGGTGCCATCGACAGCTATGTCGATGGCTTGAATTCGCGCCGGGGCGCGGTGTTCTCCTCGAATTATGAATATCCCGGCCGCTACACGCGCTGGGACACCGCCATCATCGATCCGCCGCTGGTGATCTCGGCGCGCGGCCGCGCCATGCGCATCGAGGCGCTGAACGGCCGCGGCGAGGCGCTGTTGCCGGTCATCGGTAAGACGCTCGGCGACCTTTCCGAGGTGACGATCGCCGAAACTTCGAAGAAACTCATCCGCCTCGACGTCGCCAAGCCCGGCCGGGTCTTCACCGAGGAAGAGCGCAGCCGCGTTCCCTCGGTGTTCACCGTGCTGCGCGCCATCACCGCTTTGTTCAAGACCGCCGAAGATGCCAATCTCGGCCTCTACGGCGCCTTCGGCTACGACCTCGCCTTCCAGTTCGATCCGGTCGACTACAAGCTCGAGCGCAAACCCAGCCAGCGCGACCTCGTGCTGTTCCTGCCCGACGAGATCCTGGTCGTCGACCATTATTCGGCCAAGGCCTGGACCGACCGCTACGACTATTCGGGCGAGGGTTTTTCCACCGAGGGCCTGCCGCGCGACGAAATCGCCGAGCCGTTCAAGACCGCCGACCGCATCCCGCCGCGCGGTGATCATGAGCCCGGCGAATACGCCAATCTGGTGCGCCGCGCGATGGACTCGTTCAAGCGCGGCGACCTGTTCGAAGTCGTGCCCGGCCAGATGTTCTACGAGCGCTGCGAGACGCAGCCCTCGGAGATTTCGCGCAAGTTGAAGTCGATCAACCCCTCGCCCTATTCCTTCTTCATCAATCTCGGCGAAGGCGAATACCTGATCGGCGCCTCGCCCGAAATGTTCGTTCGCGTCAACGGCCGCCGCGTCGAAACTTGCCCGATCTCGGGCACCATCAAGCGCGGTGACGACGCCATTTCGGACAGCGAGCAGATCCTGAAACTGCTCAACTCGAAGAAGGACGAATCCGAGCTCACAATGTGCTCGGACGTCGACCGCAACGACAAGTCGCGGGTCTGCGAGCCGGGTTCGGTGCGCGTCATCGGCCGCCGCCAGATCGAGATGTATTCGCGCCTGATCCACACCGTCGATCACATCGAGGGCCGCCTGCGCGAAGGCATGGACGCCTTCGACGCGTTTCTCTCGCACGCCTGGGCGGTCACCGTCACCGGCGCGCCCAAACTGTGGGCCATGCGCTTCATCGAGCAGAACGAGAAGAGCCCGCGCGCCTGGTATGGCGGCGCGATCGGCATGGTCAATTTCAACGGCGACATGAACACCGGCCTGACGCTGCGCACCATCCGCATCAAGGACTGCATCGCCGAGGTGCGCGCCGGCGCCACGCTGCTTTTCGACAGCATTCCCGAGGAAGAAGAAGCCGAAACCGAACTGAAGGCATCCGCCATGCTCTCCGCCATCCGCGACGCCAAGGCAGGCAACTCCGCCAGCACCGAGCGCACCACCGCGCGCGTCGGCGATGGCGTCAACATCCTGCTCGTCGACCACGAGGACTCCTTCGTCCATACGCTCGCCAACTATTTCCGGCAGACCGGCGCCAATGTCTCGACCGTGCGCACGCCGGTGCCGGAGGAAGTCTTCGACCGGCTGAAGCCCGACCTTGTCGTGCTGTCGCCCGGCCCCGGCACGCCGAAGGATTTCGACTGCGCCGCCACCATCGCACGAGCTCGTGCCCGCGAGCTGCCGATCTTCGGCGTCTGCCTTGGCTTGCAGGCGCTGGCGGAGGCTTATGGCGGGGAACTCAGGCAGTTGCATATTCCCATGCACGGCAAGCCGTCGCGCATCCGCGTCTCCAAGCCGGGCATCATCTTTTCCGGCCTGCCCAAGGAAGTCACCGTCGGCCGTTACCACTCGATCTTCGCCGATCCGGTGCGGCTGCCCGATGACTTCATCGTCACGGCCGAGACCGAGGACGGCGTCATCATGGCCTTCGAGCACCGCAAGGAGCCCATCGCCGCTGTCCAGTTCCACCCGGAATCGATCATGACGCTCGGCCACAATGCCGGCATGCGCATCATCGAAAACATCGTTGCCCATTTGCCGCGCAAGGCCAAGGAAAAGGCAGCCTGAACTCAATGGCCGAAGCCGAGAACACGGTGGCGATCGCGGCCAAGGCCGCGGCGAAGCGCAAGGTCGCCAACCTTGCCTTCTGGTCGATCATCATTGCCATGATCGTGCTCGGCCTGAAAATCGCGGCCTGGTACGTTACCGGTTCGGTGGCGCTTTATTCGGATGCGCTGGAATCGATCGTCAACGTCATCGCCTCGGCCGCCGCCTTCTGGGCGATCCAGATCAGCTACAGGCCTGCCGACCAGGATCACCCGTTCGGCCATCATAAGGCGGAATACTTTTCCGCGGTGCTCGAAGGCGTGCTGATCGTGCTCGCCGCCCTTCTGATCCTGAACGAAGTCTGGCGCTCCTGGCAGGCGCCGGCGCCACTTGAGCAGCCCTGGAAAGGTCTTGCCATCAACGGCGTCGCCACCGTCATCAACGCCTTCTGGGCCTGGACGCTGATCCGCGTCGGCCGGGCCGAGAAGTCGCCGGCGCTGGTCGCCGACGGCAATCACATCGTGACCGATGTGGTCACCTCCGTCGGCGTCTTCGGCGGTCTGGTCGGGGCGATCCTGACCGGCTGGCATATTCTCGATCCGGCTCTCGCCGTCATCGTCGCGCTCAACATCCTGTGGCAGGGCTGGCACGTCATCGGCTCGTCGATGAACGGACTGATGGACCGCGCCGTCGACACGCAGGAACACATGCGCATCCGCGACATCATCTCGGGCAACTGCAAGGGTGCGCTGGAGGTGCATGACCTCAAGACCCGCATCGCCGGACGCGCCACCTTCATCGAATTTCACCTGGTCGTCGACGCCGACATGTCGGTCGGCGCCAGCCACGTCATCTGCGACCGCATCGAGGACGCGCTAAAGGCCGAAATCCCCTCGGTGCGCGTCACCATCCACGTCGAGCCCGACGATGAAGCCAAGCTGCCGAAAGGCACGACGGCTGTGCCGTTTGCATAGCCTGCAGTTTGCGAGGCCTGTCGAGATTCAGGTCAGGCCGAGCCGAGAATGGTGGCTTCCGAGAACCGGAGCGGAGCGTACTTAAGTACGTGAGCACCGGAAGCGCAGGAAGCTGCCGTTCGCAGGCCGGCATCACCTGAATATCGGCAGGCCTCACGGGGCGCAGGCTGATTGCGGCATTGGCTGCAGCCGGTAGACCTTGTCATCGGATTGCGTCTTGCCGTCGGCCGCCTTCGAGCAGAGATCGACGATCGCCAGGCTGCTGTTGGGATTGGCCAGCATCATCATGCCGTTGGTACCGCGCTTGAGGAAAATCTCCTTCTGCGCGATGTCGCAGGAGAAATCGCTCATTTTCGAGCTCGCGGCACAACGCCACTGGTCGGCCTCGCCCTGGCAGGAATAGGTCTGCGTGACCTTGCCCGACTTCTGCCGCGTCGTGACCGAGACGGCAATATCGGCGCCGTCGGGCCAATTGGCGACGTCACCGCCGGAGGCGTAGGCGGCCAGTTCCACCGGGCCGCGGAAAACCCGGATCGATTGCGTCAGCTGGCCGGGATGCGAGGCCAGATGCGACGCGTCGTAGTCGCGGCCGTAGCAAAAGGCCTGGTCGGGCTTCAGCCGCTCGCGCAACGGCGCCCCGAGCGCCGGATCGATCGGATCGATGCGCGCGAACTCCGCCTTGCAGGTCGCGGCCGGCATTGGGTCGAGGCGGAAATTGTCGTCCTCCTTGCCAAGCGCCTGCCTGTCGTATTCGGCCGCGCCGAGTTCTTCTTCCGAATCCGCATCGAGATAGATATCGGACGACAGATCGGACAGGAGCAACCGGCCCTTGTCGTCGACCTTCAGCGACGCCAGCGTGCGGTCGCAATCCATGCCGCAATGGATCGGGCCTGATGTGCCGTCCTCGGACCCGTGATTGCACCAGCCGCCGGCCCATTGCGGCGCCTTGGCGCCGCGCACCGTGGTGGTAAGGAACCCATTGTAGGACGTGTCCGAATTCGCCGACGGTTCCTCGTTCGGCCTGCTGACCGGATCATGGCCATAGTAGAAGAAGATCCGCGCCACCTTCTGCTTCGGATACGCCTTCATATGCGCCGCGTCATAGACCCGGCCGAAACAGGCGTCCGCCCCGTTCGGACTGAGTTCGGCGAGTTTGAGCGCATCGTCGGCAGCGGCCGTGCCTGCCAGCAAACCGAGCAGCGCGGCGCCAAATCCGGCGCCGGCGATTGTCTTCCATTGCCCTACCCTGGACGTCATGTGACCCCTCCTCGCATCGACAGGACGTAACGTCAATTTATGCTAGTATTGCGGCTGGAGCCACGCAAATCGCGGAGAAATCCGAGGAGGGATGCCATGCGCCGACGCGACATGTTCCGCGCGGTTCTTGCCGGAACCGGAACGCTTCTTGGCCTGCGGGCCGTGCAGGCCGCGGCTACCGAGCCCGCCAGGCTGAAGGTCGCCTATCACCTGAGCGATGTGGACAAGGTCAACTTCGTGCTCGGCAACATCAAGAACCACTATGAGGGCACTGGCGGCAATGTCGACATCGTGCTCGTCGTGCATGGCCCGGCCCTTGCCGGCTTCAAGTCGAAGGGCATATCGGCGGCGGTCTCCGGCCGCTTCGCCGGCCTGGTACAGCAGGGGCTGGAGCCGCATGCCTGCGCCAACACTATGCACGGCATGGACATTTCGCTGGCCGACCTGCTCGCCGGCTTCCATGCCGCCGACAAGGGTGGTGTCGTCAAGCTCGCCGAACTGCAAAGCCAGGGCTATGCCTATCTCAGGCCATAGTGCACAGTCTTGACTGGACGGTCGCGAACGGCTGGTCTCATGAAAATCTCCGGAGGAAACTGTAGTGCCAGGCACGACCGCGCTTACCATCCCCGATCTCGCCGGCAAGGCGGTGCTGGTCACCGGTGCCTCGACCGGCATCGGCGCCGCACTGGCGCTGGCCTATGCCGCGCAGAAGTCCAAGGTGGCACTGCACTACAATTCAAGCCGCGACGCCGCCGAGAAGCTCGGCGAGACCATTGCCGACAATGGCGGTGAGGTGTTCCTCGTCCAGGGTGACTTCTCCGTCGCCGCCGATGTCGAACGCGTCGTCGAGGACAGCGCGCAACATTTCGGCCGCCTCGACGGGCTGGTCAACAATGCCGGTGGCATGCTCGGCCGCGTGCCCTATGCGGAGCAGACCGAAGCCCATTACGACGCGGTGATGGATCTCAACGCGCGTTCGGTGCTGACCGCCTCGCGCAAGGCGATGCCGTGGCTGAAGAAGCAGGGTGGCTTCATCGTCAACACCTCGTCGATCGCCGCGCGCAACGGGGCGGGCGGCGGCGCCAGCCTCTACGGCTCGGCCAAGGCCTTCGTCTCCAACGTGACGCGCGGCATGGCCAAGGAACTGATCGGCTTCGGCATCCGCGTCAACGCCGTGGCGCCCGGCACCATTCTCACGCCTTTCCACGAGCGCTATTCGACCGACGAACAGATGAAAGGCATGGTCGCCACCATTCCGCAAGGGCGCGCCGGCACCGCCGAAGACTGCGTCGGCGCCTATCTGTTCCTTTCATCGGACCTGTTGAGCGGTTACATCACCGGCCAGGTGATCGAGGTGAATGGCGGCCAGTTGATGCCGTGACCAGCTATCTGCATACTGGCGGCCCGCATACTATTGTCGGAGACTTTGAAGGGGAGACAACGGAATGTACGGACTGATCGGCAAGATGCGGGCGGCGCGCGGCCAGCGCGATGCAGTCATGGATGTCCTGCGCGCCAGCACCGGCGCCCTGCCCGGCTGCCTGAGCTATATCATCGCCCGCGACCCCGCTGATGCCGACGCGATCTGGGTCACCGAAGTGTGGACCGACGCCGAAAGCCACAAGGCCTCGCTGCAGCTTCCCGAAGTCCAGGCGGCCATCGCCAAGGCCCGGCCCTTCATCGCCGGCTTCGAGTTCCAGGTCGAGACCCATCCGGTTGGCGGCTTCGGGTTGGCTGACGGCAAGACTGACTGACTAGAACAGAAAGTGCCGTGCCAACGGGTCAACCTGCAATGCAGATCGTGAACATCCACAATGCGAAGGCCAGTCTTTCACGTCTCGTTGACCGGGCCGCCAAAGGTGAGCCATTCATCATAGCCAAGGCGGGCAAGCCATTGGTCAAGGTCGTGTCGATCAACCAGCCAGCGTCGGCTCAGGCGCGACGGATCGGTTTTATGGCTGGCCAGTTTTCCGTCCCCGACGACTTCGATCGCATGGGCGACGGACAGATCGAGCAACAGTTCGACGCCAACGCGTAGGCTCCTTTTTCGGCGCGACGGGCTTCGCATCACCCCGCTTCGCGTCTAAGACCGAAAGATGGATTCCTCGACCGAGCCACCTCTGGACCAGCCCGCCATCGAGCGCATGGCGCGCATGGGCGGGCCTTGGCAGTGGCTGGTCCTGCTCACCATCTCGGCCCTGTTTGCCGGCGCGCTCGAACTCGCCGCTTTGCCGGCGGCGCTGCTGATCGGGCCGATGCTGGCGGCCATCGCCTCCGGCACCAACGGCGCCACGGTGCGCGTACCGCGCCTTCTGTTCGGCTCCGCCCAGGCGATCGTCGGCTGCCTCGTCGCCGCTTCGATCTCGGCCGACATCTTTCCCGTCTTCTACCGGGAATGGCCGCTGTTCCTGGGTGTCGTGGTGGCGACCGTCGCGGCCTCCAGCCTGCTCGGCTGGCTGATCAGCCGCTGGCGCATCCTGCCCGGCACCACCGCCGTCTGGGGCTCCTCGCCGGGCGCCGCCACCGCCATGGTGCTGATGGCGGGCGCCTTCGGCGCCGACCAGCGCCTCGTAGCCTTCATGCAGTATCTGCGCGTCATCTTCGTTTCGGTGACGGCGGCTCTGGTCGCCAAGATGTGGGTAGACACATCGGGCATCGAGATCCCGCCCATCGTCTGGTTTCCGCCGATCGATGCTCAAGCCTTCGCCGCTACCATCGGCATCGCGACCGTCGGCGGGCTGGCGGGCAAATTGTGCCGGCTGCCCTCGCCGTTTTTCCTCGGTACCTTCATCTTCGGCACCGTCATCCATCTCGGCCTTGGCGTGGAGATGCAATTGCCGCCCTGGCTGCTGGCCGTCAGCTACGCCATTGTCGGCTGGTCGATCGGATTGAACTTCACCCGGCCGATCCTGCGCCATGCAACGCGCGCCCTGCCGCAGATCATCGCCTCGATCGTGGCGCTGATCGCCTTTTGCGGCGGGCTCGCCTTCCTGATCAGCCATCTCCTTGGCATCGATCCGCTGACCGCCTATCTGGCGACCAGCCCGGGCGGCATGGACAGCGTCGCCATCATCGCCGCCGCCGCTCGGAACGTCGACATCTCTTTCGTCATGGCGCTGCAATCGGCACGTTTCCTCGTCGTGCTGCTGGTCGGCCCAAGCGTCGCGCGGCTGGTGGCCCGGTCGATCAGAGATTAGGCAGGACCACTTCCCAGACCTCATAATTTGGCTGGCCGGATCCAAGCCGGCGTTGCCGCTGTGCGATAGGTCAATGCCAAGAACCTGTTCGACACTCGCAAGACCATCTGCTCGGCCGGCTATTGCTACCGTGACGAAGGCCGCTCGCTGTTCGCCAGCCTGCGCTATCGTTTCTGAGATCAGCGCCCGGCGCGAGGAGCAGCCGCTACTCCTCGCCGCCCCCATTTTCGCCCGGCGCGCCGCGGCGCCAATAGGCGGTGACCAGGTGTCTGTCGCGCGACAGGCCCCACTCCTTGCGCACGATCTTGCGGATCTCGCGGAAGTCGGCGAATTCGCATCCGGCCCAGACATGGAGCCCGTCGACAAGCGCGGCGTGGCTGCGCTCCCGCAAAGCGCCTGGCAGCAGGCCGGCTGTGCCGGCCTCGCGGCCGTGCCGGTAGAGCCAGGTGATGTCGATGTTCTCGCCTTGCGGCAACGCGATCCGGTCATCCGGACCATCGACCTCGATGAGCGCCTCGGCGCGGGTCGACGGCGGCAGGTGCTCCAGAATCCTGCCAATAGCGGGCAGCGCCGTGTCGTCGCCGGCCAGAAGCAGCACCTGCGCCTCCGGCGCCTCGCCGCCGCCGGGCCCGATCATGCCGATCACGTCTCCCGCCCGTGCGTTCTGCGCGAAGGCGGCGGCGGGCGTGTCCTGGCCGGGATGCAGCACGAAGTCGACATCGAGCCAGCCGCTTGCGGCGTCGATCGCCCGGATCGTGTAGACGCGCACGGTCAGCGCGTCCTCCCCGGAGGGCCAGACAAGCAGGCCGTCAGCGCCAAGCATGGGCCAGACCGGCTGCCGGCCACGCGGCGGCAAAAGCAGCCGCATGTGCAGACCGCCATGGGTAAAACGGCCGAGATCCTTGCCGGCGAAACGCAGGCGCTGCATGTGCGGCGAAATCCGCGTCGACGACATCACGGTGATCTCGCGGAAGAAGACCGGCGTGCCGGCATCGCTGCCGTCGCCTTCCCAACGCAATCCGCTGGTGGTGCCGAGATGCTGGGCAACATGGCCGGCGACCGTCATCTTCATGTAGGAGAGGCAGGTCTCGTCCATCGCCGCGACGCGGACCAGCATGGCGTTGCCGTCGAGCGTGGCGCTCAACGACCCGTAATAGAGGCGAAGCTCCCATCGATCGGCGGCACCGGTCTCGATCTCGAATTCGCCGTGCTCGGTGCGAAGACGCTCGATCGCCGACCTCATCGCCTCATCGCTGATCCGGGTCTGCGCACTCAACTGGTCCATCGTTCAAGTCCTTCGATAGCGGTTCAAACGAAGCCGCCGAAAGATCTTGGCCTCGTCGCCATCGCCGGGCATGCCACAGCGCCGCCATCGTTTCCACAGGAAACTTGAGTTAAGTAATCATATTTTAGGATGAGCCGTCGGAGATCTGATTTATGCCGGCCGGCCTATCGCGGCGCTGCAAGGCGTTCGGGAAGGAAATCGACGAAAACGCGCACCTTTGGCGACAGATGGCGATTGGAGGGCCACAGCATCCGGAACTGGCCACGGCCGTCGACATGATCGTCCAGCACGATGCGCAGCTTGCTGTCGTGGAGCGCCTCGCGGACCAGGAAATCGGGCATGCAGGCGATACCGAGGCCGGCGAGCGTGGCGCCCTTCAAGGCTTCCATGTTGTTGCAGGTCAGCATCGAGCGGATCTGCGGTTCGGCGCTACCGGTGGTGAACGGCCAGTCCAGCAGCCTGCCGCTGTTGAGAAAGCGGAAGTTTATGCCGAAATGCCTGATCAGATCAGCCGGCACGCTCGGGGTGCCATGGCGATCAAGGTAGGAGGGCGCGGCGCACAAGAGCATGCGAAACGGCGCAACGGGTCTCGATACCAACCGTGAATCGGGCAGCTCGCCACTTCTGATCGCAACATCGATGCCCTCCTCGATGACGTCGACGACGCGATCGTTGAAATCGATATCGAGCTCGATCTCGGGATAGCGGGCCATGAACTCCGACAGCACCGGCAGCAGCAGATGGTAGGTGACGATCGGGGTCGAGACACGCAGCCGCCCGCGTGGCGTCTCGCGTGTCCGCGACAGCATCGCCTCGGCATCGTCAATGTCGTCCAGGATGCGCCGCACCCGTTCGTCGAACAGTCTGCCCTCCTCCGTCAGGCCGACGCGTCGCGTGCTGCGCTGCAGGAGCCGCACGCCGAGCTCCTGTTCGAGCCGCGCGACGCTCTTGCCGACGGCGGAAGCCGAGATGCCGAGCGCGCGGCCGGCGGCGATGAAACTGCCGAGTTCGGCGGTGCGGGCGAAGGCCAAGAGGCCACTGAGGCGATCCATTGCATTCTTCCATTCGAGCGTTTCAGTCCGGTATGTCAGGAAATACAATACCATTTTTCTGGAAAGGCGGCAGGCCTATCTTGTCCTTGCGACCGGCGCGCGACCCACGCGGCAAGCTGGCGGATGCTTTTTCAGATAGGAAAATCCATGACCCTGAAGACCACAACCGGCTCGGCCGAGAGATGGCTGGTGCTCTTGTCGGTATGCCTTGCCGCGATGACGATGCCCTTGACCTTCACCGGCCCGGCGGTCGCGCTCTCGCGTATAGCGGCCGATCTCGGCGGCAGCCCGATCGCGCTCAACTGGGTGACGAACGCCTTCATGCTGACTTTCGGCGCCAGCCTGATGGCGGCCGGAGCGCTGGCCGACAATCACGGCCGCAAGCGGATTTTCCTCGCTGGCCTCTGCCTCTATGTCGTGGCGTCACTTGGCGCGATGCTGGCGCCCGACATCGCCTGGTTCGACATGTTCAGGGCCGCGCAAGGGATCGGCAGTTCCCTGGCCTTCGCCGGCGGCGCCTCGGCACTTGCCCAGGAATTCGAGGGACCGCTGCGGCTGCGCGCCTTCTCCTTCCTCGGCACCAGCTTCGGCATCGGTCTCGCCTTTGGTCCAATCGCCTCCGGCCTGCTCATCTCCGCATTCGGTTGGCGATCGATCTTTGTTCTGGTCGCGGCACTCGCGATCGCCTCGGCGGTCCTCGGCCTGCGCACCATCAGGGACTCGCGCGACCCGGATGCGACCGGGCTCGACTGGGCTGGAGCCGGCACCTTCACTATCGCGCTGGCCTCGTTGACCTATGGCGTGTTGCAGGCGCCGCAGAGCGGCTGGGCCAATCCCCTCGTCATCGCGGTGCTTGCAGCGGCGCTTGTCTTCTTTGCCGTCTTCGTCATGGTTGAGCAGCGCGTGCCGCGACCGATGCTCGATCTCACTCTGTTTCGCTTTCCTCGCTTCGTCGGCGTCCAGTTCCTGGCCGCGGCACCTGCCTATGGCTTTGTCGTTCTGCTCGTGCTTCTGCCGATCCGCTTCATCGGCATCGAAGGGATGAGCGAGATCAAGGCCGGGCAATTGATGATCTGCCTCTCGGGACCGTTGCTGATCCTGCCTTTGCTTGCCGGCCAGCTGGCGCGCTGGATCGCGCCGGCCACGATCTGCGGCGTCGGTCTGCTCGTCACCGCCGCCGGCCTCGTCTGGCTGAGCCTGACACCACCGGTCGACATCGCGCTGGTGGCGCCGCTGGTGCTGATCGGCGTCGGCATTGCCTTGCCGTGGGGCCTGATGGACGGGCTTGCCGTCAGCGTCGTGCCGAGGGAGCGCGCCGGCATGGCGGTCGGCATCTTCAACACCACGCGCGTCGCCTGCGAGGGCGTGGCGGTGGCAATCGTCATGGCGACACTGTCCGGCTTCACCGCGGCACAGCTGGCCGCTCAGGGAGTGTCCACGGATACGGCCGCCGCGGCGCAGCTGCTGGTGACCGGCAATGTCGGTGCAAGTGCGCAACATCTGCCTACGGACAGCGCCGCCATCCTGGTCGGGGCTTACGAAGCGGCATTCGACAGGCTGCTGATCGTGCTGGCGGCAATCACCATCGTCACCGCCCTTGTCGTGTTCCTCGGCCTGCGTCGCGGATCGACGGTGGAACATGAGGCCGTGCCTGTGCCGGCATGCCAGGAAGGGTAGGCTGCGGATCTCAGGCGATGACCAGGCTCGCGATGCGATCGCCGTCCAGCGTGAAGGTCATGTCGCCTTCGCCGTTGAAGCCGTCGCCCGTGACGGCGATGCGAACGCGATAAGTGCGTTCCGCCGCTGCGATGCGGACAATCCGGAGATTGGACTTCACGCCGATATTGTCCGACTGGTTCCAGCGCGCGATCTGTTCGCGGCCATGAAAGTCCCGCCCCCAGTCGCTCAGCAACGCATCGTCGGAAAAGGTGTCGAGAAAGGCTTCCGTATCACCTGCATTGGTGGCCTCGACGAAGCGGCGGATGGGATCGGGCGTGGTCATCAATCGAGCCTGTGCATCAGATCCTCATCCAGCCATCGGCCGAAGAAATAGACCAGTTGCTTGTGCCACCATGGCCAGTCATGGCTGACATCGCCGCCCCAATAATCGACCCATGCGGGAATCGATTTGTCGCGCAGGATTTGTTCCAGCTGGCGCGTCTCGACCAGCATGCGTTCTTCCCAGGCACCTTGCCCGCAGCAGAAGATCAGCCTGAGCGACTTGAGCCGGGCCAGCAGTTTTGGATCGACGATGCCGGGCAGATAGTCGAGCGGCGAGTTGTAGAAGATGTCGCCGTCGAGTGCTTTGCCGAAGAAGTCGCGGGCCGAATAGACGCCCGACAGGGAGATGACGCCGCTGGCGAGTTCGGGAAAACGGAAGACGAAGTTCGAGGAATGGTAGCCGCCCATCGAACAGCCCGAAAACAGCGGCTTCAGTTTGCGCCCGCCATTGGCTGCCGAGGCCGTGGCGAGGAACTCCGGCAGCGCCTCGTCGCGCAGATAGCGGAAATAGGCCTCGTGCCGGGCGATGCGGTGCGCGGCATCGTGATGCTTGTCGAAGAAGGATTCCGAATCGATACCGTCGACCGCGAACAACTGGATGCGGCCGGTGTCGATGAACTCGGCCAGCGCGCCCACCCCGCCGGAATCCTCGAACTGGTAGAACCGCCCCTGCGAGGTCGGGAACACCACGACCGGCCGGCCCGCATGGCCGTAGCGCTTGTACTCCATGTCGCGGCCGAGATTGCGGGCGAAGGCCTTGTGATAGGAGATGTCCATCCCTCACGCCTTTTCCGCGTGGATATAGGCGACCGCTTCGCGCAGCGCAGCCTGATCCTTCGACCGCATCTGATAGGCGTAGTTTCCCATGGCGCGGCTGAAAACCTCTTCTATGGCCTGATGGTGGACGATCTTGTCGCCATGCGCGGCTAGCACGTCCTCATGGCTGTGCAAATAGCGGAGGCGGCGCTTGCGGCTGGCATAGGCAGTGAAATACTTGCCCTCATAAGGGCCGCCGGCGGCGTCCTTGACCACCATGTCGGCCCATGCCGCATAGACGTCGATATCGAACGTATAGTTGATCGCGTCGGTCATCCAG
The DNA here is from genome assembly GCF_020165735.1 of Mesorhizobium sp. B283B1A. Lineage (NCBI taxonomy): Bacteria > Pseudomonadati > Pseudomonadota > Alphaproteobacteria > Hyphomicrobiales > Phyllobacteriaceae > Mesorhizobium > Mesorhizobium sp. B283B1A. The sequence goes on from NZ_JAIUIQ010000071.1 coordinate 20,926, forward strand.
GCGCCGGGCGGCCGCATGTTGACCTCCAGCGCGATGATCCGGTCGTCCCTGGTCTCGAACAGCTCGATGTGAAAGAAGCGCTCGCGCACGTCGAACGCCTTCAGGATCTTGCGGCCCGCCTCCTCGACAACGGGCCGGATCCGGGGGAAACAGATGTAGCTCATGTGGCGGTCCTTGTTGACCACCTCCATGACGCTCTGGTCGTAGCGGTGACTGGCGGCCAGCACTACCTCGCCGTCGCGATTGACCAGGCCATCATAGGTCACCACCAGCCCCTCGATGAACTGCTCCATGACGAAGGTTACACCCTCGGGCTTGTCCCTGAAGAATTGGTCGAGCTCTCCCGTGTTGGAGATCTTGAAGGTGTTCGAGGCGCCGGATCCCGAATCCGGCTTCACCACCACGGGATAGCCGACCCGGCGGATGAAGGTCATGGCGCCGGCGCGGTCGGAGCATTTGCGCTGCGCGATCGTCTCGACGCCGCTCTTGCGGAAGAAGGCGCGCATGCGGCTCTTGCGTTTCAGGTTCTTCACGAAATCGAGCTTGGTGCCGTAGACGTTGAAGTCGGTGCGGATGTTGGCTTCGAGTTCCAGCCAATGCTCGTTGAGCGACTCGAAACGGTCGATGCGGCCCCATTTGTGGATGAAATGCCCCATCGCCCGGAACACCGGATCGTAGTCCTCCATGTCGGCGACCCGGTAATATTCGGAGAGCGACGCCTTCAGCTTGCCGTCCAACGCTTCATAGGGTGCGTCGCCGATGCCGAGCACCGTCGCGCCGGCCTTTTTCAGCCGGTCGCAGAAATCGGCGCCGTTGGCTGGAAAATGCGGCGAGAAGAACACGAAATTCATGGCCAGTCCCCTCCCGGCGAAAGGGCACCGCAGCCCCGCCGGCGCTCAAGTCTGGCGTATTTGCAGCGCGCGGGGAAGAGCATCCGCATTAGTATGGCATTCAACCGGGTCCCACCCCGCTTGCCTCTCACAAGCCGCTCCTGTAAGAGAACCGCCATGAACACGCGCGCCACCACCGCTTCCCGTCCGACCGGCTTTGCCGGCGAGACCGTGCGCGCGCTGGCATCGACCCTGCTTCTTCTCGGCCTTATCGGCGATCGCCGGGTTCGCTGAAGGAGCGCCCGGCGGTCGAACCGCCGCGCAAGCGCACGCTCCTTGGCCAGTCTCAAAATTGGCAATCACATCAAGCGAACGAAAATCTGGTAAAGGCGCCACTCGCCATCAATCCGTCCAGGACGGATCCGAGGCCGCCGGGAGAAACGACGATGAACGCACGAGAACAAATCCGCCCTGATGCCGCTGCAGCCGGCAAGGATGCGGAACCGGCCCGGGGCATGCCCGACGCGGCCCGCAAATATCAACCCTATCCAACCGTTGGCCTCACCGACCGGACCTGGCCTTCGAAAGTCATCGACAAGGCGCCGATCTGGTGTTCGGTCGACCTGCGCGACGGCAACCAGGCGCTGATCGATCCGATGGGCCATGAGCGCAAGGCGCGCATGTTCGGCCTGCTGCTCGACATGGGCTTCAAGGAGATCGAGATCGGCTTCCCCTCGGCCTCGCAGACCGATTTCGACTTCGCCCGCTGGTGCATCGAGGAAGGCAATGTCCCAGCCGACGTATCGCTGCAGGTGCTGGTGCAGTGCCGGCCCGAGCTGATCACCCGCACCTTCGAAGCGCTGAAGGGCGCCACCAACCCGATCGTGCATTTCTACAATTCGACCAGTGAATTGCAGCGCCGCGTCGTCTTCGAGAAGGATGTCGGCGGCATCAAGCGCATCGCCACCGACGCGGCCAAGATGATCACCGACATGGCCGCCAAGGCCGGTGGCGGTTTCCGTTTCGAATATTCGCCAGAGAGCTTCACCGGCACCGAGCTCGACGTGGCATTGGATATCTGCAACGCCGTCACCGAGATCGTCAGGCCGACGGCCGACAACAAGCTGATCATCAACCTGCCGTCGACGGTCGAGATGTCGACGCCCAACATCTATGCCGACCGCATCGAATGGATGTGCCGCAATCTCGACAACAGGGAGAACCTGATCATATCGCTGCATCCGCACAATGACCGCGGCACCGGCATCGCCACCACCGAGCTCGGCCTGATGGCCGGCGCCGACCGCGTCGAAGGCACGCTGTTCGGCAATGGCGAGCGCACCGGCAATGTCGACATCGTCACGCTGGCGCTCAACATGTACACGCAAGGCGTCGATCCCGGCATCGACTGCTCCGACATCAACCGGATGAAGGATGTCTACGAATATTCGAACCAGCTGAAGATTCCCGAGCGCCACCCCTATGTCGGCGAACTCGTCTACACGGCCTTCTCCGGTTCGCATCAGGATGCCATCAACAAGGGCATGAAGGCCTTGAAGAAGGCCAACACGCCGCTGTGGGAAGTGCCCTACCTGCCGATCGATCCGGCCGATGTCGGCCGCAGCTACGAGGCGATCATCCGCATCAACTCGCAGTCGGGCAAGGGCGGCATCGCCTACGTGCTGCAGGCCGATTACGGCCTCAACCTGCCGCGCAATCTGCAGATCGAGTTCAGCCAGGCGATCCAGGCGATCACCGACGCGGAAGGCAAGGAGGTGCCGGCCAAGCGCATCCATGAGCGGTTCCTCGAGGCCTATGTCGACCAGCCGGGCGCACGCTTGAAATTCCTCGATCACCACACCTACCCCGACACCGAGGTCAAGGGGCGGCGCGTGGTCGAGGCTGTCATCCTCGACAACGGCAAGGAAACGACGATATCAGGCACTGGCACCGGCCCGATCGACGGCTTCGTCGATGCGCTGTCGCGGCATGTCGGCGTCGAGATGTCGGTGCTCGACTATTCCGAGCACTCGATGCAGCGCGGCTCGAACGCCTCCGCCATTTCCTATGTCGAGATGGAATATCCAGGCGGAAAGCTGTTCGGCGCCGGCATCAACACCAACATCGTCGCCGCCTCGCTGGAAGCCGTGACTTCCGCCGCCAACCGTATCGTGGGCCGCAAGGCGCGGTAATCCCTACCGGTCGTGGGGGGGGGGGGGGGGGGGGGGGCGGG